>JBHEOS010000007.1:33706-45423 GCA_046260695.1 Gammaproteobacteria bacterium
GGACTGCACGTGAAACACAGCGCGCTGCAGTACACGTTGAAAACCCAGGGTCGGTTGGGTCTCGCGGGCATCCTGTATGGGCAGGACCGGGGTGGTCTCCGCCAGAAAGGCGATCAGATCACGTTTGAGCGCCGGCATGTCGGCACCGCAGGCCCGCAACACCTCAGCGGCGGCCGGGTTGTCCAGCAGGGCCAACAGCAGATGCTCCACGGTCATGAATTCGTGGCGTTTGTCGCGTGCTTCCTTGAAGGCGAGATTGAGGGTGAATTCAAGTTCCTTGCTCAACATAGGACGTACCTCGCGCTTACCCGAACAGGGTACTGAAATCCTCGGGACCCGGGACCGGGCGCCGACAAACGGTGTGACGCCTCACTTACGCCTTTTGACATGCAACAGCCATTCCAGTTCCTGGCCACCCCGGTCTCAGGCCTCCTCCAGCGTACACATCAGCGGGTGCTGATTGCGCCGCGAAAATTCATTCACCTGAACAACTTTAGTCTCGGCGATTTCCCGTGTATAGACACCGCAGACACCCTTGCCACGGGTATGCACCTGCAGCATGACCTGAGTCGCCTTTTCGCGGTTCATGGCAAAGAAGGTTTCCAGTATCTGAACCACGAATTCCATCGGCGTGTAGTCATCATTGAGCAACACCACCTTATACAACGGCGGCGGCTTGAGTTTGGGCCTAGCCTCTTCAACGGCCACGCCATCGTCACCGCCCGGTTTGATGATTTCATCTGTCATGGACTGATTCTAACTGATTCAGGGTCCCTGAACCTGTTTGGACTCTAGCGGATTTTTCCGCCACCGGGGCTCGCGATCTGCGACCTCACGGACTGCACTGACAGGATGAGGCCCCGCGCTGTCCAGGACTGTCGATACAACCCTACTGAATACTTGACTATTTTACTTTGCTGGATAACAGTGATCACTGGCATGCCGGGGGCATGCCAATCAAGGAGGAGATATCGGACACACCGCGGAACCCAATAATCGCGGTCTAACCGATATCCACAACATACAAGCGGACCAACAAAATCCGCAGATGTGAGCGAGGTAGTCGCACATGGCAACAGGCACAGTCAAGTGGTTCAGCAACGCCAAAGGGTACGGTTTCATTTCGCCTGACGCGGGGGGTGAGGATGTGTTCGCGCATTTCTCTGCCATCGAGGCGGAGGGATACCGAACATTGAAGGAAGGCCAAAAGGTCGAGTTCGAAATCAGCGAAGGCCCCAAGGGTTTGCAGGCCTCGCGGATACGCGCACCCGACTGACATCCGCTCGACGGGTGATTCTGACCGGTAATCCCATGGCGATCGGCATGGGCCTGGGTTGTCGCGTCCCCAGGCGCCTGTCGGATTTGGGACTGATCTACTGCGCCGAAATTCAGGGCCCCCTAGCGAGGCCCTGCCGCTGACGCACGACCTCGTAGAGCAGCACACCCGCCGCCACCGAGACATTGAGGCTTTCGACCAGACCGGCCATGGGGATCTTCACCAGGACGTCGCAATGCTCGCGGGTCAAGCGCCGCAAGCCGCCACCCTCCGCGCCCAGGACCACGGCCACAGAACCTGTAAGGTCAACCTCATAGAGGGATTGCTCGGCTTCACCGGCGGCACCAAAGATCCAGATCCCGGCGTCCTGAAGCAGGCGCAGACTGCGGGCTAGATTGGTGACTTGAAACAGGGGCAGTGACTCGGCGGCCCCACAGGCCACCTTGCGCACCACCGGTGTGATCCCTACGGAACGGTCCTTGGGCAGGATGACGGCCTGAACACCGGCCGCATCAGCGGTGCGCAAGCACGCCCCCAGGTTGTGGGGATCTGTGACCCCGTCGAGCACCAACAGCAGGGCTGGTTTGACGAGCCCGGCCAGGAACGCCTCCAGTGTGTGCTCGTCACCGACGGCCGCCGCTTCCACCTCCAGCAGCACGCCCTGGTGCCGGGCGCCATCCAGGAGGCGGTCCAACTCGCGCCGGGCCACCGGCTCGACCGCAACCCCCCGGTCGCTCAGCTCGCTGATCACTTCCATCAAACGCGGATCATCCCGCCCCGCCTGCACCCAGGCGCGACGGATGACCGCATCACCCTGACGCAGTAGCGCGCGCACGGCATGCAAGCCATACACGCGCTGGGGCTGCGCCATGCCTTACCGCCAGGACGAGGGCGCGTTCTGTACCGGGGGCGGTTGGTAGGCGCGTTGCTCCTGACCTTCCACAAGCGGCTTGACGAACAATTCCACACGACGGTTCAGCTGACGCCCCGCCTCGGTGGCATTACTCTCCCGCGGTTCCATCTCACCACGACCCTCGGCGCGCAGGCGCTCCCGCGGCACCCCGGTACTGACAAGGTAATTCATCACCGACTGGGCGCGTTGCTCGGACAGGCGCTGATTGTAAGCATCGGAACCGACACTGTCAGTGTGCCCAACCACATGCACAATGGACCGGTCATAACGCATCAAGACACCACCCACCTTATCCAGGGTAGGCCGAAAGGTCGACTTGATTGCGGCACTGCCGAAATCGAAAGAGACCTCGCTGGCAATATCGATCTTTAGTGTTTCATCCTGCAGACGCTGTATCTCGATAGAGTTCTGGCGCTGCTCCTCGGCCAGTGCGGCATCGAACGCCTGCTCCTGGTTATCCATGTAATTGCCGACCGCCGCACCGGTCAAAGCACCCACCGCTGCACCGACATAGCGCCCGGCCTTGTCGTCGAGCTGATGGCCCAGCACCGCACCGGCAATCGCGCCGACCGCAGCGCCCGTTTTGGCACGCCGATTCGGATCGTCCGCGGCACAACCTGACAACGCTGCAGCTACGGTCATGGCAAGCACTGATTTAGCATTGATGTATTTCATTGGTCTTTCTCTCCAGTTTTTTTCCGTCTGCGTGAGCCCGAACGTGATTTCACCTGCTTACTCTTACCTCCGGCGATGGCACGCCCAGATTTCGGTTCCGCCCCATCGACCAGTTCAAAATCCACCTTACGCTCATCCAAGTCAACGCGCACGACCCGCACGTTCACCTGATCGGCCAAGCGGTAAACCTTCCCGCTACGTTCCCCGCGCAGGCGATGGCCGGCCGGGTCAAAATGGTAGTAATCATTCTTCAAGGCGGTCACATGGACAAGCCCCTCGACATAAATTTCCTGCAATTCGACAAATATCCCGAATGAGGTCACCCCGCTGATGACCCCTGGAAATTCCTCGCCGACCTTATCCATCATGTATTCACACTTGAGCCAATCGATGGCGTCACGGGTAGCCTCATCGGCACGGCGTTCGGTCATGGAGCAATGTTCGCCAAGGACTTGCATGTCCGAGACACCGTAGCGGAACCCCCCGCTGGAACCACTTTGAAAGACCCGGCCCAAGGCGCGCTTGATCAATCCCTTCCCGGCCTTGTTGCGCAGTACATGCCGGATCGCGCGATGCACCAGTAGATCCGGGTAGCGCCGGATCGGCGAGGTGAAGTGCACGTATTGGCCCAGGGCCAGGCCAAAATGGCCGGCATTCTCGGGTACGTAGCGCGCCTGCGAGAGAGAACGCAACATCACCGTCTGTAACAGATGCGCGTCGGGGCGTTTCTGGATGGCATCGAGCAGCTGCGCATAATGCATCGGTTCCGGCTTGTCACCACCGCGCAGACTTAGACCAACCTCTTTCAACATCTCGCGCAACGCGATCAGTTTCTCGACCTTTGGCCCTTCGTGTACGCGGTAGAGCGTCGGCATTTTATTCTTTTCCAGGAACCGTGCGGTTGCGACATTGGCCGTGATCATGCACTCCTCGATGATCTTATGGGCATCATTGCGCACGACGGGCACGATCCGCTCTATCTTGCGGTCGTCAGCGAATACGATGCGCGTTTCGGTGGTCTCAAAGTCGATCGCACCGCGTTTAGAACGCTCCTTGCGTAATACTTGATAGAGCCTGTACAACTCGTCGAGGTGTGGCGCCACAGCAGAAAACTGCTTGCGAGCATCGTGATCTTTATCGACAACGATCGCGGCGACCTGCTCGTAGGTGAGTCGCGCATGGGAACGCATCAGACCTTCGATAAAACGCGACCGCGTGATGCGTCCGTCCTCGCTGATAGACATCTCGCAGACCATGCACAACCGGTCGACCTGCGGGTTCAGGGAACACAGACCATTGGACAGTATCTCCGGGAGCATGGGGATGACCCGCTCGGGAAAATAGACCGAGTTGCCGCGAGTACTGGCCTCGCGATCCAACGCCGTATCCGGAATGACGTAATGGGCCACGTCTGCAATTGCCACCAGGAGACGCCAACCCTTGGCCTTACGCTCGCAATACACGGCATCGTCGAAGTCGCGTGAGTCCGCACCGTCGATCGTAACCAACGCAAGCCCGCGCAGATCCTCTCGACCCTGCTTGGCACTCTCGGAGACTTCAGGTGTGAGCCCGGCGATCTCGGCCTCCACCGCCGGTGGCCAGGCCAATGGCAATGCATGACTGCGGATGGCGATGTCGATCTCCATCCCCGGCGCCATATGGTCGCCAAGCACTTCGGCGACACGGCCGATCGGCCGTGAACGGTAGCTCGGTTGTTCGATGATATCGGCGGTGACGATCTGTCCCTGCCTCGCACCACCTTGGCAGTCGGGGGGGATAGAGATGTCCTGGGTGATCCGTTTGCTGTCAGGCACGACAAAACTGACGCCATTCTCACAGTAGAAACGCCCGACAATGCGCTGTGTATTACGCTCAATAACCTCGACGATGGCGCCTTCGCGGCGGCCGCGCTGGTCCAGGCCAGTTACGCGCGCAACGGCGCGGTCGCCGTGGAACAGGCTGCGCATCTGCCGGGGCGAGAGAAACAGATCATCGCCGCCGTCTTCCGGGACCAGAAAGCCAAAGCCGTCCGGGTGGGCGATAACACGGCCACGCACCAAATCCAGTTTCTCCACCAGACCATAACCATTGCGCCGGTTACGCACCACTTGTCCATCGCGCTCCATGGCATTCAGGCGGCGCCGCAGCGCCTCCAGATCAGCCTCGTCATGGAGGCCGAAAACATCGGCTATCTGTTCCCGACTCAGCGGTAGACCCTGTTCTTTGAGGGTTTCCATAATGAGTTCACGGCTGGGGATGGGCCGCTCATATTTCTGCGTCTCCCGCTCGGCCTGCGGGTCTTGCTGCTTCCACACGGGGGATTTGCTGGTATGTTTTTTTCTCATAATTCATCGATATCCTGTAGTTCAGGGCACGCTTGCCATTGCGTTGACAAGGGCTGAAGCGGCGGGTAAAGTGCGCGGCTCTCGGGCCTGGAGAACACCAGGTTCGACCACCTGCCGAGGTGGCGGAATTGGTAGACGCGCTAGTTTCAGGTACTAGTGGGGCGACCCGTGGAGGTTCGAGTCCTCTCCTCGGCACCATAATTTCGACGGACCATACCAGACCACGCGAATCTATACAACCAACTGTATACAAAAGAATAAATAAGCCATCGCTTACCCTTCCATGGTCTGTCGTAATCCCGGAAATGGGGCGTGAATGGAAAGTCAGCTCTACCATTTTCCGGTTCAGATCTACTACGAAGACACCGATCACTCCGGGGTGGTTTACCACCCCAATTTCCTCAAATACTTCGAACGCGCGCGTGAGCATGTCATCGACAGCGCTCGCCTAGCGAGACTCTGGGGCGAACTGGGCCTGGGGTTCGCCGTATATAAAGCCAATCTGACCTTCCAGGATGGCGTCGAGTTTGCCGAGGTCTGTGACATACGCACCCGGTATCGGCTGGACGGAAAATACAAAACCCTTTGGCGGCAGGAACTCTGGCGCCCCCAGGCCGGGCGTGCGGCAGTGACCGCCGATATCGAAATGGTCTGCATGAACCGCAGCAAACAGCTTCAACCTATCCCTGACGAGGTGCTTCTGGCCTTGACGGGCCAGGATCGGGCGAAAGCGGCAGACTGACCTCCTGAGTGCTCAGCAAAGGCACCGAAACAAAAAACCGCACGCGCGGCCTTGGCTCGGCGCGCACACGGACCGTCAGCGCCATACGGTAGTCGCGGTGCGGCCGTATCAACCAGCTGCACCAGTCATCCGGACGGTCATCACGGCCGGGCACAAAGCGCAATTCTATCTGGTCGTTGATGAATTCATCAGCGGACTCACCTATCTCGAAACTGACATGGCGCAGCGGAATCGCCAGACCCTGTCCGCACGCCTTGATGTAGGACTCCTTAAGCGTCCAGTAATCGAAGAACCGATCTCGCTGACGCTCGCCGGCCAGGTCAAGCAACAGCGCATTCTCCCGCTCGGAGAAATATCGACGCGCCAACGCGGCTGTATCGCTTCGCCGCTGCAACCATTCGACATCCACTCCCACTGCTCGCGTGCCCGCCACGGCACAAACGATGAAATCCTCGGTGTGACTCAGATTGAATTCCAGGGGCACAGGCGGATTCACAAGGTACGGTTTGCCTCGATCGCCCGAGGCAAACCGTAATTCAGCCGGTGGCATAGCGAGGTAATGGCCCAAGCTGGTCCGTACCAGCGCTCGACTGACCAAGTCATCATGACGATGCCGGGCGAAACGGTAGCGTTGCTGGCGCCCCCGTTCAGAATCGCTCAGCAGCGCGGCATAGCGCTCCAACAGCTCGCCATCCTGCAAAATCCGCGGCCGGGTGACCCAGAGGTGTACCTCGTTGCTTGGCAAAAATTCGCTTAATTCGCTCATCAAGTGGTCATGTTCCAGAATGGGGTGGGCCGAATTCCGTATAAGTCTGTAAGCAAATTGCTATCTTCTTATATACTGTATCGAAGGATTATAGCCTATCCAGGGTCTTGTCGACGATGGGAATTAATATGATTTCATATTAATATTCATTATGTTATTAGATATATAAAAATATTTGGTATCAGGTGATTGTGTTCTTCCGGCTCGTGGATTAGTCTACGGACATATCGAGTTGAGCGATTTTCTGCGTAACACGCCTTCAACTCGCAAAACACAGGCTTTACTGAAAATAACAATAAACCTTGCTTATGACGAAACGCACGCACAGCAACGCCACGACCACGCCGGAAATGCGGGCCTTCATTCGGGAATCCGACTTGCCGGTGGCCGCACTGGCACGGTTATTGAAAATCAGCCCGGCAACGGTGCGGAAATGGAAACGCCGTGAAAGCCCGGAAGACGCGCCTCACACCCCCCATACACTGAATACAACGCTGACGCCCGTTCAGGAATTCGTGCTGGTCGAATTACGTAAATCGTTGCAGTTATCGCTCGACGACCTGCTGGTCATCACGCGCGAATACATCAACCCCGAGGCATCCCGGGCGGGCATCGCCCGTTGTCTGAAACGCCATGGCGTATCCCGGCTAGTGGACCTCGACGGCAAAAGCGGGGTCTGGCTGCAAAAGGCGCAAGGCGTTCGGGTACGTCTTCAGGACAAGACGACGCACGAGAACCTGTCACCCGAGGTCTCCCGCGATTCCATGATGCAGTTGCTGGCTGCCCTGGGTGCGTGCGAACAGGACCGAGTAGTCAATGTGCGCGCCACCCAGTTGCCGCAATTTCCCGGAGAGCCCCGCCAGCAACGGGTGCTGATCGCCAATGATCCGGCCTCCGACTGGGTGTATGTCGATATCTTTGATGATCAACCGACCGATGCTGCCAGCCGTTACATGAAGGCCGTGCTTGGCACCGCGCCTTTTCATATCCGGCGCATCCTGGCCGGGAATTACAACCAGCTTCTAAGCCGTTTCCGGGTCATGGGCGACCAGGATGCAGAGCAAACCGAAGACGACGTTGCCTGAACGGGCTTACCCCTTCCCTTTTGGAGCCTAGAACCTAATGAACCACGACAATGACAAAATGGAACGGGATACCCCGCGCGACCTGTCTGACGATAGCGGCAAATCGATGCGGCCCGAGCCCCAGCCATCAGAGCCCGTCTTCACCTCCCGCCTGCAGGAGACGCCGATTGCGATCATCGGCATGGCCAGCGTGTTTCCCGACGCGCTGAACCTGGAGCAATACTGGGAAAACATCCTGGAGCGCCTCGATTCCATCATCGACGTCCCCCCGTCGCGCTGGCTGGCGGATGATTACTACTCGGAAGACCGCAACGCGCCGGACAAGACCTACTGCAAACGCGGCGGTTTCATCCCCGACCTGGATTTCGATCCGATGGAGTTCGGCCTGCCACCGAACATCCTGGAGATCACCGATACGGCACAGCTGCTGGCCCTGCTGGTGGCCAGGGACGTGATCGAGGATGCCGGCATTTCCGATGCCTCGGGTTATGACCGCGACAAGGTCGGCGTGACCCTGGGCGTGGGTGGCGGCCAGAAACTGATCACCCCGCTGACCGCGCGTCTGCAATATCCAGTCCTCGACCGGGTGCTGAAAAGCAGCGGCGTACCCGACGCCGACCGCGCCATCATCATCGACAAATTCAAGAAGGCCTACGTGGGCTGGGAGGAAAACTCCTTCCCCGGCATGCTCGGCAACGTCATCGCCGGGCGCATCGCCAACCGTTTCAACCTGGGCGGGACCAACTGCGTGGTCGATGCGGCCTGTGCCGGTTCGCTGGCCGCGATCAAGATGGCGGTGAGCGATCTGCTCGAATTCCGCAGTGAGGTCATGATCACCGGCGGCATCTGCTGCGATAACTCACCGTTCATGTACATGAGTTTCAGCAAGACGCCCGCCTTCACCACCAACGAAACCATCCGTCCCTTCGACCACAAGTCCAACGGCATGATGGTCGGCGAAGGCATCGGCATGATCGCGTTGAAGCGCCTGGCGGACGCGGAACGCGATGGCGACCGCATCTACTGCGTGCTGCGGGGCATCGGCACCTCCAGCGACGGACGCTATAAATCCATCTATGCGCCCAGCCCCAGCGGTCAAGCCAAGGCCTTGCGCCGGGCCTACCGCGACGCGGGTTTTGCACCGCGGACCCTCGGCCTGTTGGAGGCGCACGGCACGGGCACGCTGGCGGGCGATGCGGCCGAGTTCGCGGCCCTGAAAACGGTGTTCGGCGAGGACAACACCGAGCGCAATGCGATCGCCCTGGGCAGCGTGAAATCCCAGATCGGTCACACCAAGTCCGCGGCCGGCGCCGCGGGGATCATCAAGACCGCACTGGCCCTGCATCACAAGGTGCTGCCGGCCACCATCAACGTGGAAAAACCCAGCCCCTCGCTGGGCATCGAGGACTCCCCGTTCTACCTCAACACGGAAACCCGCCCCTGGTTGCCGCGACCGGATGGCGCGCCGCGCCGCGCGGGCGTCAGCTCGTTTGGCTTCGGCGGTACCAACTTCCATTTCGTGCTGGAGGAATACCAGCCGTTGCCACAGGCTGCCTATCGCATCAATCAGTCGCCTGTCGCCCTGGTGCTCGACGCGGTGACGCCGCAGCAGCTCGCAGCGGACTGCCAGACTTGGGCGAAGCGGCTGTCGCAAGACGCCGAACGGGCCCTGGCCTGGCGCGAGCTTCAGCAGCAGGCCGGCTTGCGCCCCCTGCCCCAGGCGCACGCGCGGCTCGGCTTCACCGCCAGCTGTGCCGGCCAGGCACTGGAGCACCTGAACTCGGCCGTTGAACAACTGCGCGCCCAGGCCGAGGCGTCCCAGTGGGATCTGCCCAGCGGGGTGTTTTATCGCCGCGAAGGCCTGGAGACATCCGGCAAGGTCGTGGCGCTGTTTCCCGGCCAGGGCTCGCAGTACCTGAATATGGGGCGCGAGCTGGCCTGCCAATTTCCGCCGGTACTGGCCACCCTCAGCGCCCTCGATAGCGTTTTCGTGCAGCAGGGGCAGACACCCCTGTCGCGGGTGCTCTACCCCGTCCCGGTGTACGACGCCGACGCGCTCAAGGCACAGGAGGCACAGCTTCAGCTCACACGGCACGCCCAGCCGGCCATTGGCGGGCTCAGCGCGGCCACCTACAAGCTGCTGCAACAGGCTGGATTCAAGGCCGACTTCGCCGCCGGCCACAGCTTCGGCGAATTGACCGCCTTGTGGGCCGCCGGGGTGCTGAGCGACAGCGATTTTTATCGGCTGGCCCAGGTCCGCGGACAGGCCATGACGGCGCCGGATAAGGCAGACTTCGACGCCGGCACCATGCTCGCCGTGGTCGGCGCCGTGCAACAGGTCGAGAGCGCCATCGCGCGTCTGCCGGAGTGGGCGATCGCCAACTACAACTCGCCCAGCCAAGTCGTGGTCGCCGGCCCCAGCAGCCAGGCCGATCAGGCGCTGGAGCTGCTGAAGGCCGAGGGCCTCCGGGTGGTGCGTTTGCCCGTTTCCGCGGCCTTCCACACGCCCCGGGTCGCGCACGCGCAGAAGCCCTTCGCCGAGGTCGTCGACCAGATCGACTTCAACGAACCCTCAATCCCAATCTACGCCAACGGCACCGGACAGGCGCATCCCAAGTCGCCATCCGCGATCAAGGAGGCCCTCAAGCGGCACATGCTGGAATCCGTGCGCTTCACCGATCAGATCGCCAACCTGTATGCCGCCGGTGCGCGCATCTTCGTCGAGTTCGGACCCAAGAACGTGCTCACGAAACTGGTCGACGATTGCCTGAAGGATAAGCAACACGTGGCGCTCGCGGTCAACCCCAACGCCAAGCACAACAGCGATCTGCAACTGCGACAGGCGGCGGTCCGGCTGGCCGTGCTGGGTATGCCGTTGACCGCGCTGGACCCCTGGCAGGCACCCTCGATCAGCACACGCCCGCGCAAGCTCTCGGCGATGACACTGAAGCTGAGTGCGGGCCACTATGTCAGCGACAAGACCCGCAACGCCTTTGAGGCCGCGCTGAACGACGGGCACCGGATCCAACTGCCCGCCGCGGCACCCGCCCCGCAGATCAAGGCCGACGAACGGCCCGCGCCGACACCCGCCGCCACCGCACAACCCCAACCGGCCAGCACCCCGGTTACCCAGAAGGAGCCCGCGGCGCCTATGCCCTCGAAAGCCTCTCCCGAGTCCCGCCCGGCCGCGACAACCGCACCCGTGGCAAACACCCGCGAGGCCGCCGCCCCGACCGGCAATAGCCATGCGGTCATGGCCTCGATCGAACGCACGATCGGGCATTTTTATCAGCATCAACAGCTGATATCCGAGGTCCACAACCGTTACCTTGAGGGACCCAAACAGTACTCGGATACCTTCCGGCAGTTGATGGAGAAACAGGTTGAGCTGCTGGCGCGCGGGCATGCCAGCATCCCCGAGAGCGTCGAGCGGACCCTGGCGCTGTATCACCAGCACCAGCAGGAATCCCTGCGTGTACACGAAGCCTATCTATCCGCCCAGGGCGAAACCGCGCGGCAAGCCCTGGACACCCTCACCCAGCAGTATGCGCGGCTGGCACCTTCTAGCGCCCCTGCCTCCGTGCAGGCACCGGCCGCGCCGGCGTCCATCCCCCGGGTCGAGGCGACCCCGACGCTGGCTGCACCGGTACCGAAGGTCGTGGCGGCAGCGCCCGCGGCGTTAGCGCGTCCGCAACCGGTCGAGGCACCCGTCCCCGGGCCGGTCCCCAAGGCGTCGGTCGCGGCAGCACCGGCCCCGCAACAAGCTGCCCCGGCGACGCCCGTCGCGGCACCCGTCTCGGCAGCACCGGCCCCGGGCCTCGACCTCGCGCGCATCCAGCAGGTGATGATGACCGTGGTCGCCGAGAAGACCGGCTACCCCGTCGACATGCTCGAACTCGGCATGGATATGGAGGC
>JBHEOS010000070.1:0-8688 GCA_046260695.1 Gammaproteobacteria bacterium
CAGAGACCGCCGCGGTCGTGGATGCCAGCGGCGGTGGCTGGAACACCGTCGCTGGCACCACACTCGACGCGGGCACGCTGTCGGTACCGGGCTCGGACATCCTGCGCATCTGGCGCGGCGACGGGGCCGTGGGGACCATCAGCGCCGCCTCGACCCTCACCGGGGCCGGCATCAATATAACCACGGACCCGGTGACCGTCACCTTCCAGCCCGGTGACATCCTACTGCTCAGCGACTGCCAGAATGCCGACTGGGTCCAGATGTGCGCGGGGGGTGGATGCATCCCCGGCAACACCGCGACCGCAACCTTGACTCAGCCCGGCGGCTCGGTCGTCAGGGTTCAAAGCTACATCTACTACGTCGGCAAACGGGATAACAACGCCAACAGCCCGCCCGGCCTGTTCCGCCGGCCGCTCGGGGTGACCGGCGGTAACCGTGCGGCCGCAGGCAACGCCGAGGAGGTTGTCGAAGGCGTCGAGAACATGCAGGTGCTCTATGGCGTCGACACCAACGCCGACCGGATCGTGGACAACTACGTGACCGCGAACAACGTCGGCAATTGGGCCAACGTGGTCAGCGTGCAGATCACCTTGCTGATGCGCGCCACCGAACGCGGCGACGACATCAGCGGCGCGGCCACTTATACCCTGGCCGGCACGGATGCGAACGCCGCGAACGACCGCCGGCTGCGCCAGATCGTGAACACCACGGTCACACTCAGAAACCGCGTCCCCTGAGGCCAGTACCTATGCCGACCGCACCCATCATCGCCCGTCAACCGGCCCGCCAGCGCGGCGCCGTGTTGATCATCAGCCTGATCTTTCTGCTGCTGATGACCCTGATCGGGGTCACCTCCATGCAGTCCACCACCCTGCAGGAGCGCATGGCTGGTAATACGCGCGACCGCAATCTCGCCTTCCAGGCCGCCGAGGCGGGACTGCGCGAGGGCGAGGCTTGGCTCGGCACACCCGCCAACCGGGCCACGGCGGACGTCGCGAATATCCTGGCAAACCCCGAAGCCTGGGATGGCACGGGTGAACACGGCACCGCAAATGGCCATGGTGCACTCGCCGATCCGCCGGCCTTTTATGTGGAGCCGTCCACACAGGTAATTTACGGGGTCAGCGCGTCCAGCATGACCGTGGAAGATTTCTACCCGGTCACCTCACGCGGGGTCGGCGGCTCGGACACCACCGTGGTGATCCTGCAGACTATGTTTAAACGCATCAATTGAAATCGCATCGCGCGCTCCATCGCCCGTTTCGAGGAGAGACATTATGAACGCCACCCGCACCCGCACCCACACCCGGACAGGACGTCGCCTCAAGGCCATCGGTCTCGGCATCGCGCTCGGTCTGGCACTCGGCACCCCCGTGCAGGCGGATGTAGACATCGCGAATGTGCCGTTGTTTCTGACCGCGAGCGTCGACCCGAACATCATGTTCGTCATCGACGATTCGGGTTCCATGATGTTCGAGACACTGCCCGACAACAATGGGTTGAATATCTTCGTGAATGCCACCAATACCCAATGGTGGAATCGCATGGTGACCTTCGTCTATCCCCAGCGCCAGACGACCGGCACGGCTACGGGCGTAACCTTCGAGGACTGCATCTACACCGACGGCACGAACACCGAGTGCGATTATTGGCGCCACAGCACGTATCGCGACTCCAGACTTCACTTGGTCCCCCGCTTCGAGACTGACAACCGTTGGGCAGCCTACTTCCGCTCCAGCAACAACAACCTTTCATACTACAATCCCACGGTCCGCTATCGCCCGTGGGCCGATGAAGACGGCAACGATTGGCCGGCTGCGACACCCACTGCCGCGCCGCACAACCCCGCGCGCCCCGGCAAAGGAAACCGGGACCTCACCAACGACAACACCCAACGCGCCTGCTGGGTCCGGCATACGGCCAGCACCGCATCGAGCAACGCGAATCTTTGCGACACCGGAAACCTCACGTTCTACCCTGCCACCTATTTCCAATACAACAGCGGGGATGTCCAGAACCCGGCGAGTTACACCCGCATCGAGATCAGGCCGGCCAATGCCCCGTTCACCGGCGGCGCCGACCGCACGGATTGCGCCACCCCGACCGCCTGCGCGTACAACGAAGAAATCCAGAACTTCGCCAACTGGTATACCTATTACCGTTCGCGCGTACTCTCCGCCCGCGCCGGCATCGGCAGGGCCTTCTCCGAACAGGGCGAGAATCTGCGTGTCGGTTTCGGTGCCATCAACAAGGCCTCGACCAGTATCGATGGGGCCAACACGAGGACCATCATCCGCGGCGTTCGGCCGTTCTCCGGAACCCACCGGTCGGACTTCTTCGACCACCTCTACAACGACACCATCCCCCTGGCGGGGACGCCGCTCCGCCGCGCCCTGGACGACGCGGGTCAGTATTATTCCCGCACCGCGAACGCGGGCCCCTGGGGCGAAACGCCCGGCACGAATGACGGCACCCCGCAGCTGTCATGCCGCCAAAGCTTCACCATTCTCATGACCGATGGCTACTGGAACGGCGACGAGGCCGGCACCGACGACGCGCGTCACAACAACGATGGCACTAATGGCCCGACGATCCCCGCGGTGGGAGATACCCCGGCATATACGTATTCCGCCGTGTCGCCCTACACCGATGGCGAGGACGATACCCTTGCGGATGTCGCGATGTACTACTGGAAACGCGACCTGCACACAGACCTGGCGAACAATGTTCCGCCTACGAAAACACCCGCCGAGGTAATTTCCAATCCGGCCTACTGGCAGCACATGGTGACCTTCGGCGTCGGTCTCGGCGTCGAGGGCACCGTCGATCCCGTCGCTGCGTTTGCGGCCACTTTACCGGGGGCTACCAGCAACATCACCTGGCCGGTGCCCTCCACCACCGGCACAACCGAAAATATCGACGACCTCCTTCATTCGGCCGTGAACAGCCGCGGCGGATTCTTCAGTGCCGCCGATCCGAAGACCTTCGCCGACCGGATGAGCAGAATGCTCTCCGATCTCGTGAACAGACAGAATAGTTCGTCGACCTCGGCCGCAGCCAGTTCGTCCACGCTGCAATCGGATACCCTGCTTTATACCGCAGGGTTCCGCAGCACCGACTGGTCCGGTGAGTTGCTGGCCAGAAACATCCTGCGCGATGCGGATAACAATTTGTATCTGAATGACACACCCGCCTGGAATGCCGAAACCATTCTGGCCACTCAAGCCACCCGCAATATCTTTACTTCGAGCCGCAGCTCCATTGATAGCGTCACACAGACACTCAGTAGCGGCATTTCCCTCAGTGCTGGGGGTCTTCATAACAACCAGCAAGAGGCCCTGAAACGCAATACGAGCGGTACGCTCGACAATCTGCTGTCCGAGCGCGTCGCTTGGCTGCGGGGCGCCGTAAATAATCATGCGTCTTTGCGCAACCGCCAGTTCACCGACACCGATACCACCGTCGTCACACGACTGCTTGGCGACATCATCAACTCCAACCCACAATACGCGGGAAAGCGCGATTTCGGCTACCGCCGGTTGGGCGATATCACGCCCAGTTACCAGACATTCCGTTCCAGCAGCGCCTACCTGAACCGACCCGACGTCCTCTATGTCGGCACCAACGACGGCATGCTGCACGCCTTCGACGCGCTGGACGGCGAAGAACATTTCGCTTACATACCCAGCGAGCTGCTGCTGCCCGAGGGCAGCGATACGTTCGCGCGCATCAACCGGCTGATGGAGCCGAACTATTCAAGCAACCACCGCTATTTCATGGACGGCACGCCGACAATTGCCGATGCCTTTATCGGTGGCGCGTGGAAGACGATACTCGTCGGCACCATGGGCGCCGGCGGCCGGACCGTGTTCGCACTCGATGTCACCAATCCTTCGAGCTTCGGCGCCAGCAATGTCCTGTGGGAATTCACCGATCCCGGTCTCGGCTACGGCGTCAGCAAGCCCACCATCGCGCGCATGAGCGACGGTGAATGGGTCGCCATCTTCGGTAACGGTTATAACAGCACTGGGCACCGGGCTAGGCTCTACATCGTCCGTCTCAGCGATGGCGCCGAGCTCGCGACAATCGACACCGGCACTGACGCCGACACTGCGGCCAGCCCCAACGGACTCGCCGAACCCACGGTGGTGCTGGACATGAACACGCTCCGCGCCAAGACCGTCTACGCGGGCGACTTGAAGGGCAACCTCTGGCGTTTCGACGTTACCGGCAATAGCACGGACTGGGAAGCCTTCGACAACCGCGATGTACTGTTCCAGGCGCGCGATGCCAACGGTGTCGCCCAGCCCATCACCTCCGCACCCGAGGTGGCCGTCAACCCGGCAGACACCTCCACCTTGATGGTCCTGTTCGGTACCGGCAGCTACTTCCGCAACCAGGACGGTGGCAACTCGCAGATCCAGAGCCTGTACGGCATCATCGACGACAATGGCGCGGAGGTAGCCGGTCGCGGTCAGCTCACGGGCCAATCCATCACCTGGCAGGGGCCTTTTACGGCCAACAACAAGACCTACACGCTCCGCGAGGTCTCAGACAATGCCCTTGGAGAAAACGATGGCTGGTACCTGGATCTGATCTACAACAACGTCGTGATGGGTGAACGGGTGATCAGCAAACCGGTTTTGCAGACCGGCGCGTTACGCGACCGGGTCCGCTTCACGACCATGATTCCTGAACCGGATCCCTGCGCACTCAGCGGCGGTCGCCGAGGCTTCATCATGGATATCATGATCGCAACGGGTGGGCGTGCCCCCTCGCCGGTCTTCGATCTAAATGGTGACTCTGACTTCACTGATGCCGACATACCAGCCGCTTGCGAAGGCAGTTGCGGTGGTCTCGAGTTCGGGGGTGGTGAGCAGGTGATCGTGATCAAGGATGGCGAAAAAGTCGACCAATTGTGCTCCGGTGAAGGTGAATGTGTCGCCGGCTCGGGATCCGGTATGCCCAGGGGTCGCCAGTCCTGGCGGCAGTTGCGGTAATGTTCTAGGTAATGTTCTAGAGGATGACCTTTATGTGGAAAAACTACCTGAAAATTGCACTGCTCTGCGGAATTTCCCTCACCCACGCCAATACCGTGAGCGGACAGACACCCAGCGTTCCGATGGAAGTCGGCGGCACCCTGCAGAAATGGAAGCCCGGGTCAGGCTATCTGGTCGTCAACGGCAATCGCTATCACATGGATATGGATACGGTCGTAATCTCGCAGGCTGGTGAACCGCTGTCGACCGGCTCTGTTCGTAGCGGTTTGCAGGTCCTGGTCAATGGCAGCAACGACCGGGCCAGCAGGATCACCGTCTTCCCGATGGGTGCCGACCTGCCGCAACGCTGATAGAGGGTTCAACCATGCACACGCACAGACCGACCAATCTCGGCTTCACCCTGATCGAACTGATGATCGTGGTGGCCATCGTCGCCATCCTGGCCTCGATCGCCTATCCGTCCTACCAGGAGCAGATCCGCCAGTCGCGGCGGGCCGAGGCCCAGGCGGTGCTGCTGGAGGCTGCGCAGTTCATGGAGCGGTACTTCACGGTCAACAGCAATTACACCGACGCGGCCCTGCCGGCGGCGCTGGCGCACTCGCCCAAGGAAGGCGGCACGGCGCGCTACGACATCACGCTGAGCGCAGTGGCTGCGAACAGCTTTACCCTGCAAGCGGCACCGACCGGCAGCGACCCGGGCTGTGGGACGCTCTCGATCACCCAGGCCGGGGTCAAGACCGCCTCGGGCACACTGGGTAATGATGGCTGCTGGCGGCGCTGATCGTTACCGCTAACCCCGCAACCCCGGCGGCAACGCGAAGCTGATCGTCTCCGCACGCCCTGCGAGTTCTTCGGCCAGGCGCGCGCCGCGCGCCTGGAGCGCCGCGACCACCTGCTGCACCAGCAGCTCGGGGGCCGAGGCGCCGGCGGTGACGCCGATCGTCTGTTTCCCTTCCAACCATTCCGCGCGGATCTGTTCCGCGCCATCGATCAGATAGGCCGGTACGCCCTGCTGCTCGGCCAGTTCCTTCAGGCGATTGGAGTTGGAGCTGTTCTTCGAGCCCACCACCAGGATCAAATCGCATTGCTGCGCCAGCGCGCGCACGGCGTCCTGGCGGTTCTGCGTCGCATAGCAGATGTCGTCCTTGCGCGGGCCCTGGATCGCCGGGAAGCGCGCGCGCAGGGCCGCGACGATGCGCGCCGTATCGTCCATCGACAGCGTGGTCTGGGTGACGTAGGTCAGCTGCTCGGGATCACGCACGCTCAGCGTGGCGACGCCGGCGACATCCTCGACCAGATGGATCGCGCCACCTTGCGTGGCATCGTACTGGCCCAGCGTACCCTCGACCTCGGGGTGGCCGGCGTGGCCGATCAGGATGCACTCGCGCCCGGCGCGGGCATGCCGGCTGACCTCCATATGCACCTTGGTCACCAGCGGACAAGTGGCGTCGAACACGCGCAGCTTGCGCGCCGCGGCCGCCGCCTGCACGGCGCGGGAGACGCCGTGCGCGCTGAAGATCAACGTGGCGCCGTCGGGCACCTCGGCCAGATCCTCGATGAACCGCGCACCGCGACGACGCAGATCGTCCACCACGTAGCGGTTGTGCACGACCTCATGACGCACGTAGATCGGCGCGCCGAATAAGTCGAGCGCGCGCTCGACGATCTCAATGGCGCGGTCGACGCCGGCACAGAAGCCGCGGGGATTGGCGAGGAGCACCTGCATGGATGGCATTTCCGATGGCAATGGGATCGCGCAAGTATAACGTCAAACCCGGCGCCTACCGGGCGGCATCGTCAGCCGGCGGCGGCGCCACGGCGAGGATCTCCACCTCGAAGACCAGGGGTTTTCCGGCCAGCGGGTGGTTGAAGTCGATCTGCACCCGGTCCGCCTCGACGGCGGTCACCAGGGCCGCGACCTCCTCGCCCTGCGGCCCGGTGAAACCCACCAGCGCCCCCGGCTGCAAGACCATCCCGGCTGGAAACTGCGCGCGCGGCAGCCAGCCGAGCGCCTCGGGGTCGTGGGCGCCATAAGCCTGCTCGGGGTGCAGGGTCAGCGTCTGCCGCTGCCCGGCGCGCAGGCCGTACAGCGCGAGCTCCAGTCCATGCACCAGGCTGCCGTCGCCGATCACGAGCTCCAGCGGCGCGCCGTCGAAGCTGCTCTCGGCGACTGTGCCGTTGCTCAACGTGAGTGACAGGTGCAGGCGCACCCGGCTGCCGGGCTGGATCTGCGCCGGGTGGATCACGCGTCGTCTGCCGCGCGCGGGCGCAGGCCGCCCAGCACCACCAGCACCGCGCCGAGCGTAATCGCCGAATCGGCGATGTTGAAGGCCGGCCAGTGCCAGTCACCGTAGTGCCAGTCGATGAAGTCCACCACATGGCCGTACAGCGCGCGGTCGATCAGATTGCCGACCGCACCGCCGAGGATCAATGCCAGCCCGACGGCGGTGACCCGCTCGCGTGGATGCAAGCGCCGCAGCCAGACCACGATCACCACCACCGCGACCAGGCCGATGCCCAGAAAAAAGTACCGCTGCCAGCCGCCGGCACCGGCCAGGAAGCTGAACGCGGCGCCGCGGTTGTAGAGCAGGGTCAGATTGAACCAGGACAGCAGTTCCACCGGTTCGGCGAAGCGCAGCGCCGCCTCGGCCCAGACCTTGGTCAGCTGATCCAGCGCCACCACCAACACCGCCAGCCACAGCCAGCGCAACATCGAGCCGGACTCAGGCATAGCGGCGTTGCTCGCCGCTGCCGACGACATTCTCGATACAACGCCCGCACAGCTGCGGGTGTTCGCTGTGCGTGCCGACATCGGCGCGATGATGCCAACAGCGCACGCACTTGGCGTGCTCCGAGGGCGCCACCGTCACCCACAGCTCGTCACCGGAGGCCAGCGTGAAATGCACCGCGTTGTTCGGCGGGGTGGTGACCGGATGCACGCGTGCATACGAGGTCAGCAGCGCGAAGCGCAGCTCATCGTCCAGACGCCGCAGTTGCTCATGCAATTCACTCCCGCAATACAAATCCACCTCGGCATCCAGCGAGGAGCCGATACCGCCGGCCACGCGCAGGTGTTCCAATTCCTTGGCGACCACCTCGCGCACCGCCATCACCTGCTGCCAGAAATCCATGCCGTAGCGCTGCGACGCGGGCTCTTCAGCCAGGAACATCTCCGGCAGGACGAACCAGGTCTCCAGGAACACCGACGGCGCGCGCTCACCGGGGATGTGGCGCCAGAGTTCATCGGCGGTAAAACTCAGGATCGGCGCAAGCCAGCGGGCCAGCGCCTCGATGATGAGATACATCGCCGTCTGCGCCGAACGCCGCGCGGCACTGTCGCGCTGGCAGGTGTACTGGCGATCCTTGATGACATCCAGATAGAAACTGCCCAGATCGACCGCGCAGAAGTTGTGTACGCGCTGATAGATCAGGTGAAACTCGTAGTGGTCGTAGGCGCGCTGGATCTCGTCCTGCAGCCGGCGCGCACGCTCCACCGCCCAGCGGTCCAGCATCAGCATCTGTTCGGGCGCCAGGGCATGCTCGGTGGGATCGAAACCGTTGAGGTTGGCGAGCAGGAAGCGCGCCGTGTTGCGCAGGCGCCGGTAGGCATCGGCGGTGCGCTTGAGGATCTCGTCGGAGACGGTCATCTCGGCGCGATAATCGGTCGCCGCCACCCACAGGCGCAGGA
>JBHEOS010000071.1:0-8565 GCA_046260695.1 Gammaproteobacteria bacterium
GACGTGCTCGGCGCGTTCCTTGGGGTGCGCCAACAGTTCACGCGACAGCGCACGATCACTATCCGCGCCTTGCGCACGCGGACGTGTGCCGGCGATCGGGCGCGTGTCGATCACACCCTGGCGTACCCGCACCAGGCGCTCGGGCGAGGAACTGATGACCGCATGCCCGGGCCAGCTGGCAAGCCCGCTGAAGGGGGCGGGATTGTGCAGGCGCAGGCGCCGATACAGCGCGCTGGCCGGGACCGGCTGCGCGAACTGCGCGGTCCAGCGGCGCGCCAGGTTCGCCTGGAACACGTCGCCGTCGCGGATATAGGCCAACACGCGCCGCACCCTTGTCAGATAATGCGCGGGATCGTCTTCAGTGATCGTTGCCGTCGTGAGTTTTGGCATCGCAGGCTCGGGCAGCGCCGCCACACGGGCGATGTCCCGCAGCATCTGCCCCACGCGCGCCTGCGCGGCGGGCTCCGCAATCAGCCACAGACCGCGTTTCTGATGGTCGCGGATCAGCGCGGTCCGGAACCGTGTCGCCACGGCAACCGGGGTGCCCGTATCCGATCCGGGCAGATGCAGCCGCGGCTCGATCTGTCCGGCCAGCTCGTAACCCAGGTACAAAAACCAGCCGCCGCGAAACGGCAGCTCAGCGTGGGCGGCGTGCACGGGCAGCGCGGCGCATTGCCAGGCGAGATCGAGCGCTGCGAGAAAATCGCCGCCGACCGCACCTTCTCCGTGCACACGCCCATCGGGACCGAGGGTCAGGCTGTCCTCAGGGTAGGCGAACAGGATGTCAAAGCGTGCCTGCGGGCCTGGCGTGACACTTTGCAGCAGGTGCGGATAACGCCCGGGGTCGAGTTCGTGCAGTCGCAGCAGGTCGGGCGCGTGATCGATATGCCGGACGATCAGCGCGTCGCTGTCTCGATCATGGGCGCCGGCTGTCATCGGGGCTGCCTGAACGGCTTACGCAAACGGGCGCGGACCAGCCGCCAACGCGAGACTTGGAGCCTGTCGGACTTGAGCGATCGTAGCGAGCAAGGCGGGAGAGCGAGGCAATTTTTTCGATCGTTTGAGGAAAATAGCCGTAGCTATTTGACGAGAAGGATCGAAAAAAGGGGCCGCTCTCTCACCGGCGCAGTAGATCAGCCTCAAGTCCGACAGGCTCCTAGTGCATCCGGCGCAGGACGATGGTCCCATTGGTGCCGCCAAAGCCGAAGGAATTGGACAGCGCGACATCGATCTTCATTTCGCGGGCCGTGTTCGGCACGTAGTCGAGGTCGCACTCGGGGTCTGGCGTGGTGTAGTTGATGGTGGGCGGCGCGACCTGATCGCGCAGGGCCAGCACGGTGAAGACGGCCTCGATCCCGCCGGCGGCACCCAGCAGGTGTCCGGTCATGGATTTGGTCGAGCTCATGGCGAGCTTGCCGGCATGCGCTCCGAACGCGGCCTTGACCGCCAGCGTCTCGCCCTTGTCGCCGGCCGGGGTCGAGGTCCCGTGGGCGTTGATGTACTGCACCTGATCGGTGTTGAGGCCGGCATCACGCAGCGCGTTGAGCATGCAGCGCTTGGCGCCGTCACCGCCCTCGGAGGGCAGGGTCATGTGGTAGGCATCGCCACTCATGCCGAAACCGATCAGCTCCGCGTAGATCCGTGCGCCGCGCTGACGCGCGTGTTCGTATTCCTCCAGCACCACCACCCCGGCGCCGTCGCCGAGCACGAAGCCGTCGCGGTCGCGATCCCAGGGGCGGCTGGCGGTGGCCGGGTCGTTGTTGCGGGTCGACAGCGCGCGCGCCGCGGCAAATCCGCCCAGACCGAGCGGCGTGCTGCCCATCTCCGCACCGCCGGCGATCATCACATCGGCATCGCCGTAGCTGATAATGCGCGCTGCACTGCCGATGTTGTGGGTACCGGTCGTGCAGGCGGTGACGATGGCGATGTTCGGCCCTTTCAGACCATGCATGATCGACAGGTTGCCGGAGATCATGTTGATGATGCTCGCCGGCACGAAGAACGGCGAGACCTTGCGCGGGCCACTCTCCAGTAATTGGGAATGTTGCTTTTCGATGGTGCACAAGCCGCCGATCCCCGAGCCGATGGCCACGCCGATGCGCTCGGCATTGGCCTCGCTCACCTCGATCCCGGCATCGGCGATGGCCTGACAGCCCGCCGCGATGCCGTAATGGATGAAGGGGTCCATCTTCTTGATGTCCTTGGCGGGGATGTACTGGGTCGGATCGAAACCCTGCACCGTCCCGCCGAAGCGCACCGGGAAGTCGGAGACATCGAAGCGCTCGATGGGGCGGATGCCGCCGCACCCGGCCAGGATGTTTGTCCAGGCCTCGGCGACGGAATTTCCGACCGGCGAGATGATGCCCAATCCCGTGATAACGACGCGCCGCTTAGACAAGGGGTGTTCCCTCTTACAAGAATCCTGATGCCACGTGGCGGATAGAAAAAGAAAAGGCCGCGACCACCTGCGTGGTTGCGGCTTTCAGTACCGGGTCGAAGCGGTCAACCCTGGTGTGCGTTGATGTAGTCGATCGCCTGCTGAACCGTGGTGATCTTCTCGGCCTCTTCGTCCGGTATCTCGCACTCGAACTCTTCTTCGAGGGCCATCACCAGTTCGACGGTATCCAGCGAGTCAGCGCCCAGATCATCGACAAAGGATGCTGCGGTTGTAACTTCCTCTTCTTTGACACCCAGCTGCTCGACAACGATCTTCTTGACGCGTTCTTCGACGTTACTCATGACAGGTATATCCTCCAGAAACCAGGCGGCTTGGGCCGCGGGCGGTATTGTAGTGAAAAGGTTGGGGCCAATCCAGTGAAAATCCGGCCCTGATTCACTCAAATATGATTCGAGATATAGCGACCAAGCCGCTTCATTAACATATAGATACGGGACATTCCTCAGGGACCGTTCAGACCATGTGCAGGCCCCCATTCACATGCAGGGTCGTGCCGGTGATATAGGCCGCGGCGTCCGAGGCCAGAAAGGCCACCGCCTGCGCGATGTCCTCGGCTGCACCCAGACGCCCCAGGGGAATGTTCGCGAGCAGTGCAGCGCGCTGCCCATCGGCCAGGGCGCGGGTCATATCAGTATCGATGAAGCCCGGGGCCACGGTATTCACCGTGATGCCGCGCGAGCCGACCTCCTGCGCCAGCGATTTTGAGAACCCGACCATGCCGGCCTTGGCCGCGGCATAGTTCGCCTGCCCCGGGTTGCCGCTGACACCGACCACCGAGGCGATGTTGATGATGCGCCCGTGGCGGGCCTTCATCATGCCGCGCAACACGGCCTTGCTGGTGCGGAAAACCGCGCTGAGATTGGTGTCGATGACCGCGTCCCAATCCTCATCCTTCATGCGCATCAGCAAGGTGTCGCGGGTGATGCCGGCGTTGTTGACCAGAATCGAGACCGGGCCAAACTCGGTCTCGACGGCCTTGATCAGCGCCTCGATGGCCGCGCCGTCGGTGACGTCGAGGACCTTGCCGGCCCCGCGAATGCCGGCGGCCTCGAAGACCGCGTCGATGGCCTGGGCACCCGCGGCACGGGTGGCGGTTCCAATCACGGTCGCGCCCTGACGACCGAGTTCCAGGGCGATGGCCTGGCCGATGCCGCGACTGGCACCGGTCACCAGGGCGATTGCGTTGTTCAGTGACATCTCACTGTCTCCTTGTCCTGGACTTTTCATGAACGACAACCGCGAGTCCGCAAGCGCATGAATCTGTGGCAACGATTTGAGCGAGTTGCATATCCGTGCGATGGCGATACGCGCATCGGACGACTACTGCACCACGTGGTATTCCACTTAGGGAAGCCCTGAATGAGCCCGTTCGTGGTGAGCTTGTCGAACCACGAACGACCCGCCTTCAGTATCACGGCACCTCCCGTTTGCCCCCTTCGACTGGCTCAGGACAGGCTTCGACAAGCTCAGGGCGAACGGGAGACTTATTCAGAGCTTTCTTAGTCCAGGAAGCCTGGCTGTTTTCAATATTTCACTAACGCCGAGCCCCACGTGACACCGGCACCAAAGGCCTCCAGCAGCAACATATCGCCGCGTTGGATACGGCCGTCGCGCACGGCGACATCGAGCGCCAGCGGGACTGAGGCGGCGGAGGTGTTGCCATGCTGGTCGACCGTGATCACCACCCGCTCTTCGGGCATCTGCAATTTCTTGGCGGTCGCCTGGATGATGCGGATGTTGGCCTGATGCGGGATCAGCCAGTCGATGGCCGATTGATCGAGGTGATTGGCCTCAAGGGTCTCGTCGACGATACGCCCGAGGGTATTGACCGCGACCTTGAAGACCTCGTTGCCCTTCATGGAGATGCAGGCCTCGTTCTTGAGCGGGTTTTCGCCGCCCTGGGAGACGCCGGCGGTGACGGTCAACAGGTTCTCGTACTGGCCGTCGGCGTGCAGATGCGTGGACAGAATGCCCGCCTCTTCGCTGGCCTCGACAATCACGGCGCCGGCACCGTCACCGAACAGCACGCAGGTGCCGCGATCCTTCCAGTCGACGATCCGTGACAAGGTCTCGGCGCCGATCACCAGGGCACAGCGCGCCGCGCCGGTGCGGATGAACTTGTCGGCGATGCTCAGGGCGTAAACAAAGCCAGTACACACGGCCTGGATGTCGAAGGCCGCACAGCCGTGGATGTCCAGGCGCTGTTGCAGCAGGCAGGCCGTGCTGGGAAAGATGCGGTCGGGCGTGGTGGTCGCAACGATGATCAGGTCGATGTCCGCGGCCGTGCGTCCCGCGGCATCCAGGGCACGACGGGTCGCATGCTCGGCGAGATCACAGGTGGTCTCGCCGGGTGCAGCGATATGCCGCTTTTCGATGCCGGTACGCTCGCGGATCCAGGCATCGGTGGTGTCGACCATTTTTTCCAGGTCGCGGTTGGTCAGCACCTTGTCCGGGAGATAGCTTCCAGTGCCGGTGATGCGCGCGTGCATTCAGCCGTCCTGCCTTTCAGTCAGGAGCACTTCCAGCAGGTGATCGATCTGGTTGGTCACATCCTTCTGTACTTCGAGCACCGCCACGTCGATGGCATTGCCAAACGCCACCGCATCGGCGCTGCCATGACTCTTGATAACGATGCCGCGTAGACCGAGCAGGCTCGCGCCGTTGTAGCGGCGCGGATCGATGCGGCTACGGAACGACCTCAACACCGGCATCGCGATGGCGGCCACCATCCGGGTAAACAGATTGCGCGAGAACGCCTCTTTCATGTAGTAGCTGATCATCTTGGCTACACCCTCGCTGGTCTTCAGGGCAACGTTGCCGACAAAGCCGTCACAGACCACCACATCTACGCCGCCCATGAACACATCGTCACCCTCGACGAAGCCGGTGTAATTCAGCGAGCTGGCCGAAAGCAGGCGCGCGGCCTCTTTGACCTGGTCGTTGCCCTTGATCTCCTCTTCGCCGATGTTGAGGAGGCCGATGCGTGGACGGTCCAGCCCGTGCACCGTGGCCAACACCGAGCCCATGATCGCGAACTGGAACAAATGCTCGGCCGTACAATCGACATTGGCGCCCAGATCCAGGACCTGAGTATAGCCCTCGATGCTGGGAATCGCCGTCGAGATCGCCGGGCGATCGATGCCCGGAAGGGTCTTGAGGACATAGCGGGCCGTGGCCATCAGGGCGCCGGTATTGCCCGCGCTCACACAGGCGTTCGCGCGCCCTTCCTTGACCAGGTCGATGGCCACGCGCATCGAGGAGTCTTTCTTGAAGCGCAATGAACGGGACGGAGATTCGTCCATGCCGACGACTTCCGAGGCATGCTGGATCAGCAGGCGATCGTCCGGCTGTTTCCGTCCCGACTGGGCGAGACGCGACTTGAGCTGGGTCTGATCGCCGACCAGGATCAGACGGATATCGTTCCGGTGCTTGAGCGTCTCAAGGGCGGCGGCAATAACCGTATCCGCGCCATGGTCGCCACTCATGGCGTCCAACGCGATCGTGATGTCTGCACTCATGCCAGGTCCGTCGGGGGCCGTGTTAAGAAGGGCAACGCGAGAAACACAAACACCGCCGCGCCCGACCGACCGCAAGGGCCCGGCGTAGCGGTGTCTGGTTGATCAGGACCTTAGTCCTCGCTGCGGGTCAGCACCTTGCGACCGCGGTAATAGCCATCCGGACTGATGTGGTGACGCAGATGCGTCTCACCGGTCGTCGGCTCGATGGACAGCGTGGGGTTGGCAAGACTGTCATGCGCACGGCGCATACCACGCTTGGAGGGGGACTTGCGATTCTGTTGAACGGCCATGGCCTGTACTCCTGATACAAATAAAATCGTTCAATCGCGCTGCAACCGGGCAAGCGCGGCAAACGGATTGGGTTTACCCTCGTCGGTGTGCTCGACGGTCTCCTGCCGATATCCCGGCAGCGCGCAAGGCTCGCTGGCTGCGTGCTGTGGAAAAGCAGGCACTGCCAGCAACAGTTCGTCTTCGATCACCTCACGAATCACCAGACGCTCATGTTCCAGCAGCCAGGGTTCATACGCCTCGCCGAGGCGCTCCGCCTCGGCCTCGCTGTTGACCAATGCCAGCCGGAACTCGACCTCCACGGAGTGATCGAGGCGATCAAGGCAACGCTGACAGGTCAGATGCAAAAGTCCCTGTATCCGACCTTCCAGGCAGAGCACCCCGCCCGGGTCGCGCCCGGCGTACAGGCTGACCTGCAATTCGGGGACATCCAGATCCCGTACCGCGCCGCCCAGCCGCGCCATCCCGACCAGCGACAACTCGCCGCGGTACTCGCGCCCTGCCGCCTTGACGGCTGCGGTATCGATGCTCTCGGGCAGCCGGTCTCGCATAGGCGGCGCATCATAACCAGTCCAAGCTTTTGTGTCAAAACAAAAAACAGGGCGATTCCCGTGCCAGGCACCGGGCCGCGGACGGTTGACAGGTGGGAGGTTCTTCCGTAGAAGTCAGGCGGGCTACGGGGCTAACTCCCCGCCAGCTCAGGCAATCCCCCGGTCGTCGCACGCGTGCAGGATGCTTGACCCTTGATCAATAAGATACTCATCGCCAACCGCGGCGAAATCGCCGTGCGTATCGTCCGCGCCTGCCGTGAGATGGGCATCCGCTCGGTGGCCATCTTTACCGACGCCGACCGCCATGCCCTGCATGTCAAGAAGGCCGACGAGGCCTACAACATCGGCCCGGATTCGGTGGCCGGCTATTTGAATGCCCACCGCATCGTGAACCTGGCCGTGGCCACCGGCTGCGATGCCCTGCACCCGGGTTACGGTTTCCTTTCGGAGAATCCCCAGCTCGCCGAGATCTGTGCCCGCCGCCAGATTGGTTTTATCGGGCCCAGCGCCGAGGTGATCCGGCGCATGGGCGACAAAACCGAGGCGCGCCGGGCCATGCAGGCGGCCGGGGTGCCGGTGGTGCCGGGCAGCGAGGGCAATCTCTCCGGCCTCGACGAGGCCGTGGCACTGGCCGCCCGCATCGGCTATCCCGTAATGTTGAAGGCGACCTCCGGCGGCGGCGGCCGGGGTATCCGTCGCTGCAACGACGAGACCGCCCTGCGGCGCAATTACGACCGGGTCCTGTCCGAGGCAACCAAAGCCTTCGGCAGCGCGGACATCTTCCTGGAAAAATGCGTCGAATACCCGCGGCACATCGAGATACAGGTACTCGCCGACAGTCACGGCAATGTCGTGCACCTCTTTGAGCGCGACTGCTCCATTCAACGCCGTCATCAGAAGCTCATCGAGATCGCCCCTTCGCCGCAGCTCAGCGAGGTCCAGCGTGGCGTACTGGGCGAGTACGCAGTGCGGGCCGCGCGCACAGTCGGTTACCAGAATGCCGGCACCGTGGAATTCCTGATGGCCGAAGACGGCCAGCTCTATTTCATGGAGATGAACACCCGCCTGCAGGTCGAGCACACGGTTACCGAGGCGATCACCGGGGTGGACATCGTCCAGGAACAAATCCGCATCGCCGCGGGGCTACCCCTGCGGTATCAGCAGGAACAGATCATGCGGCGCGGCTTCGCCATGGAGTTCCGCATCAATGCCGAGGATCCCAAGAACGACTTCCTGCCGAGCTTCGGGCGCATCACCCGGTATTTTGCCCCCGGCGGACCTGGCGTGCGTACCGACGCGGCGATCTACACCGGCTACCCCATCCCACCCTATTACGATTCCATGTGCGCCAAGCTCACCGTCTGGGCCCTGGACTGGGAACAGCTGCTGAACCGCGCGGCGCGGGCCTTGGAGGATATGGGCGTCTACGGGGTGAAGACCACCATCCCGTATTATCTGGAGATCCTCAAGACCGAGGACTTCCGTTCCGGGCACTTCAATACCGGCTTCGTCGAGCTGCACCCGGAACTGACCGGGTACACCACCAGCCGGCCCACGCGGGAGATGGCGGCGGTGATCGCCGCCGCTGTGGCGGCACACAGGGGGAGCTGAACCGATGCCCAAGGTCAATATTACCGAACTGGTTCTGCGCGACGGCCATCAATCGCTGATCGCCACGCGCCTGCGCACCGCCGACATGCTGCCGATCTGCGAACGCCTCGACCGGATCGGTTACTGGTCTCTGGAGGTC
>JBHEOS010000072.1:0-372 GCA_046260695.1 Gammaproteobacteria bacterium
CCGAAGATAGTTCACGCCATGCTGCAGGCGATCAGCAAGGGCCAGGCGAACTGGCGTTCGGTATCCCGCCCCGAGACAGGCTGATACGCGGCGAAAACGCCAACGAAAACGCCGCTCACGAAAAAGCCCGCATTCAGTGCGGGCTTTCTTCTTGCCGGCACCCGATCCACAAGCGGATCGGACGCGGTTGCCGGGTGGGCCGTTAAGCGATCAGGACGCGCTGTCCTCGGCCTGCTTGAGCCGTTCGCGGTCGTCCAGCTTGAGCAAGTCCTGGCGCTTGAGGCCCATGTCCAGCGAGACGGCCGCGGCGACGTAGATCGAGGAAAACGTACCGATCGCTATGCCGAGCAGCAGGGCAAGCGCGAATCCGTA
>JBHEOS010000072.1:532-8313 GCA_046260695.1 Gammaproteobacteria bacterium
GAGGTGATCACCGTACGAGACATGGTCTGGTTGACCGAGGCGTTCATCACCTCCTGCTCGGTGCCCTTGCGCATCTTCTGGAAGTTCTCGCGGATACGGTCGAACACCACGATGGTGTCGTTGATCGAGTAGCCGGCCAGCGCCAGAAAGGCAGCGAGCACCGTCAGATCAAAGCGAAGCCCCAACAGGCTGACGATGCCCAGCACGACCACCAGGTCATGCGCCAGCGCCAGGATCGCACCGCCGGCCAGGCGAACCTGGAATCGAAAGCCCACGTAGACGAGGATACCGGCCAGTACGACCAGCAGCGCCAGCCCACCGGCGTTGAACAGCTCCTTGCCCACCGCCGGGCCGACGTACTCGACCCGGCGCATGGTGACGTCGTCGGACTCCGACTGCAGCGCGGTCAGCACCTGGTCGGCGAGCCGCGACTGGCTCTCGCCGGACGGCGGCAGACGAACCAGCACCGACTCGGAAGAGCCGAACAGCTGGGCGACCGCCTGGTCGAAGCCCTGCGCATCGAGCGTGTCGCGTACCGCCTCGATATCCGCGCCACCGGGATAGCCCAGCTCGACGACCACGCCGCCGGTGAAATCCAGGCCGAGGTTGAGCCCCTTGGTCAACAGCGAGCCGGCTGCCACCAGCAGCAGGATCGCCGAAAGGGCGTAGGCGAAGTAGCGCTTGCCGAAGAAGTCGAATCGCGCGTTGGGCGGAAATACGTTCATGATTTCACTCGTCTGATTCGATTGCCGGCATCTGGCCGGATCAGATGGAAAGTCGCTTCAGGCGGGCCTGGCGGCCATAGATCAGGTTTGCCAGTGCACGCGACAGCATCACCGCGGTGAACACCGAGGCGAGGATGCCGATCGAAAGCGTAACGGCAAAGCCCTTGACCGGCCCGGTGCCGAATGCGAACAGGGCGAGTGCCGCCAGCAAGGTGGTGACGTTCGCATCGAGGATGGTGCCAAAGGCTCGCTCGTAACCGGCCTTCATCGCCGCGTGGGGTGTCATCCCGTTCCTGACCTCCTCACGAATCCTCTCGAAGATCAGGACGTTGGCGTCCACCGCCATGCCCACGGTCAGCACGATGCCGGCGATGCCCGGCAGGGTCAGGGTCGCCTGCAGCATCGAGAGCACCGCGACGATCAGGACCAGGTTGGTCACCAGCGCGACTACGGCGATCACGCCGAAGACGCGGTAGTAGATCATCATGAAGATCGCCACCAGCACGAAGCCGAGAATGGCGGCATTCACGCCCGCCTGGATGTTCTCGGCACCCAGGCTCGGGCCAACGGTGCGCTCCTCGACGATATCCATCGGTGCGCGCAGGGCACCGGCGCGCAGCAACAGTGACAGGTTGCGGGCTTCCTGCGAGGAATCGAGACCGGTGATCTGGAAACGGTTGGCCAGCTGGTCACGGATGGTGGCGACGTTGATCACCTCCTCGACCAGCTTCTTCTCCTCGCTGAGCTTGCCGTCCTCGTCGACCTTGGTGTCAATGCGGTTCTCGATGAACACCACGCCCATCTGCTGGCCGATGTTGTCGCCGGTGATGTCGGCCATGCGCCGTGCGCCCTGGCTGTCGAGGTTGACGAATACCGCCGGCGAACCGGAATCCTGGTCGAAACCCGAGGAGGCGCCGGTGACGCGGTCGCCGGTGACGATCACCTGGCGCTTGAGGAGCACCGGGCCGCCATCGCGTCGCTGGTAGAGGCGCGCCTGCGGCGGAATGCTGCCGGACTCGTCAGCATCGTCCCAGTCGGCCGGCGAACCGTGAACCAGCCTGAATTCCAGTGTCGCCGTGGCGCCCAGTATCTCCTTGGCGCGCACGGTGTCCTGAATGCCCGGCAGCTCGACCACGATGCGGCTGTCGCCCTGTTGCTGGATCAGCGGCTCGGCCACGCCCAGCTCGTTGACGCGGTTGCGCAGGGTGGTGATGTTCTGCTCGAGGGCGGCGCGGCGTTCGGTCTCGACGCCTTCCTCGGTCATCTTGGCGGTCAGGTAGGGATCACCGTCGATCTCGGCCGAGTCGAACTCGAGATCCTCGTAGTCCCCGGCCAGCAGCTCGATCGCCTGGTCGCGCGACGCGACATCGCGGAACCGTACCTGGACGCGCTGCTCGTCGCTCACGTCGGCGGAAACGTAACGCAGGCGCTCGCCACGCAGGTCGGCACGCATGCCGTCGACACGGCGATCGAGCGCGGTGCTGACCGCCGCGTCCATGTCCACCTGCATCAAAAAGTGGACACCGCCACGCAGGTCCAGGCCTAGGTACATCGGCATGGCACCGAGATCGGTCAGCCAGGTCGGCGCGGCCGGGGCCAGGTTGAGGGCAACCGGGTAGTCACCGCCGAGAGCGGCACGCACCACGTCGACCGCCTCGAGCTGCTCGTCCGTGGAATTGAACCGGATCAGGCCGGAATCATCCTGCATTTCGCCGCGACTGTATTCGATGCCGGCGGCCCGCAGGGCGCTCTGCGCCTCGGACAGGGCGGCCTGCTCCATGGTGCCGTCACGCTTGGAGATCTGCAGGGCCGGCTCTTCGCCAAAGAAGTTCGGCAGGGCGTAGAACAGCCCCACCAGCACGACAACGACGACGATCAGATTCTTCCACAGGGGATAGCGGTTCATCTTCTAGGCCTTCGCGTGGAAAGACGCCCCGTTAACCGGGACGCGGCCCGCCGGCACGCTTCCCTGGCCGACGGGCGGATAAAACGAGAGGGCCCGCCGTGGCGAGCCCTCGGGATGGCGAGGATCAGGCCTCGCGTGCGTCCTTGATCGTGCCCTTGGGCATGACCGTGCTCACGGCGAACCGCTGCACCACGACGTTGGTGCCCTCGGCAATTTCCAGCACCAGCAAAGTGTCACCCAGATTGACGACCCGGCCGAGCAGGCCGCCGGTGGTAGCCACTTCGTCACCCTTCTCGATCGCCTCGACCAGCTTCTTGTGCTCCTTCTGGCGCTTGACCTGCGGACGGATCAGCAGGAAGTACATGACGGCAAAGATGAGCAGCAGCGGCAGGAAGGTCGCCAACAGGTTAGGCTCACCGGCCCCTTCGGCCTGAGCCATGGCATCGCTGATAAAGAACATCGTGGTGGTCGCTCCGATTTCGTGTTGTTCAGGTGGTTTTCAAAACAGCCCCGGAGTATGCCACAAGGACAGGCAATCTCAGTACGGTCAGCACGGACTCAAACGCCGCGGTCGCGCTCGGCGTAAAAGCGGCCGCGGAATGACTCGAAGGCATCCGCCTCGATCGCCGCGCGCATCTCGGCCATCAGCAACTGGTAGTAATGCAGGTTGTGGATGGTGCACAACCGCGCCCCCAGCACCTCGCGCGCCTTGTTCAGGTGCTTGAGGTAGGCCCGCGAGTAGTAGCGGCAGGTATAGCAATCGCAATCGTCGTCGAGCGGCCGCACATCCGTGGCGTAGCGGGCATTCTTTAAGCGCACGTCACCGTAGCGGGTGAACAGATGCCCGTTACGCGCGTTGCGGGTCGGCATGACGCAGTCGAACATGTCCACCCCGCGGGCGACCGACTCGACCAGATCCTCGGGCTTGCCCACCCCCATCAGGTAACGCGGCCGCTCGACGGGCAGTTCGGGCAGTGTCACTTCGAGCACCGCGTTGCGCTCTGCCATTGGTTCGCCCACCGACAGGCCACCCACGGCATAGCCGTCGAAACCCAGCTCCACCAGTCCCGCCGCCGATTCACGCCGCAGGGCCTCGTGCATACCGCCCTGTACGATGCCGAACAGGGCGCGATCCGAGCCCTCGGGCCTGAGCGCCTGGAAGGCCACCTTCGAGCGAGCCGCCCAGCGCAGCGACAGGCGCATCGAGGCACCGGCCACCTCGGTCGTCGCCGGGTAGGGAGTGCACTCGTCGAAGATCATCTGGATGTCCGAGCCCAGCTCATGCTGCACCTGCATCGAGGACTCGGGGGTGAGCATCACCTGGTCACCGTTGACCGGCGAGGCGAAGCGCACGCCCTCCTCGCTGATCTTGCGCATCTCGGCCAGCGAGAACACCTGAAAGCCCCCCGAATCGGTCAGGATCGGCCGCTCCCAGTGCATGAAGTCGTGCAGATCGCCGTGCAGGCGGATGATCTCCGTGCCCGGGCGCAGCATCAGGTGAAAGGTGTTGCCCAACACGATCTGCGCGCCCAGGTCGGTCAACTCCTCCGGGGTGAGCGCCTTGACCGTGCCATAGGTGCCCACCGGCATGAACGCTGGCGTGTCGATCGTGCCGCGGGTAAAGCGGATCTGGCCGCGGCGCGGCCCGCCGAGGCGCTCGGCATCGGCCTTGGCGCGAGTGCAGTCATGCAGTTCGAATTTCATGCGGTGGGTGCGGCCTCGATGCCGGCGTGCGCCTCGATGAACATGGCATCACCGAAGGAATAGAAGCGATAACGACGCTCGATCGCCTCGTGATAGGCGGCCAGCACCCGCTCGCGCCCGGCGAACGCCGAGACCAACATCAACAGCGTCGAACGCGGCAGGTGGAAGTTGGTCAGCATCGCGTCGATGACGTGCAACGGCTGGCCCGGGTAGAGAAACAGCTGGGTGTCACCGACGAACGGGCCGATCTCGCCGCGCGCGGCCTGGTCCGGGTGCGCGCGGGCGGCGGTCTCGATTGCACGGACCGCGGTGGTGCCGATCGCGATCACGCGATTGCCTCGTCGCCGGGCCGCGGCGACGGCCTCGACCGTGGTCTCGGGCACCTCGGTCCACTCGCGGTGCATCTCGTGGGCCTCGATGGTCTCGCTGCGCACCGGCTGGAAGGTGCCCGCGCCCACGTGCAGGGTGACGAAGGCGGTCTCGACGCCCTTGGCGCGCAGACGCTCGAGCAGCGCCTCGGTCAGGTGCAGGCCCGCGGTCGGCGCCGCGACGGCCCCGTTACGCCGGGCGAACACCGTCTGGTAATCCTGTCGATCCTGGTCATCGTCGGCACGCTCGATGTAGGTGGGCAGGGGCATGTGGCCATGCGCCTCCAGCCAGCCGAGCATCCCGGTCGCCGGCCCTGGCGCGCCGTTCCCGGAGCTCTCGCCAAGCAACTTTACCTCGAACAACGCCCCTTCACGACCGGTCACCTCGAGTCGCGCCCCGCCCTCCATGACCAGCTCGACACCGACCCGCGGCGAGCGGCTACTGCGCAGGTGGCACAGGGCGCGCTCGGTATCGAGCAGGCGCTCGAGCAGGAACTCGACCTTGCCACCGGAGGCCTTCTGCCCGAAGGCACGCGCCGGGATCACGCGGGTATCGTTCAGGATCAGCAGATCGCCGGGCGCGATCAGATCGGGAAGATCGCTGATGGTGCGATGGGCGAACTCGCCCGCCGCCGGCAGCACCAGCAGGCGCGCCGACTCGCGCGGCTCGGCCGGGCGGGCGGCGATCCGTTCGGAAGGCAGGAGATAATCGAAGGCGTCGAGCTTCATGGCGGGCGCAGTCTACCCCGGCGCGCGGGGACAGGCCACCGGGAACATTAGGGAACCTCTGAACGATTCGATGGCGCCTCTGGCTCGCGGGTTTGTTCGCCATCAAGGCGCCGTGCCGAAGGCGGGCCCAAGGTGATTACTCGGGCCCGGCGAGAGACGCCAACGCCGAGTGCAGGCAAACCCGCGAGTCCCATTCGGGCGGGTCGCCCAGGACCCATTTGCGGCGTTGCACACCTTGTGAAGGACCCCGCCACTCACGGCGGACTGCGCCTTGCAACTGGGCACCTCGTCGCAAATCACCACGACGGGCAACCGTCTGGGGCGCCGATACGCACACGCAAAAAAACACCCGAATCTGAGTCACTCAGAGGGTGGTCGTGGGTCGTCGATCACGAAAAGGAGAAGGGCCGTCCTGGCCGGGAAGCTATCCAGCCTTGCAGCATGGATGCCCTCGCGATGTCCCTGCGCGGAATCTTTGGTCCCGATCCCTGGGCCCGGTGCGGCGAGTGCTTTTCCTTAAAGCGGGGGCAGCATCCGTTGCCGATCCTGTTGATTCTTCTCTCGCCGAAAACCGTTCCTGCGGTTGCTTGTTGTTGCCGGCGTCTACCACCGTTTTTTTTCAGCGATGCCATCCTGCATCAAACGCGCTTCCAGCGCGGAATCCTCCCTTGCCATCCATGGCCACGCCTGTCCTCGGCGCTTGGCTAGATCCTGTTCCGGGCCCGGCCTCCTTGCCGAACGCGCCGCAGCCTCCCTGGCGGCCCGCAAAAAACCTGGGCTCTGTCCCGATGCCCGGTTGTTTACGGTGCGCTTCCTTAGAAAAGCGCCCGGCACGCGTCGAGCGAACCCGACCTCCCGGATTGGCAGGTCCTCTGCCGTTGCATCCTGCGCGGACACCCTGTCCGCCGAACCGATCCATCAGCCTCCTGGCTAGGTGGGCTTCCTGCCCCGTGCATCCGAGCACAGATGCATGATGCGCGCGCTGAAGCGGGCTGGATAGACGAAATCGCCGAAAGTTTCGTAGGAATTTTCGATTTCTCTTGTAGGAATTTTCCTACAAGAGTTCACTCGCCGATCGGCCGTGCCGGGAAATCCTGACAACCGTGGGCGAAAAAGCGGGTGACGGCATCAAGGAAACCGGGCGTGTCCTCGATATGCGGCCAATGGCGCGCGCGCTCTAGGGTAACGATGCAGCTCTGTGGAAAGTCGCGCCCGATCCGCTCCTCGTCGCCCGCCTCGATGTAGGCCGACTGGGCCCCGCGAATGAACAGCGCCGGCCCAAGGTAGAAACCGGAAAGCTCAGGCATGTCGGAGGTCTGTTCGTAGGCCGCCTTGAGCTCGGGCAGATTGAACCGCCAGCGCCATTGCCCATCGACCTGCGCGAGGTTCGCGGCCAGGAATGCCCGCACTTCGGGCTCGAACACATGCGCAGCCATTTGCTGGCGTGCCTGTTGGCGCGATTCCAGCGTTGCCAGATCCACGGCGTCCAGCGCGGCGAAGACATCCTTGTGCCACGGCGGATACCACTTCGGCGCGATATCGACCACGGCCAGCCGAGCCACCCGCTCGGGGTGTCGATCCGCCAGCAACATGCCGAGCTTGCCGCCCAGCGAATGCCCGATCAGATGGGCGCGCTCGACGCCGAGCCGATCCATCACCGCGAGCACATCATCGGCCATTGCCTCGTAGGAGAGCCCGGGCGCATGGGGTGAACGACCGTGGTTGCGCAGGTCGACATTGATGACCCGGTAGTTCGCGCTCAATGACTGGGCGATGCCGCGCCAGTTGGACAACGAGCCGAACAACCCGTGCATGATGATCACCGGCAGGCCGCCACCACGCTCCTCGAAGTGCAGGTCGACCGCCGCGTTTGCCGCGCCGCGAGTCGCCTCGTGTGCTTGCGTGCTCATTGAAATGACATGTCTCTTTAGTGAAGTCGGGCGCCCCATTCGGGGGCATGCAAGATCGTGAGATACTACCAAAAGCCAGCCCAACCGACCGCCGAGCCACCCATGACCCACTCGATCCAGCCTCCACGCCCGACACCCGGCGGCGACTGGCCGGCCCCCGACCTGCCCCGCGGACGGACCTTCCCGGCCCAGTTGCAGCTGGCCGCCGACCTGCTCGAGCGCATCACCGCACAGGGCCTGCCGGCCGATCGCAGCCTGCAGCGCGAACTGGCCGCGCGACGCAAGATGGGCCGCCGCGACCGCGAGCGCCAAGCGCGATAAAAGCAACGGGTGACGGGCGGCGCGTGGGGACATCTCGAGAAGGTACCGATGTCGTCGAGGTCACCGGCCGCGGCCACCGGCGGCGTCCGGGTCATCGGTGGCACCGGATGCGCCTGGC
>JBHEOS010000073.1:0-7959 GCA_046260695.1 Gammaproteobacteria bacterium
CAACGCCCCCATAGATAAACAACGGGTTGTAGGCCCCGCCGGGATTCTCTCCGACCTGGGCGGCGGCCGCGCGGGCGAGCTGATTGGACTTGCCCTCGACGAAATTCTCGAAGGTGGACGTTGGATTCAGGGTGTGGTTGACCGAGGCCGGCTGACGGCTGGCGCCCCGCTCGGTGGCCCGCGCGAAACGGGTCTCGGCGCCCTCGGCCGTGGCCGGGGCCTCAGTCTGTGCCGGGCGCCGTGTACCGACCTCCAGGGCAATCTGTGGCGCCCCCGCGCCGGCGAATTCCTGCACCGCCTGGTGGATCTGCGCGTAGAAATGCTCGCGCACCCAGTCGAGCACGAAACGGTTAGGCGCGAGCAGGCGCAGGCACTGACCGTCCGCGACGGCGTGCAGGGGGCGAATCCAGGTATTGAACTGCTGCTCCGGCAGTTCGGTTTCCAGGCGGTCCAGGCATTTCTTCCACAACGGCGCGTCCAACGCTCCAGGCCTCCAGAACGGTGTCAGGCTGATACGGGGAAGCGGCAGTCTATACCCGACGCCCTGGGTTATCCACAGCCTGAATGCCCCGTGCTATCGGTTGACACCCCCTGTGCTCAGCCCTACCATTGCGCGTCCTTTTCCCCGCCCACCTCAGCCCGCTGGGGTCGGCCATTGCAGTTAACGAGTTACGCTCATGAAAAGAACCTTTCAGCCCAGCAACCTGCATCGCAAACGTACCCACGGATTCCGCGCCCGCATGAGTACCAAGAACGGTCGCTTGATCATCAAGGCACGGCGCGCCAAGGGGCGGGCACGCCTGACCGTCTAGACCGGCACGGATTGGAATCGGTCTGGCCGCCTTCGCGCGCACGGCGCGCCTGACCCGTCCCGGCGAATTCCGCCGGGTCTTCGCCAAGGCCGAACGCAGTACGGGGCGGGCACTGACCGTGTTGTTCGCGGCGAACGACCTGGACCGGCCCCGCCTCGGTCTGGCGCTATCCCGCAAGGCCGTCGGCCGGTCCGTGGACCGCAACCGCATCAAACGGATCACCCGTGAGAGCTTCCGCCTTCACCAGGACGCGCTGGGCGGCCGGGACATCGTGATCCTGGCGCGCAGCGGCGCCGCCGAGGTCCCGCGCCGGGCGTTGTGGGCCGAACTGGAACAGCACTGGAAACGACTCAAGCGAAGCCTATGCGCACCCTCCTGATCTGGTTGATCCGCGGCTACCGCTACGCCCTCAGTCCCTGGGTCGGGCAGCATTGCCGCTTCTACCCCACCTGCTCCTGCTACGCCGAGACCGCAATCGAACGGCACGGCGTGTGGCGCGGGACCTGGCTGGCCGCCCGGCGGCTCGGGCGCTGCCCCCCCTGGCCCCCCGGCGGCGTCGACCCTGTACCTGAAACCGCCTCGCGATGCACCCCTCATGGATAACCAGCGCCTGATGCTGTTCATCGCCCTGTCCTTTGTCTCCCTGATGCTCTGGGAGGCCTGGCAGCGCGACTACGCAACCCCGCCACCGGTTGTAAGCAGCGAGTCCATACCGGCCGGCGCCGAGGGCGCACCCCCGGCCGCGGACCTGCCGCTTGCCAGCGCCCTGCCGCCGGCGGCCGCGGGTCCGGCGGCCGAAACGCTGGCCCGCAGCGCACGGGTGCGGGTGCGGACCGATGTGCTGGACATCGAGCTCGACACCCGCGGCGGCGATCTGCGTCAAGTCGATCTGGTGCAGTATCCGAAGTCACCCAAGACGCCGCAGGACACGGTACGCCTGCTCAGTGACACGCCACCGGAGCTGTTCATCCTCCAATCGGGCCTGCGCACCCAGACCGGCACCGAGCCGACCCATCACATCGACTTCACGGCCGAGCGGCAGGAATACCACTTGGCCGCCGGCCAGGACGAGCTGGTGGTGCCGCTGACCTGGCAGAGTCCCGAAGGCGTGACCGTGACCAAGCGTTACCGGTTCCAGCCCGGCAGCTATGTGATCGGGCTTGAGCAGGCGCTCAGCAACCACTCCGGCGCCGACTGGGTCGGTTACCCGTACCGTCAGCTGCAACGGACCGAGGCCGGTAAAGACGCCAACAGCTTCTTCATCTACACCTACACCGGTGGCGTGATCTACAGCCCCGCGGAGAAGTACGAGAAGATCGCCTTCTCGGACATGGCCAAGGCCGACCTGTCCCGCAGCATCAGCGACGGCTGGGCGGCGATGATCCAGCATTATTTCCTGGCCGCGCTGATTCCCGAGGCCGGCGAGCCCAACCAGTACTACACGCGCGCGCTCAGCAACGGCCGCTATGTGCTGGGCCTGGTCGGCCCCACCCAGAGCGTGCCCGACGGCGCCACCCAGGTGTTTTCCAGCCGCATCTTCGTTGGCCCCAAACTCCAGGACCACTTGGGCCAAGTCGCCCCCGGGCTGGAACTGACCGTCGACTACGGCCTGCTCACAGTGCTCGCCAAACCGATCTTCTGGCTGTTGGAGAAGATCCACGCCCTGGTCGGCAACTGGGGCTGGGCGATCATCCTGCTGACCCTGCTGATCAAGCTGATCTTCTACAAGCTGTCCGAGACCAGCTACCGCTCCATGGCGCAGATGCGCAAACTGGCCCCGCGCCTGCAGGTGCTCAAGGAGCGCTACGGCGACGACCGCCAGAAGCTCAATCAGGCGATGATGGACATCTACCGCACGGAGAAGATCAACCCGCTCGGCGGCTGCCTGCCGATCCTGATCCAGATCCCGGTGTTCATCGCCTTGTATTGGGTGCTGCTGGAAAGCGTCGAGATGCGCCAGGCGCCGTTCATCCTCTGGCTCACCGACCTGTCGGCCAAAGATCCGTTCTATGTGCTGCCGCTGATCATGGGCGTGACCATGTTCATCCAGCAGAAGCTCAACCCCGCCCCGCTCGACCCGGTGCAGGCCAAGGTGATGATGGTGCTGCCGTTCATCTTCACGGTGTTCTTCGCCTTCTTCCCGTCCGGCCTGGTGCTGTACTGGGTGACCAACAACACCCTGTCCATCGCCCAGCAATGGGTGATCACCAAGCGTGTGGAGCAGGGCGGCAAGTAATCGACCGCGCCTGAGCCGCGCCGCCGGGTGATGCCGATGGCACAACCCCGCGCGTCCGGCGACACCATCGCCGCGATCGCCACACCGCCGGGGCGCGGCGGCGTCGGCATTGTGCGGGTCTCCGGCGATGCGGTGCCGGACATCGCCTGCGCCCTGCTCGGCGCCCTGCCGGCCCCGCGCCACGCGCAATGGCAGCGCTTCGCCGATGCCCGCGGCGAGGCCATCGACACCGGCCTGGCGCTGTATTTCCCCGCGCCGCGCTCGTTCACCGGCGAACACGTCCTGGAACTGCACGGCCACGGTGGCCCGGTGGTATTGGACCTGCTGCTCGCGCGGGTGCTCGAACTCGGCGCCCGCCCGGCCCGGCCCGGTGAATTCTCCGAACGCGCCTTCCTGAACGACAAACTTGATCTGGCCCAAGCCGAGGCCATCGCCGACCTGATCGACGCCGGCACCGCCCAGGCCGCGCGTGCCGCGCAGCGCTCGCTGGAGGGCGCGTTCTCGCGCCGCGTGCAGGCCCTGGTCGAGGCGCTGATCCACCTGCGCATGTACGTCGAGGCCGCCATCGACTTTCCCGAAGAGGAGGTCGACTTCCTGAACGACGGCGAGATCCAGCGGCAATTACAGCTGATCGAGGTCGGCTTCGATGAGCTGCGCGCCAACGCCCAGCAAGGCCGCATCCTGCGCGAAGGCATGACCGTGGTGATCGCCGGCCAACCCAACGCCGGCAAGTCCAGCCTGCTCAACGCACTGGCCGGCCACGAAGCCGCCATCGTCACGCCCGTCGCCGGCACCACCCGTGACCTGCTGCGCGAACATATCCAGATCGACGGCATGCCGCTGCATATCATCGATACCGCCGGCCTGCGCGACAGCGACGATCTTATCGAACAGGAAGGCATGAAACGCGCCTGGCGCGCCATCGAAACCGCGGATCGTCTGCTGCTGGTGATCGATGATCAAATCGGTTTCACCGATGACGATGCGCTGATCCTCGATCAACTGCCATCACCGCTGGCGCACACCCTGATCCATAACAAGATCGACCTCAGCGGCCATGCCGCGACCACGCTGGAAGACTGCGCCGGCGAATCCATCCACCTGTCCGCATACACCGGCGCCGGCATCGACGCGCTGCGCGCGCATCTCACGCACTGCATGGGCTACGCCGGCGCGAATGAACACGGCTTCAGCGCACGCCGCCGTCACCTGGACGCGCTGGCGCGCGCCTGGGCGCATGTACAGGCGGGACGCGAGCGACTGGAGAAAGAACGTGCCGGCGAACTGCTCGCCGAGGAACTGCATCAGGCGCAAGCCGCGCTGAACGAGATCACCGGGGCGTTTTCCAGCGACGATCTGCTGGGCCGGATCTTTTCGAGTTTCTGCCTCGGCAAGTAGCGCGGGGCGGGATTATGAAAACCCCTTCGTTTTTTTATTTCGCGAACGACTACGCGCATGGGTTTAGCCGGTTGCATGCCATGCCTCCCCTGCACTACTCCCGTTCGATAATCTCCAGCGCATTCATTCCGTCGGGAACGCAGCAGAAAAATGCCGCAATCCGTACGCTACAGGGCCTGGGCAAAGCTGCCCGGGACCGGGACCGCCTACCTGGCTGCATGCCCCGGGTCCGGACAGCCTTTTCAGGTCAGAATGTAACGCGTGCGAACACACCGAACACATCGCGATCGAACTCAATTCCATCGTCTTCCATGGCGTCATTGCGATAGCTCAACCCCACCCCGTACTGCGGTGTGATCTTGTACATGCCGCTCAAGTAGAAGCTATGCATCGGAGCACTGCCGCCGCCGAAATCGGCATAGCGATAGCGGGCCTCAGCCTCGAAAACGGATGTCCACAGGCCACGGACGCCGAGGGTGATCCCTGCTCCACTGTCATCATCACTGGCGCTGCCCGTATCGATTTCCTCGTTCACATAGGCCAGCTCGGCGAACAGGTCCACGCTGTCTGCCACGGATGTAAAGGCGCCGATGCCGACGGAGTAGTTGGTGAAGTCGATCCCGAAGACCTCCGCGTCCTCGTAGCTGGCCGCTGCATAGAAGGAACGCGGCAGGCGTATCGAGCCGGAGATGCTGTAACCTGAATTGTCATCCTTGGCAGTGCTCACGCCATCAGATATCTCGATATCCGTGTTGTTCGCGGTCAGCAAGAATCACAACCTCGGACTGGAAGTGCCGTACCGCTACGGTTCGGAAACCCGCAAATACATCCCCAACTTCATCGTGCAGGTGGATGATGGCAACGTCGACGACAACCTGCTGAACTTGATCGTCGAAATCAAAGGCTACCGCCGCGAAGATGCCAAGGAGAAAAAGTCCACGATGGACACCTACTGGGTGCCCGGCGTGAACAACCTCACGCAATACGGCCGCTGGGCCTTCGCCGAGTTCGGCGACGTATTCCAGATGGAATCCGACTTCGCCAAAAAGGTTGAAGCCGAATTTAACAGTATGCTTGAAGAAGCAGTGTGGAGTAACAGAGACCCAGCGCAATGACCGCGCCAAAATCATATGGATTGATGCGTGGGGCAGAGTGTACGGCCAACCGGGGGACAATTTGTCCCCCTCATGAACTGTCAACGCAGTGGCCTGTGACGGGGTGTCACGGGTTCACGCAGACAGTCACCCGCAACATAATCACGACCATCACACAAGGAAAGTGACCGATGCAAACAGATCAGATTTATTCGCTGACCGATACCTTTGAGGCGCATGCCCAACAGACCGAGGGCGGTATCGAGTTTTGGTTGGCCCGTGACCTTCAGTACCTGTTGGGGTACACAAGTGGGATAACTTCCTGAATGTGGTTTCCAAAGCCAAAACCGCCTGCAATACCTCTGGGCATGACGTGTCAGGCCATTTTGCCGACGTCGGGAAAATGGTCGACCTCGGCTCAGGCAGCCAGCGTGAAGTGGATGACCTTCACTGATGACAAAGTTTATATGCTCACCAGCCCCCTATCTTGGTTGACAGGCATGTCTTTTTCTGCGATTAACACCCGTCATTACGTGGAATTGCCTTGGTTGAGATAGGCCGGCTGCTACGAAGCTGTTATTCACTCAATACTAATAAACCATGATCACACCCTATCACGCCAAATATTTTGCTTGGGAACTCACGCGCCGTCGCCGGGGTGGGGATATTGATCGGATTTCCCAGTCATTGTTCGATGCCAGCGTCGATCTAAATCCGCATCAGATCGACGCTGCGCTCTTCGCATTGCAGAACCCCTTATCCAAGGGTGTGATGCTCGCGGATGAGGTGGGGCTGGGTAAGACCATCGAAGCGGCACTGGCACTGTGTCAATACTGGGCGGAACGTCGCCGCCGGTTATTGGTCATTTGTCCGGCATCGCTACGTAAGCAATGGGCTTCCGAGCTATCTGAACGTTTCCATCTACCGGTGCAGATCCTGGATGCGCGTACCTGGAAGAACCTCCAGAAAGGTGGAGTCTATGACCCACTGGACCAGGAATGGATTTCAATCGTATCGATCAATTTCGCTGCTGGTATGGAAAACGCCCTGCGCAGAATTCCCTGGGATCTGGTGGTCATCGATGAAGCGCACAAACTGCGCAATGCTCATCGTGAAAGTCACCAGACTGGGCAAGCGATCAAACGCGCGCTAGCCGGTTGCCGCAAGCTGCTACTCACAGCTACCCCATTACAGAACTCCTTGATAGAGTTGTACGGCTTATCCACCATTATCGACGAACATCTGTTCGGCGATGCAGTTAGCTTTCGCACGCAGTACATGCGCGGCGACGACAATATCCCCGCCTTGCGCAAACGTCTTGAAGAGTTCACCACACGCACCTTGCGCAAAGATGTCCTTGAGTATGTGCAATACACCGAACGTAAACCCATCACCATCCCATTTACGCCGGCAGAGGAAGAACAGTGCCTTTATGATTTGGTATCTGGGTATCTGCAGCGCGACGACACGTACGGCTTCCCGCGCAGGCAGCGCCACCTCATTGCCCTGATTCTGCGGAAACTGTTGGCGTCATCCACCCAGGCGGTCATTGCCACATTGGAGGCAATTCTGTCCCGCCTTCGCGGCATCGAGGCAGACGAGACCATCGATGACGACTGGCTGGAACGCCTCGTCGCGGCAGAAGAGTGGGAAGACGAATACCTGGATGAACCACCGGAGCCGGAAGCGACCGTACCTGAGCAAGCGATCGACCGCGTCCGCCTGCGCGGTGAAATCGCCGAGTTGGACCAGTACATCAAGCTCGCCCACGCCATCAAGGAGGATGAAAAGTCCCATGCCTTGCTGAAAGCCCTCGATATCGGTTTCACGCATATGGCCGAGATGAATGCGCCGCGCAAGGCGGTGGTGTTTACCGAATCCGTTCGCACTCAGGACTATCTTGCACGGTACCTGGAGTCTCATGGCTATGCCGGAAAGGTCGTCACCTTCAGCGGTAACAACGCATCACCGAACATCACCGGCATCTATCAACGTTGGCTCAAAGAACACGCTGGTAGCGACCGCATCGCTGGCAGCCCTGCGATTGATAAACGCACAGCGCTCATCGACCACTTCCGTGACCGTGGCGAGATCCTGATCGCAACCGAAGCCGGTGCCGAAGGCATCAATCTGCAATTCTGCGCGCAGGTGATTAATTACGATCTACCCTGGAATCCCCAGCGTGTTGAACAGCGTATCGGTCGCTGCCATCGTTACGGGCAGAAGTTCGATGTGGTCGTGATCAACTTCCTTAACCAGCGCAACGAAGCTGACCGCCGTGTGCTCGAACTGCTATCCGAAAAGTTCCACCTGTTCCACGGCGTGTTCGGCGCCTCCGACGATATTTTGGGTCGTATAGAATCCGGTGTGGACTTCGAAAAGCGCATCGCCGAGATCTACGACACCTGCCGCACCCCGG
>JBHEOS010000073.1:7969-8309 GCA_046260695.1 Gammaproteobacteria bacterium
ACGCTCAGATTCACGAACTGCTGAAAATTAAACGGCTGCGGGCCGAGGAAAATCTCGATCGCATCAGCCGCCTGTTCTGGAAATTGACCAAATTTATATTAGATGGCAAAGCGCGTTTCAACGACAAACGCCTGGGCTTTGAGCTGGAACAGTCCCCCTGTCACGGCGCGCCGGCCGGTAACTATCACCTGATCCGCAAAGGCGAAACACCCCCGGAAAATACCCACATCTATCGCCTCACCCATCCGCTCGGTGAATATGTTCTCGATGCTGGACGCCGCCTTGACACAGTGCTGGCAGAGTTGAGTTTTAATCTTACTCATCAGGCGCAACGTATCTC
>JBHEOS010000074.1:0-7867 GCA_046260695.1 Gammaproteobacteria bacterium
CCTGGCGCCAGCCTGCGCGGGGGGCGCCGCGGGCAGCGCGGGGGCGACTGCGACCAGCGTCGGCGAGGCCTCGGTCTGCCGCGCGTCAAGGCTGGGCGGCGGCCCGGTAGGCTGATCGTCGCGCAGCACATAGAACGCGCCAGCCGCGGTCACCAGCACAGCCAGCGCGGCCAGCGCCCATCGCCCCATACGGGGGCTCGGCATGGCCGCAGCCGGCACGCCGCTGGCAACTGTCCGCGGCGCGGCCGCGTCCGGGGTGCCGGTGTGCGCGGCGACCTGCGCCGGTTGCTCGGCGGCCGGCGCCACGACGCCGCTGATAGCCTTGAGCAGATGTTGAAACCCGGCGTGCGCATCGGCACCGTCCCAACCGATCAGCGAGGCCGCCTGAACCTGGCGAAACACCAGCGGGATCACCACTGCATCCAGCAACACCGGGATCAGCCGGCCCTTGTCCAGGGCCTCGCCCGCCTCCGCGCGCACCCAACGGGATTCCACCGATTGCGCCGTCCACAACACCAGCACGCACTTCGCCGACGACAATTCGGTCTCGATCACGGTATCGAAGATCTTGCCCGGCAGGATGCTGCGGTCCCACCACACACTCCACCCGCGCAGACTCAGGGCTTGTGCGAGTTGACTGGCACGCGCCACATCCTCGCTGGCGTAGCTGATGAAGATATCGCTCATGGCATCCTGATCCTGGGTTCAACCACCACGTATACCTAACGGTTCCTCATGGCCCGCCGATCTGATACGCACGCGTGTCGACGCTGCCCGCTCAGAAGTTGATACCGACCTTGGCGCTGAGCAGCCAGTTGTCCGCACCGCGCACCCCGGGGGCGAGAGTCTTGTCGCGGGTATCCTGATAGCGGGCGCCAGCGCCCAGGAACAGTGAACCGCTGCGGTAGTTCAGATTGGCCGAGGCCTGCACGCTCCACAGACCCTCGGTCGGCCCGTTGCGGTAGGACGCCCGGGCGTATCCCACGCCGGGACCGACGCCGAAGGTCACGCCGGGGGAAAGGGTCATGAAATAGTTCGGATTCAGTTCAAAGCTGGTGATTTCCATGTCGTCGTCGTAGGTGCCGATGTTGAATTGCTGACGGACCTGGCCTGTCGGCGGCTGAAACCAGGGACAGTTCAGCGAGAGCTCCACGCCACTGTAGAAACCGCTACCCGCATGATCCACATCCAGCGCCCCACCGACCGCCGCGAGGGTGAAATCGGGCTCCCAGCCGGGCTTGAAGGCGGGCATGTATACCCAGTCTTCGGCCATGGCCGGGCCCGAGAGGGCGATCACGGAGAGCAGGGTCACAGTCGAACAGAGGCTTTTCATGGGTCGTTTCCTTGGTATTAAGTGATGAACGGTCGGCAATGCGGGCGCCAGTATAGCCGCGGACGGCCTCGCGGTCAGGTCCGTATCGACCCCGCTCAACCGCTGAACAGAAACGCTCCACCGAAACCGAAGAAGGCGGCGCTGACGCGCCAATCCTGCGCATGGGCCCGCACGCGATCGTAGACCAGCAGGCCGAGGTAGACACACAACGCATAGATGGGCACGACCCGCAGCGAGGTGAAGTGGAACAGTTCGCCGGGGTTGTAGTAGGCGTAGAACTCGCCCACCAGGAGCAGGAAGAAGGCGTTGCCGAACACCTCCCACAACAGCGGCGCCTCGGCACCGATCAGGATGGCCTTGTAGAGATTGCGGCGCGCACCGGTCGGCAAGCGACTGTCCAGGGTCTGATTCAGAAAATACAGGTGCACGCCGTAGCTCACCCAGATCAGCACGGCCAGCGCCGAGGCGTTGCCGTCGTGCAACGGCAACAGCCGGTACTCCCATAGCTTGTCTGCGTACACGCGCTCATACAGCGGATTGATGCTGGCCTCGCAGAGGATCGCCAGGGCGAACACCATCGAGGCCAGCAGGGCGATGCCCGGGAGATCCGCGGCCAACTCGCCACGGCAATGTCGCCGATTGAACGCGTAGGACAGGGCGGGGTACAGCAGTGCGAAGGCGAGCGCCGCGAGGACGATGTGCTGCAAGGCGATGTCCGCGTGCACTACGGCGCGCTCACTCCACCGGTGCAGTCTGCATCTGCGTCTGGGCCTGGGCTTGGGTCAGATCCTCCAGGACCTGACGGTAGTGGGTCTCGGGGTCGACCTGGCGGTAGATGCGCACGATCTGTCCCTCGGCATCGATCAAAAAGCCGTGGCGCCGGGCGAAACGCAACGGACCGAACGACCAGAGAGCGCCATAGCGCTTCGCGATCTCGCCGGTGCGGTCACTCAGCAGCGGAAACGGCAGGCGGTATTTCTCGGCAAAGGCCTGGTGCGAGGTGCCATCGTCCATGCTCACGCCGACCACCTGCAGGCCGCGGGCGCGCAATTCCTGGTAACCGTCACGGTAGGCGCAGGCCTGCGTGGTGCAGCCCGGCGTATCGTCCTTGGGGTAGAAATACAGCAGCAGCCATTCACCGCGGAAATCCGCCAACTGACGCAGATCGCCCCGCGCATCCGGCAAGGCGAAATCCGGGGCCGGGGCGCCGACCACCAGGCTATCGGCGCGCGCCTGGGCCCGTGTCCACAACACGCCCGTGACCACCAGGGCCGCGAGCAAAAACCACCACAGACCTTTGTTCATGTCCCCTCCTCGTCTTCATCGGCACCCGCCTCGGCGCAGATGATCTCGCGCAGCAGCGCGGTCGCATAGCTGCCGGCCGGCAGTGTGAAACGGATATGCAGGTCCCCGTCGGGCGTCCAATCCCCGTGCAGGTCGCGCACCGCGACGCGCAACGCGCGCCGGTCCTGCTCTAACCCTGCGCGTTCCAGTCCGGCGCAGAGGTTGGCGAACGGCGCCAGGGTCTCGGTCTCGCAGTGCCGGGCGTCGGCCTGGGTGGCCAGCGTACCACGCCCCCACAGCGGCCCGGTGGGGTGGATCGCCAGGGCCGTCAGGCGCGGGACGAGTTCCGCATCGGCCGGATCGGCCGGGAACCAGGCACGCCGACCGTCCAATTGCAGCACCTCGCCCGGCAGCGCGCGCTCCCAGCTGCCGTCGGCCACCCGCGCGGCCAGGACCTGATTGAACAGAAAGCTGCGCAGGGCCGAAAGGTAAAGCCCGCGCAGATGACGCGGCGGGCGGGTGCGACCATCGAGCATCGCGCGCGCCGCCTCCAGATTGCCGCCCGCGTGTCCGAAGCGCTGTTCGCCGAAATAGTTGGGCATGCCGCGCAGGGCGATCTCGGCCAGGCGCGCGTCGATCTCTGCACGCGCGCCGGAGAGCGCGCGGATGCGGATCACGAAGGCGTTACCACGCAAGGCCCCGCGTTTGAGCTTGCGCCCGTGGCGCGCCGTGTGCAGGATCTCGACGCCCTCGATGCGCGCGCCGGCCCAGTCGGGATCGGGTTGGCCCGGGAGGTGCACCGAGAACCATTGCTCAGTGACGGCGTGGCGGTCCTTGAGGCCGGCGAAGCTCACCTCGCGCGGGGTCACCCCGGCATGGCGCGCCAGTTGTCGCGCCACCCACTCGGTGTTGGCATTGCGCTTGCGCACCCAGAGCCAGGCATGCTCGCCGGCGCCCTCGGGTTCGCAGACCGGGAGCTCGCGGACCTGAAAATCCTCCGGCTCGACCCGCAGCCGTCCCGCACCGACCGGCCCGCCGAAGGCAAAGGGCAGTCCCGTCGCCGCGTGGTTCACGCCCGCGGTGCTTCGACGAGCAACACCACGGCGAGCGCCGCGATACCTTCCTTGCGGCCGGTGAAACCCATCTGTTCGGTGGTGGTGGCCTTGAGGTTGACCTGTGCCTCGGGGATCTGCAGATCCGCGGCGATCGTCGCGCGCATGGCGTCGCGATAGGGGGCCAGCCGGGGCGCCTGGGCGATCACAGTGATGTCGGCGTTGCCCACGACCCAACGGCGCGCGTGCAGCAGGTGCATCACCTGGGCCAGCAGCCGGCGGCTGTCGATGCCCTGGTAGGCGGGGTCGGTATCGGGGAAGTGCTGACCGATATCGCCGAGGCCGGCGGCGCCGAGCAACGCATCGCAGAGGGCGTGCAGGACCACGTCGCCATCGGAGTGCGCGGCCAGACTGTGGCTGTGCGGGACCTCCACGCCGCCCAGCACCAGGCGTCCGCCGCTGCGGAAGGCGTGCGCATCGAAGCCCTGTCCGATCCTCATAGGCGCCCCTGGCGTTGCAGAAAAAACTCGGCCAGGGCGAGATCTTCCGGCCGGGTGATCTTGATGTTGTCGGCGTGCCCTTCGACCAGGCGCGGCCGCCGGCCTATGTGTTCCAACGCCGAGGCGTCGTCGGTCACGCGCAGGCCGTCAGTGTGCGCGGCGATCAGCGCCTCGCGCAAGACGCCGAGCCGGAACATCTGCGGGGTCAAGGCATGCCAGAGCCGGCCGCGGTCGAGGGTCGCGACACTGCGGTCCTCGCCGTCGGCCTGCTTCATGGTGTCGCGTACCGGCACCGCGAGCAGACCGCCGACCGGGTCGTCACGCACGGCATCGAGCAGGCGCCGCAGATCCTCCGCCCGCACGCAGGGCCGCGCGGCATCGTGCACCAGCACCCAGTCGTCGTCCGCGGCCTGCCCGCGCAGCAGCTGCAAGGCGTTCAACACCGAATCGGCGCGCTCCGCACCGCCCGGCGCGACCCATACCGGGCAGGTCAGCGGGCAACGCAGTCCCGGCCAATGGGGATCGCCGTTGGCAATGACCACCACCACGCCGGCCAGCGACTCAAGGGCGCCCAGCGCCGCCAGGCTGTGTTCCAACACAGTCCGGTCGCCGAGTCTCAGGTATTGCTTAGGAAGCTCCGCGCCCATCCGCCGGCCAATACCGGCCGCCGGCACGATGGCCCAAAGGCGGGTCGCCGGCTGCGCGGGTTGGGCTGTGGGCTCAGGCATGCGGTATCGAATCCAGTCAGGCAGGACGCGTCAGGCCGGCGGCCGTGATGCGCAGTGCGGAGGTGAGCCTGCGGTTCGGGTCAGGATCATTTCTCCGGCTCGACGATCTGATAGAAGACCTCGTCGTCCTTGATCATGCCGAGTTCCGAGCGGGCACGCTCCTCGACGGCCTCCAGGCCCTGCTTGAGGTCGGACACCTCGGCCTCCAGGGTCGCGTTGCGTTCGGCCAGTCGGGCGTTCTCTTCGCGCTGCGCGTCGACCGCGCGTTGCAGATCGCGAACCTCGGCAAGACTCCCCCGTCCCACCCACAATCGGTATTGGGTGCCGAGCAGCAGCACGATCAGGATCAGGATCAGCCAACGCCGCATGGGGCATGTGCTGCTGGGGAGCCCCAACCAGGGCTATTCATGAACGACCGACTGCGGACGCCGAGATGCCTGACAAGCCAGCGCCCGGCGTTCGACATCTGAAGCAGGCTATTTTGTCTGATATATCAATATAATAACTACAGAAGTTCATGGAGAGTCCAGGCTAATCCCTGAGATGCCGGAAGGCCGCGCGTCCGACGTAGCTGGCCTGCGCGCGCAATTGATCCTCGATGCGCATCAGCCGGTTGTACTTGGCAACTCGATCGGAACGCGATAGCGAGCCGGTCTTGATCTGGGTGGCGTGGGTACCGACGGCGAGGTCGGCGATCACCACATCCTCGGTCTCGCCCGAACGGTGCGACACGATCGAGCTGTAGCCCGCCTCGCTGGCCAGCCGGATCGCCTCCAGGGTTTCGGTCAGGGTGCCGATCTGGTTGACCTTGATCAGGATGGCATTGGCGATGCCCTTGTCGATGCCCTCCTGAAGGATCGCGGGATTGGTTACGAACAGGTCGTCGCCGACCAGTTGTACCTTGTTCTCGAGTTTCCCGGTGAGCAGCTTCCAGCCATCCCAGTCGTCCTCGGCCATGCCGTCTTCAATGCTGATGATCGGGTAGTTGTCGACCCAGGCGCCGAGGTAATCGGCAAACGCCTCGGGGCTGAATTCACGTCCTTCCGAGGCGAGCCGGTAGGTGCCCTCCTTGTAGAATTCGGAGCTGGCGACATCCACGCCGAGGTAGATGTCCTGACCGGCCTTGAAGCCGGCCTTGTCGATGGCTTCGAGGATCACCTCGATGGCCGTCTCGTTGGACGGCAGGTTGGGCGCGAAGCCCCCCTCATCACCCACCGTGGTGCTGAGCCCGCGCCCGGCCAGCACCTTCTTCAGCGCGTGGAATACCTCGGCGCCGTAACGCACCGCCTCGCGGAAATTCTCAGCGCCCACGGGCAAGATCATGAATTCCTGAACATCGATGTTGTTGTCGGCATGCGCGCCGCCGTTGATGATGTTCATCATCGGCACCGGTAACTGGAACGGGGCGCCGTTCAGATGGTCGGCGCCGAGCCGTCGGTACAGGGGCAGATTCTGTTCGCGCGCCGCGGCCTGCGCGGTCGCCAGGGACACGGCGAGGATGGCATTCGCGCCCAGCCGCGATTTGATCGACGTGCCATCGAGCTCGATCAGCTTGTGATCGACGCCGGACTGGTCGGACGCCTCCGTGCCGAGCAGGGCGGCGCGGATCTCGCCGTTCACATTGCCGACGGCCTTGAGCACGCCCTTGCCCCCGTAACGGCGGGCATCGTCGTCGCGCAACTCCAGCGCCTCGCGGGTGCCGGTCGAGGCGCCGGAGGGCACGGCGGCGCGGCCGATCGCGCCGGATTCGAGGATCACGTCAGCCTCGACCGTGGGATTGCCACGGGAATCCAGGATCTCACGCGCGCGGATATTGCTGATCTGGGACATCTTCACTCCGTCTGTTCAAAGGTGGTTCTTAGCTATCGATATGAATGCGTGATCCGTGCGGCGCGGTGATTCAGCGCATCACGGCCTGCGGCCCGACTCATTTCATCAGATCCGCTTCTGCAAAACCGTGGCGTTTGACCAGCGCGTCGAGTTCCTGGAGCGTGGCCAGCAGTTGCGCCATGCGCGCCAGGGGCCAGGCGTTGGGGCCGTCGGACAAGGCCTTGGCCGGGTCCGGGTGGGTTTCCATGAACAGCCCGGCGACACCCGCAGCGACCGCAGCGCGCGCCAGCACCGGGACGAACTCGCGCTGGCCGCCGGAACAGCTGCCTTTCCCGCCCGGCTGCTGCACCGAGTGAGTGGCGTCGAACACCACCGGGCACCCGGTGGCACGCATGATCGCCAGTCCACGCATATCCGAGATCAGGGTGTTGTAGCCAAAGGACACGCCGCGCTCGCAGACCATGATCTGCGGGTTGCCGACCGCGCGCGCCTTGTCCACCACGTTCTGCATGTCCCAGGGCGCCAGGAACTGGCCCTTCTTGATGTTCACCGGCTTGCCCTGGCGCGCGACATTCTGGATGAAGTTGGTCTGGCGACACAGGAACGCCGGGGTCTGCAACACGTCGACCACAGCGGCGACCTCGTCCAGTGGCGTGTCCTCGTGGACATCGGTCAGCACCGGCACGCCGATCTGGTCCTTGACCTTCTGCAGGATGCGCAGGCCCGCATCCAGGCCCAGGCCACGGAAGGATTGCGTCGAGGAGCGGTTGGCCTTGTCGAAGGAGGATTTGTAGATGAACGGGACGCCGAGCCTGCCAGTCAGCTCCTTGAGCATGCCGGCGGTATCCAGCGCCAGCTGCTCGGACTCGATCACGCAGGGGCCGGCGATCAGAAAGATCGGCCGGTCCAGTCCCACCTCAAAACCGCAAAGTTTCATATCCTGTCCATTCGTTCGCTATTGTCCAGCCGGGCGGGGTGTCTTGACGGTTCGCGACGTTCGCTCACGCGGGTGCCGCCGCCGGTGCCAACAGGCGTTCGTGCTGGGCCAGCGCCGCGCGGATGAAGCCGATAAACAGCGGGTGGCCGTCGCGCGGTGTGGAGGTGAATTCCGGGTGGAACTGGCAGGCCACGAACCACGGG
>JBHEOS010000074.1:7877-8245 GCA_046260695.1 Gammaproteobacteria bacterium
TTCGACCAGAGTGCCGTCCAGCGAACTGCCGGACAGCATCAGCCCGGCCTGCTGCAAGGGCTCGCGATAACCGTTGTTGAATTCATAACGGTGCCGATGGCGTTCCTCGATGATCTCCTGACCGTACAGCTCCCGCGCACGCGTGCCTTCCTTGAGCCGGCATTTCTGCGCGCCCAGACGCATGCTGCCGCCAAGGTCGGATGTGGCGCTGCGCCGCTCCACGCGACCGTCCTCGGTCTGCCACTCGGTGATCAGCGCGATCACTGGATGCGGCGTGTCCGGGCGGAACTCGGTGCTGTGCGCGCCGGCAAGCCCGGCCGCGTGGCGCGCGAATTCGATCACCGCCACCTGCATGCCCAGGCAGATGC
>JBHEOS010000075.1:0-8034 GCA_046260695.1 Gammaproteobacteria bacterium
TTTCAAACTTGCGCAACGCAGAGCTGCGCGGTCCGGCGCAGCGAACAGTTACCGAACTTTGCGCATGGACCACTAGGGCATAAGCGGGCACTGTGTCGCACGCGCGGCCGTTGGGGCGGCCGGCATCAACAGCTCGATCAACGCTTGGGTCGTCAGGTCCTTGGGCTCAAGGCGCTCCGGGGACGGAGACTCGCAATTGTTGTACTTCGCCTCGATCCGCTCGGCGATACGCCCGTGCAGCTTGGCCAACACCTTGTAACCGAGGTGCCGGTAGGCCTCGAACTGATTCTCGTCGAAGAACTGGTCGGTGGTCGTCTCGTGCGGAAAACCCTTGGCGTTGTCCGCATACTGGCGGATGTCCGGCCACTCGTCGCCGGTCATAGAGGCCTTGATGTAGATCAGCACGCCGGTATCGGCGGCCTCGCGGTCACCGGGCCGGCGGGTGTTCTTGTACTCGATGCGTGCGATTGCGAAGTGGGCTTCGCAATTCCTGTCGGCGGCCTTGCGCCTCAGGGCGTCGAGGTCATTGAAACGGATGTTTACGCCAAGATCGGTCCAGCACTTGCGCAGCAGGTTCGCGAGATCCGCGAATGTGTGCTGCGGATCGCAACCCACATCGGTGACCAGGATCAGCCGGCAGCGGCGGCGGATCAGCTCATACACGCCGAGATTCTCGAAGTGTCCGCCATCGGTCAGGTTGACCCAATCGGCCTGCGCCGTGGCCGAGCCGGTCAGCTCCGCAAGAATCGGCTGCACCGCGTTGGATGGGCTGGTCTTGTCCCAGACCTCGGCGCGCGCCGGATTGCCGCACCAGCGGCCGAGCCGCAGGTTGAAGGCGGTCATCAGGGCCGCCACCGCCGGCGAGGTGTGATAGCCCATGTTGGGACTGGCGGCGGCACCGGAGACCGCCATCCAGGTGCCGAGATTCCGCCCCCCGGCATAGTCGCGGGTCCTGCGGTAGGCACCGAGCCGGTGACCTTGGGTGCTGCGCGTCTCAAACCCGGCCCAGCGGGGCGTGACGGCGAAGGAGGCTGCCCGACGCGTCTGCCAGGCCAGATCGTCGCCGCCGGTCATGTTGATGGCCGTGTTCACGATGTGGATGGGCCGCTGTCCGTCGAGCGCGTGGAACGGCACATCGTCATCGACGTCGAAACCGCTGAAGGGGTTGGGGCTGCGCTCGCCGGCACGCGAGGCGCCCAGGTAGGCGCGCGCGAGCCGGTTGCAGTACAGGGCATGCAGGGAAAACAGGTTGATGTCGAAGCGCCAGGTGATCAGCCCGAACAGCAGCGCCAGCACCGCAAACGCCGCAAGGACGGGCAGGGTGTGCAGTTCATTGAGCTGTTGCAGCACGCTGGTCGCCGCCAGTCCGAAGTCCGGCGCCAACGGCCGCGCGTAACCCCCGTTGAGATTGAAATCCAGCAGGACGATCTGCGTGGCATAGGCGACGATCACCGCCAGGCCGCCCACGAACAGCCAGGGGGCCGCGCGGCTCAGCAGATCTCTCCACAGGCTGCCACGCTGCTCGTCGCTGCCGGTCACCGGGCTGCGCGCCAGCCAGACGCCGGCGCCCGAGCCGCCGGCCCAGACCGCCAGCGCGACCAGGCCACCGCCGGCCAGCCAATGCACCAGGGGCGTGGCATACAGCACCAAGCCAAAGATCAGCGTCCAGACCGTGGCACACAGCAGGATCAATCCGCCCAGCCGCGCCAACCATTCCCGGTAGTGCTCGGTAATGGCGCGGCGGACCGCACCCATGTGCAGACTGACACAAAACAGCAGACCCAGCAGGAACAGCGGCGGACCGAAGGCCGTCGCGTGCCAGACGTCGATCGGCACGGCGTTGCCGCCGAGGGTGAGATTCAGCGCGGCGAACACCAGCAGACCCAGTATCCCCCCGGTCACCACGGTCGATACAAACACGGCGAAACGGTGCCAGCGCGCATCCGCCGGGTGGCCTGACAGCACCACGGCCCCGGAACGCTTCGAATAGCTCAGGAACCAGCCGGCGATGTAACCGGCGCTGGCCAGGGCCGGGATGCCGACCAATAAACTCGCCACCTCAGCGCCCTGCGCGCGCAGCGCCGACACCTGGGCGATGGCCACGCAAAACAACCCGGCGCTGGCCAGACTCGGCAGGATGATGCGTAGGCTCACGGCATGGTTGATGTCCGCTACGGTGTGCCTGCCGCGGCGTTCATCGCCAGGGCGCGCGGCGATGACGAGGCGGCGATCTTCGAGTCTCCGGCGATCCCGCGCCACCCGGCGCTCGTCATCCGGACGCGGCACATCGTCGAGCCGACGCTCGACCTCGGCCCGGCGGTTATGAAATGCCGCGGGCGCTTGCGTCAGCCGGTTCACGGAAACGCCGATGAAGCTCAGCAACAGGCCGCCGGCAGCGGCAAGCGCGAGGGGGCTGAGCACAGCGCCGGATACCAGCGCCGCCGAACCGGCCGCCACGCCGTGGGCCAGCAGCAGGATGGCCGCGAGCAGGCTGATCAGGCCGAGCTGGATCAGGGTGAAGTTGCGCAGAAAGATCGAGATCACGGCGAGCATGTCGCCAGAGAGGCCGAGCCTCGGCGTCAGATAGTTGCTGTAGCAGCGCAGGTAGCGCACCGCCATGTGTTCAACCGGCGGAAAGCCGACCGTCGTATCGGGCGGGTTCTTGCCGGAACGCCGGGGGTGTGGCTCCAGCCGCGCCTGAAAGCGCTCGACGGCCTGCTGGTCCACACAGCCCCCCGCGCCGGCCTTGCGGTGCAGCAGCGCCGACAGCCAGCCGCCGATATATCCGCCACCGGACACCGTCGAGAGATAATCGAATCGGGACAGCAGACCGAACCGGGCCAGTGCCTGAATCACGCCGAGATTGAAGGTCGCGCTGCGGATTCCGCCGCCGGAGAACGCCAGCCCAGTGAGGTCGGAGGCGCGCGCATTGTCATAGGCGGAACACGTCGCGTCGACCTCCACGCCCTCGCGCAGCTGACCCAACTGCGCCAGCTCCTCGCCGAGCACGCTCTCGAAGGTCGCCACGTCGGGCTCGACACGCAGGTCCTGATCCATTGCAACGCCTCCCTGACTGAATCAACCGAATTCGCCGCCGCATCCGCGTAACGGATACCCACCGCCGCTACCGCGCCACCGGCACCGGCGATATGATGCCCCCCGGAAACCGCGCCGCGCGGCGCGGAGACCGTATCTTAATCCCGACGCGCTCACAACCAAGCCCCGACAGGAGGTCTCTCCATGGCTACCCGACTCGCCCCCTACTACCCGATCATTTATGTCCGCGGCTATGCGATGACCCCGGGCGAGGTCGCCGAGACCGTCTCCACGCCGTATATGGGTTTCAACCTCGGCGCATCCAAGCTGCGTCAATGCTGGGACGGCAAGGTCCAGCGACATGTCTTCGAATCGCCGCTGATCCGCCTGATGAAGGACTACGGCTACCGCGATACCTATTCCAACGGCACGGAGGTCAACGGGCCGATTCCCGCCAGAAGCCTGATCATCTACCGCTATTACGAGAGCGCCGACACGGATCTGGGCCAGGGCGTGGCGCTGTCGATCCCGGAGGCGGCGCAAGGACTCAAGGCGCTGATCCACCAAGTGCGCGGACAGGTCTGCGGCGAGGATACCGAACTGCTCAAGCAGTTCAAGGTGCATCTGGTGGCCCATTCCATGGGTGGGCTGGTGGTGCGCGCCTTCCTGCAGAACGACCAGATCAGCAGCCAGGCCGACCGCGACCTGGTCGACAAGGTGTTCACCTACGCCACACCGCACAACGGCATCGAGATGGCGGGCATGAACGTGCCGGCGGTGCTTGGCATGTGGGACCTGAACAATTTCAATTGCAAGAACATGGCCGAATTCTTCGGCCTGTCCGACAAGCAGGGCCGCGTCGATTCGCTGGACGGCAAATTCGATCCGCAGCGTTTCTTCTGCTTCGTCGGCACCAACCACCGCGACTACGAGGTCGCGATGGGCCTGTCGCGTCGGCTCGCCGGCGAGATGAGCGACGGCCTGGTGAAGGTCGAGAACGCGACGGTCGCCGGGGCCCCGCGCGCGTTCGCCTTCCGCAGCCACAGCGGGCCCTACGGCGTGGTCAATTCGGAGGAAGGCTATCAGAACCTGACGCGCTTCCTGTTCGGCGATCTACGGGCCGACGGCATTATGGATGTCGAGGCGCTGCCGCTGCCGCCCTCGGTGCAGAAGGCCAAGGACAGCGGCAAGACGATCCGCGCCTCGTATTACTTCGAGGCCACGGTGGCGCCGCGCGGGGCGTTCAGCTTCCGCCTGACCGAACGCCGCCGCGACACCTTCAGCGCCGTGCTGCGCGGCTACGACGAGCTGCTCATGCTCGAAAACACCACGTTGGACAAGCCGCGCGCGCCGGTGCTGTTTTCGGCCTTCCTCGACACCGGCAAGATCACCGTCGGCAAGACCGCCGTGTTCAGCCTGGAACTGGCGGTGTCGGCCACCGGCTATACCATCGCGAACAATCTGTGGCTGGATCAGCATGTCGAGGGCGAATACCTGTTCCGCGACACCCTCACCCTCAGAATTACCCAGACAGCGACCGGCTACAACCTGCGTTATCTGCACACCGACGAACGCTGGAGCGAGGGCACCGGCAGGCTCGCGGAACAGGTCGGCGAGGATTACCTGATCCCGCTGTCGTCGCAAAAGGGGTTCAAGGGGCGCCTGCGCCTGAGGGTACAGCGGGTGGATGCCTAAGCTTCAGCCACGCACCGCCGCCTGCCGCAACCCGCCCCACAGCAGCGCCAATTGCTGGCGGTACATCGCGCCGATCCCCGCGGGGTTGGCCAACCGCAGGGCCAGCGGCACCCCGTAGAAGACCGCTACCAGGCCGACCATCGCGGTCGGCAGGTGCAGGTTGCGCGGCAGCTCGCCCCGGTCCACCGCACGTTGCAGGGCCCCGGTCAGGACCGGCTCCAGCGCCTGATCCTCCAGCGCCTCGATGCCCGGCTGGCCGGGGAAGGCCAACCGGCACTCGTTGGCGGTCAGCGCGGCAGGCGTTGCGCGGGCCCGGGCCCGGGCCTGCGCGGCGATGACCTCGCCGGCCGCCCCGGGCGCGGACTGAAACTGCTGCGCGGCACGCTCGAACACCGCCTGCACCGCCGCCAACCCGCCGCCGGCGGCCAGTGCCTGCCGGCCGTGCCAGGCCAACTCCAGCGACCACAACTGACCGAGGTAGGCGAGCAGATCGGTCTTCTTCGGGAAGTAATTGAAGAAGGTCGCCTCGGAGATCTCGAGCCGGTCGCAGAGGTCGCGCACCGCCAGCGCCTCCAGGGAGACCGTCTCCAGCTGCTCGCGCAGGGCCTGGGCCAGCCGCAGCCGGGTTTTGAGGTACTTGCGCTCCCGCAGGGGGATCTTGGCCGGGTCGGAGGCGGTCGTCATAGCGGTATTCCTTAGTAAGGCCGCCATATTTACAGTCAACTAAAACTTTTTTGCAATGGCTGAATACGCGCACAAGCCAATGAATATCCCGGCACGGGCCGCCAAGGGGTCTCAGACAGGCGGCCTCAGACAGGGGCCTCTGACGAATGCGCCGTACCGTCATCGCGCGTCATGCGAAGCAATCACCCTCGACGCTAGATCAATAGCCTGACGATGGCCGCGTCGCTGTGCCGTCGCCGTGACGAATACATCAGACGCGCCTAGGCGCCTGTCGGATTTGGGTGATCGTAGCGAGCAAGCTGGGAGAATTAGGCCATTTTTTTGATCGTTTGAGGAAAATAGCCGTCGCTATTTGACGAAAAGGCTCGGAAAAAGGGCCCGCTCTCCCACCGGCGCAGTAGGTCAGTCCCAAATCCGACAGGCTCCTAAAGTCGGTCTTCGGTTCGGAAATCGCCGCCCTTGGCGTACCATTGCGCCCCCGACCGCCCGGCCTGGATACCCGCCTTGGACCCGCTGCTGCTCGCCCCCTTCCTGATCGGCCTCGCCAGCTCCCTGCACTGCGTGGGCATGTGCGGCGGGATCATCGGCGCACTGAGCCTGAGCCTGCCGCCGGCGGTGCGGGCGCGGCGGACGGCCTTGTTCGCCTATACGCTGACCTTCAGCGCCGGGCGCATCCTCAGCTATGCCCTGGCCGGGGCCTTGCTGGGCGGGTTGGGCGGCGGGCTGTTCGGTGTGTTGAGCCCCGAGTATGGCCACGCCCTGCTGCGCGGGGTCGCGGCCATCCTGTTGATCGGAATGGGCTTTTATCTAGCTGGCTGGTTCCCGAGATTCGCCCGCTTGGAACACCTGGGCCGGCCGTTGTGGCGCTGGCTGGAACCGCTCGGCCAGCGGCTGTTGCCGGTCCGCAACCCGGTGCAGGCCCTGGGTTTCGGGCTGGTCTGGGGCTGGTTGCCCTGCGGGCTGGTGTACTCGACCCTGCTGTGGTCGGCGTCCTCGGGCAGCGTCGGGCGCGGCGCCCTGTATATGGTCGCGTTCGGCCTGGGCACACTCCCGGCCGTGCTGACCACCGGCCTGCTGGCCGGCTGGATCACCCGGCTGACCCGGATGCCGGCCGCCCGCGCGGCCATCGGCCTGAGCCTGATCCTGTTTGGCCTGGTCAGCCTGGGCTTCGGCCCGGACCACGGCTCGCACGCGGGGCATGACCAGGGACCCGTGCCAACTGATTCAGATCAAGTAGAATCCCACACCCATCACCCATAATGGCCCCACGCAGGCCCGAACCCCCAGCCGGTGAACAGCATGACCGAAGCCCACGACACCCCACTGATCGGCACCGCCCCCGAACTCGCCGCGCTGCTGCGCGCCGCACGCCTGGTCGCGATGACCGACGCGCCGGTGCTGATCCAGGGCGAGAGCGGCACCGGCAAGGAGCTGCTCGCCGCCCGCGTGCACCGCGACAGCCCGCGCCGCGCCGGGCCGATGATCACGGTGAACTGCGCCGCCCTGCCCGAGGCGCTCGCCGAGTCGCTCCTGTACGGTCACCGCAAAGGCGCCTTCACCGGCGCGACCGCCGATCATGCCGGCTACGTGATGCACGCCGACGGCGGCACCCTGCTGCTCGACGAGATCGGCGAACTGCCGCTGACCGTGCAGGCCAAACTGCTGCGCTTCCTGGAGTCCGGCGAGTGCCAACCGGTCGGCCAGCCCACCCCGATCAAGGCCGACGTCCGCATCATCGCCGCGACCAACCGCGATCTCGGCGCCGAGGCCGCCGCGGGGCGCTTCCGTCAGGATCTGTTCTACCGACTGAACGTGGTGCCGCTGCAACTGCCGCCGCTGCGCGAGCGCCGCGAGGATATCCCCGCGCTGCTCGCACACCACAGCGCGCAGGTCGCGCGCCGCTACGGGCTGGCGCCGCTGCGCATCGCCCGCCCCGCCCAACAGGCGCTACAGGCCTATGCCTGGCCGGGCAATGTGCGCGAGCTGCGCAATCTGTGCGAACGCCTGGTGATCCTGTGCGGCGGGCGCGAGATCACGCTGGAGAATCTGCCCAGCGAGATCCGCCAGCCGGTCGCCCCGACGCCGCATGGCGGCTTCCCCCTGCCGCCCGACGGCGTGCGCCTGGACGAACTCGAAGTGAACCTGATCCGCCAGGCCCTCGCGCACACCGCCGGCAACCGCTCGCGCGCCGCGCGCCTGCTCGGGCTCACGCGCGACACCCTGCTGTATCGCTTGAAGAAATACGCGATCGAATAACCGCGCTCACGGCCGGCGCGCGGCCGCCTCAGGCGCGTCGGTCACAAACGCAATCCGGGTGATCCCCGCCGCCTGCGCCAGGGCCATCACCTCCGCTACACGTTCATAACGTGTGTCCCGATCGGCCCGCAGGTGCAGTTCCGGTGCGAGCGCACTGGCCTGGGCCGCCGACAGCCGCTCGGCGAGCCGCGGCGCTTCGACCGCCTCGCCATCCATGAACAACCGGCCTTCCGCATTCAGGGCGAGCTGAATGGCCCGCGGTGCATCGTCCAGCCGCGTCGCCGCGACCTGGGGCAGGTCGATCGGCACAGCCTGCTGAAACAACGGCGCCGTGATGATGAAGATCACCAGCAACACCAGCAT
>JBHEOS010000076.1:0-7617 GCA_046260695.1 Gammaproteobacteria bacterium
GAGTGCCTGGCCGGGCTGGCCGCATTCGATGGTCACCGCCGGACACAGCCGCGAGAAGGACAGCGACTGCACGCCGCGCGGGCGGGTGAAATACACCACGGTGCGCCCGAACAGCGTGGCCAGGTGCAGGTAGCGGTGATCGACGCGGTTCACGCAGGCGTAATGCGGGTTGATGCCGGTGTTGTTGTGCACGTCGACGCTGGCGAAGACCCGGCGCTGTTCCAGGGCGTCGACCACCCGCGCCATCAAGCCGTGTTCGGGGGTCTCGGGGGCCTCGCTGCCGGGCCAGACCCGGTTGTAGTCGGGTTGATCGTCGAGCCGGCGCAGGCCGACGGCGGCGGCGCGCACATTGCCGAAGAAGATGCTCAACGCGCGCGGCAGGGGGGTGTCCCGAAAACGCCGCAGCAGCTCGCGCACCGCGAAGTAGCCGGTGTCCTCGTTGCCGTGCAGCAGCACCGAGACGAACAACGGTTCGGCGCGCCGCCCGGGCAGGTGCAACAGACTCGGTCCGCCCAGCAGCTGCAACAGCTCAGTGGGCTCGGCGTCGAGCAGGCCGGCCGGCGGGGATTCCAGAATGTTCAGCATCGGCGCGTCACAGGCTCCATTCGTGCACCGGCAGGCCGCTGGCCTGGCGCTCGCGGTAGGCCAGCGTCAGGCCGGCCCAGTCCGGTCCGTGGCGCGCCACATAGGCGCGCTGCCAGGCCGCGCCGGTGCAGGCGTGCTCTGCCCGGCCGCGGATCACCCCGAGAAACCGCGCTATGTCGGCGCGGTCCAGTTCCAGTTGTTCCAGGCCGCGCTGGGCCATCGGCAACAGCTCGTCCAGGATCAGTGGCCGCACCTCCCCGTGGCGGCCGTTCAACCACTGGATGCGTGCCTCCAGACCGTCGCGCGCGGCGGCGTAGAAATTGTCGCGCGCAACCGGGAACGGCAGGCGCAGCGAGGAGGCCACCCCGGCGCTGCCGAGAAACTGCATCAGCCCGAAGAACAACGCCGCGTTGGCGATCGCGTCCTCCAGGGTCGGGCCGGCCGGCAGCACCCGGTGTTCGATGCGCAGGTGCGGGGTGCCGTCGTCGTCGAAGCCGATCAAGGGCCGGTTCCAGCGCCACAGGGTCCCGTTGTGCAGGCGCAGGTGCTCGAAGCGCTCCGGTGGGGCCGCGCTGCACATCGGCAACAGCACCGGGAAGTGTTCCAGATTCTCCTGGAAACATTCGAACAGCGACTCGCGCACATAGCCGGTGCCAAAACCGACCCGCCGCAGCGGACCGTGGCTGGCCGCTGCGAAACCACCGACCGCCACCGCCTGCTCGAACACCGGGATGCGGGTCTCGTCCCAGAGGTCATGGCCAAACAGATACGGCGAATTCGCGCCAATCGCCACCAGCGGCGCGGACAGGATCTGGGCCAGGTTGTAGGCCTCCGCGGCGGTCTCCGGGGCGACCTTCAGGTGGATCTGGAACGAGGTGGTCGCGGCCTCCAGCATCACGTCCTGGTGCACGGTCTTGAGGTGCTCGCGGCCGTGGATCTCCAGCACCAGCGGTTGGCCCTGGCGCTGGCGCAGCACCTGTTCGTTGAGCGCGCGGTAGCGCTTGAGGTCCGACATGCTGCCGGGGTTGAGGTCCGCACCCTGCAGGGTCGGCAGGATGCCGATGCTCAGCAGGCTGGCGCCGAACTCGGCCGCGGTCTGCTGACAACGCGCCTCGGTCGCCGCCAGCGACGCGTGCATGCGACTCAGCGCGTCGCCGTGCAGCGGCTGGGGCGGCGTGTTCAGTTCGACGTTGAAGCGGGCCAGCTCCGGCACCACCAGCGGATCGTCGAGGCGCTCCAGGAACGCGGCGTTGATCGGCGCGGGGCGCCCGGCGGCATCGATCAGCCAGGCCTCCAGCTCGAAGCCGCCGACCCGATCGCGGGTCGAAAACGCCGCGTCACGGAAGTAGTCCTGGAGCAGCGCAGTCTCGGCGCGCAGGCGTTCGGCGAAGGCGGCGGAATCGGCGGCACTAAAGCGGGTCTGTTCGATCTCCTGACCCATGGATCAGAGCTCCTGGTGTGCGGGTGGGTGCAGCTTACCCCAGCGGCTAGGCTACCGCGCCCGGCCGTCCGCTGTGTCGGCGCATCTCCAGGGCGGTGGCCAGCGCGATCTCCAGGCTGCCGGTGTCGATCCGGCCGGTGCCGGCGAGCTCCAACGCGGTACCGTGATCGACCGAGGTGCGGATGATCGGCAGCCCGAGGGTGATGTTCACCGCGCGGCCGAAGCCCTTGTATTTGAGCACCGGCAGGCCCTGGTCGTGGTACATCGCCAGGACCGCGTCGGCGGCCGCGAGATATTTGGGCGTGAACAGGCTGTCGGCCGGCAGCGGACCCAGCAGCTCGGCCGAGGCCCCGCGCAGGGCCTCGATTGCCGGGCCGATCACCTCGATCTCCTCGCGGCCGAGGTGGCCGCCCTCGCCGGCGTGCGGATTCAGCCCGCAGATCAGGATGCGCGGACGGGTGATGCCAAACCGCCCGCGCAGCGCGTCGATCAGGATCCGCAGCGTGGTGCAGAGTCCTTCGCGGGTCAGTGCCGCGCTGACCCCGGCCAACGGCAGGTGGGTGGTGGCCAGCGCCACCCGCAGGCCCTCGGTGGCCAGCATCATCACGACCGGCACGTCGCCGCAACGGGCGGCGAGGTATTCGGTGTGTCCGCTGAACGGGATGCCGGCGTCGTTGATCACGCCCTTGTGCACCGGGCCGGTGACCAGGGCGTCGAGGTCCCCGGCGCGGCAGCCGTCCACCGCGGCGTCCAGGCAGGCCAGCACATAGGCGGCATTGGCCGGGTCGAGCCGTCCCGCGCTCACCGGCGCGCGCAGCGGCACCTCGAGCACACTCAACCGGCCGGGGCTCTGCGCCCGTGCCGGGCGCGCGGGGTCAAAGGGTTCAAGGCTCAGCGCGATGCCGCGGGCGCGCGCGCGGGCATGCAGCAGTTGCGGATCGGCGACCGCCACCAGCTCGGCGGGGTGGGCCTGTTGCGCCAGCAGCACGCACAGGTCAGGACCGATGCCGGCCGGCTCGCCGGGCGTGAGGGCCAGGCGCGGTATCTCAGTCTTCGGTGCGGTACTCGACATAGGCCTCGTCGCGCAGGCGCCGCACCCACAGCGCGAGTTCCTCGTCGGTCTTGCGCTTGCGGATCAGCTCGCGCACCTGATTGCGTTTGGCCTCGTCGGTGCTGTCGTGATCGCGGCGCTCCAGCACCTGGATGATGTGCCAGCCGAAGCGGGTCTGGATCGGCTGGCTGATCTCGCCCACGCGCAAGGTATCCATGGCCTCCTGGAACTGCGGCACCAGGTCGCCGGGGCTGCTCCAGCCGAGGTCGCCACCCTTGGAGGCCGACAGTTTGTCCTTGGAATGCGAGCGCGCCAGGGCCGCGAAATCCTCGCCGTCGATCAGGCGTTCGCGCAGCTGCCCCAGGCGGTTCACGACCTCGTGCTCGGGCAGCAGTTCATCGGCGTTCAGCAGGATATGCCGGGCGTGGGTCTGGGTCACGACCTGGCGAGCCTCGCCGCGCAGCTCCCGCAGCTTCACGATGTGGAAGCCGCCGCCGGCGCGGATCGGGTCGGAGATCTGCCCGGGTTGCAGGCTGTGGACGATCTCCGCCAACAGCGTCGGCAACTGACCGGCCTTGCGCCAGCCGAGGTCGCCGCCCTCCAGGGCGGTCTGGCCGGCCGAGAGCGCGACCGCGGTGGTGGCGAAATCCGCGCCGTCGCGCAGGCGGGCCACGGTGTCCTCCGCCTGCTGCTGCGCCGCGCGCAACTGTGCCGGCGTGGCGTCCTCGGGGACCGCGATCAGGATATGGCTGAGATGGTATTCCTTCTCGCTGCCGCCCCAGGCCTTCTCGTTGGCGAGCAGGGTATCGATCTCCTGCTCGCTGACCGTGATGCGGTTGCCGACGGTCTGCTGGTGCAGGCGCGCCAAAATGATCTGATTGCGGATCTCTTCGCGGAAGGCCGGGAAATCATGTCCCTCGCGCTCCAGGGTGGCGCGGAACGCGTCCAGTTCCAGGTTGTTCTGACGGGCGATGGTGCGCAGGCTGGCGTTGAGGGTCTCGTCGTCGACCTGGACGTTGTTGCGCGCGGCGAGCTGCAACTGCAACTGCTCGACGATCACCCGCTCCAGCACCTGCTGGCGCAGCAGGTGTTCCGGGGGGAGTTGCTCCATCTGCCCGCGCAGCTGTTCGCGGACGATCCTGAGCTTGGCCTCCAGCTCGCTGGCAAGCACCACGTCATCGTTGACCACGGCCAGGATCCGGTTCAGCGGCTCGGCCGCGGACAGGCCGGCGGCGCCGGCCAGACCGGCGAGGAACAGACAGTACATAAACAGGCGGCGGATAGGCGGCACGGGATTCATCCTGGGGCTAGTGGCGGGCGTAGCCAAGGATACCATCCTCCAGCAGGGTCTCGATCGGATTGCCGATGCTGGTCAGGCCCTTGAGTTCGAGCTGGAACAGGATCGCGTCGTTGCGCGCGCCCTGCAGGTCGCCGATGTAACTGCGGCCGAGCACGCGGAACACCCAGCAGCAGCTCTCGTATTCCAGACCGGCCAGGGCCTCCAGGAGTTCCCCCTCCGGCAGCGCGTAGTTCCAGCGCATCACCCCATGCCAGCGCGGGGTGAAGTACCACAGCGCGGAGGTATCGATCTGCTCCAATGCGTCGGCGCGGTAGCGGTAGGTGAAATTCCACAGGTGACGCGGATCGGGCCGGTATTGCAGGCGCACATTGCTGCGTTCGGTGCGGGATTCGTGCGGGTCCCACTGCGCACCGACCAGGGCCTTCCAGGTCGGGCCCAGGCGCAGGTCGAGCTCGCCGACCAGGTTCGAGCCGGACTGCCGCTGCGGCGCCTGGGCCGGCGACATCGTCACCGTGCGGTCGCGGAAATACTGGATCTGCCCCAGGCTCAGGCTGGCATGCTGCACGCCGCTGGCCGGGTCGAGCAGCCGGCTGGTCACGGCGAGGGTCAGCTGGTTGGCGTCGCCCATGCGGTCGGCGCCGCTGAAGCGGTTGTCCTCGAACATCTGCTGGAAACTGAAATCGCGCTGGCCGGTGTCGAGGATCGGCAGGGCGTCCTGGTCACGTTCCGGCACATATAGATAGAACGCGCGCGGCTCCAGGGTCTGCAACAGGGGTTTGCCGAACAGGTCGGCGTTGCGTTCGAAGAACAGACCGCTGTCCAGGCTGGCCACGGGCAGGCTGCGGTCGGGGTCGCTGTCGTCGCTGAGGTCATAGGCGGTGTAGCGCACGCCGGCGGTCGGGGTCAGGAACCAGGCGGCCCCGCCCACCGGCAGACTGGCCCGGGGATACAGGTCCAGGCGGGTGCCGTCGATGCGTTCGGCGTGATCGAAACGCACCAGTTCGCTGGCGAGCCCGAGTTCCAGACCGTAGGGCCGGCTGCGCGGGTTGGCGTTCAGCAGCACCTGGGGCAGCCGCCGGTACGGACGGTTGACCGGCAGGATGCTCCGATCGACGGTCTGGTAGTCCTGCAGCATGCCGCTCAGGTTCCAGCCGCTGCCGTGGTAGCTCGCCTGGGCGCGCCGTTCCAGGTGGGTCACGCTGCTCATATCCAGACTGGTGCCGAGGTCCTCGAAATAGTCGGCGTCGGACACATCGGTGCCGTAGAGCGTTGTGCGCAGGCGCGGGCCCAGCTGGCCGCGGTGGTCGATCCGCAGCAGGTGACGGTCCTGGTCGGCGTAGGCCTTGTCCGCGGGCAGGTATTCCAGGTCCAGTTCACCGAGGTTGTTCGGGTTCAGGTAGCGGAATTCGCCCTGCATCTGCAGGCCGCGCTCACTCATCAGGCGCGGGGTCAGGGTCGCGTCGCGGTGCGGGGCGATGTTCCAGTAATAAGGCTGCATGAATTCGCTGCCGCGGTTGTCGCTGGTCCCCCAGCTCGGCACCAGCAGGCCGCTCTTGCGCCGGTCATCGATCGGGAAGCTCATGTACGGGGTGTAGAGCACCGGCACGTCCCCGAGCCTCAGCCACACGTTGCGGGCCGTGCCGGTGCCCCGCTCTTCGTCCAGCACCACCCGGCCGGCGTCGAGGCGCCAGGACTCGGCCTGGGCGTCGCAGGTCGTGTAGCTGGACTGCTCGAAGCGGCGGCGGGTCGCACTCTCCTGATAGGCCACGCCCGCCCGGCCGCGGGCGTGCTGGGCATGAATCAGGTATTCCACACCGTGGATCTCGCCCTGGTCGCCGCCGAGTTGCAGGCGGGCGCGGTCGCCGGTGATCTGCAAGGCGGCCTCGTCGAGGCGGATATTGCCCTCGGCCTGGACCTCGTCGAGCAGCCGGTCATAGCGCAGACGCTCGGCCTGCAGGCGTTGGCCGGCGCGTTCCATCTGCACGTCGCCGGTCAGCAGATAGATCCGGCCCTGCTGGAGCTCGGCCGCGTCGGCGTCGAAGGTGGTGTCCTGGAACGTGGCCGCCGGCAGCCGCGGGGGCGCGCTGCGGGCCGCGCACAGGGCCCAGGTATCAAACCCGCTGTCGAATGCGCTGTCGAACCCGCTATCGAGGTCGGGGGCAGGTGCCGCGGCGGCGAGCCGCGCCGGTGGCGTTGCCGCGGGGAGGTCGGCGACCGTCGGTGCGACCACGGGCACCGCTGTGGGCACCGGGGCGGCAGGCGCGGGTGCCGGCGGGGCGCCGGCCAGCGGCGTGCAGTCCCAACCGCCGCGCGCATCCTGCCGACACTGCCAGACAGGGTCCTGGGCGGCGGCCGGCAGGGTCGGCGCGGCAATCAGCGCGGCTAGCAGAGATCGTCGAATCACAATGGCCTGTTCCTGACGCGCGACCGGTTGTCGTATGCCCGAACCGTCGTGGGGACGGGGCGGATGGCGCGGCGCAGAGGGGTTGTTCCTCGCCCGTGGCGGGTGGGTTGGCTCGGACCCCACCCGGCGAGCGCCCCGTAAAATCGCACAGCGCGGCCTTTCCTTCAATGACTTTCTCGGACCGGGCTGGCGTCGGTCGCTATAATGCGCCGGTTCCCAACCTGCGCAGGTCCCCCATGCCCGAACGTCTGCAACAGATCGAAGCCTGGCTGCGCGAGGACGCGGCCTTCGCCGCCCCGGACATCCGCCCGGCCTCGGCCGATGCGAGTTTCCGCCGCTACTTCCGCGTCCACGCCGGCGCGGACAGTTTCATCGTGATGGACGCGCCGCCGGACAAGGAGGACATGGCCCCGTTCCTCAGCATCGCCGCGCGGTTTCTGGACATCGGCCTGAACGTGCCGCGGGTGCTGCGCGCCGACGCCGCGCGCGGCTTCTATCTGCTGAGCGACCTCGGCGACACACACTATTTGAGTGCCCTGAACCCGGAAACCGCGCCGCGCCTGTACGGCGACGCCCTCGGCGCGTTGCTGGTGATCCAGGCGCAGGGCCCGCAGGCGGGCGAACTGCCGGCCTACGACCGGGCGCTGCTGTGGCGCGAGATGGCGCTGTTCCGCGACTGGCTGCTCGGCCAGCACTTGGGCCTGACGCTGGACGCGGCGCAGACCGCCCGGCTCGAACGCAGCCTGGAACACTTGGCCGACCGCGCCCTGGCCCAGCCGCAGGTCTGCGTGCACCGCGACTTCCACGCGCGCAACCTGATGGTCACCGCGCGGCAC
>JBHEOS010000077.1:0-333 GCA_046260695.1 Gammaproteobacteria bacterium
GTCTTGCAGTCTGCCCCGCCGGTCGGGCAGCTTTGTTGCCCCGAAAAGGTGATCATGCAAGTCAAGCAATAGTGACGCGAAGGGAGTACGTAATCGAAACTTTCCACAGCGTGAATCGGCTTGCCGTCACTCCCTTGCACCGACCTGTCGGGGTCCCAATGGCAGGGCCGCTTCGCTTGAACATTCTGGCCATTGAGTTGCAGGGAGAACGCGTCCTCCTTGGAAAGGAGCAGCGGCGCGTAGACACGTGACAACTGTCTGCGAATTTTTTGATGATTGGCGTTCTTGGAGAAGTAAAGACGTTGATCCGCCTTGAGCTGCAAAATCTTGATT
>JBHEOS010000077.1:343-7609 GCA_046260695.1 Gammaproteobacteria bacterium
GGCGAGGCGTGTGATAACTCCGCGTTCGACGCAACTCGTTGAGATCGATGCGCAAGCCCGTCCACTCATGATCCCCCGCGCGGGTGGCATAAACCTCCGTGACCATACCCAAACGCGCGGTGGCGATATTGAAACCCATGCCAAACAGGCCGAGGTTGTCCAGTTGATTGTTCCCACTCCACCCGGCGCGCACAGCCGTCTCCAGCTGCTCGATCGTCATGCCGGGGCCATTGTCTCGGATCGTCACCGCGGCATCGGCTCGATCCTGCGTGGGCAAACTGATCGACACAGACGGCGACTCAACCGGCTCTCCGGCGCGTCGCGAATTGATGAAGGCATCCACGCCATTGTCGATTAATTCCGCGAGACATTTCCATTGGTCGAGATTGATCTCGCCAAGAATCTGCAGAACACGGGGATCGGGAGTCAGATCGAAATCGTTGGCCATGACAGTCCTAGTCTCTTGATCAATTCTTCGTTCGGGTTGGTTTGGCGCAAGCTTTCAAACTTGCCGCCACGGAGCAAGCCACCATCTCGGCCAACTTCACCGGCACGGCGTTTCCCAGTTGACGCATTGTTTGACTCCACGAGCCGTGGAATTCGTATTCGTCAGGGAAGGTTTGCAGACGTGCGGACTCCCTAACTGTGAAATAACGAACCGTGCCATCATCCTTCACAAACATGTTTTCGCCGCCAGGAACTCCGTGGTATCCGGCCTTCAGTGTTTTCGATGGCTCATCCAAAGCGCTTCCCGTGTGGCCCACGTAGATTCTGGCTCCCGGAGTGAACACGTGGTTTGGAATTCCATGATGTCGCTTGGACTCCGGGTCGGGAAGATTGCTCAACGCGTCGCGGGTCGTTCGCCAACGTTCAAGCGTCAACAAGGGGGACGCGGAACGCAAGAGTTCAACGCGCCTCGTATACCGTGACGAGATTTCCTGCCTTCGCTTGCGACTGATGCCATGTTCATCCCAATAGGTGCCATCGATCCATTTCGAAACTAGTAGCGCATCCTCGGAATGTGTTGGATCGGGAAACGACCATCGCGCGCCCAAGTCGGAACGAAAGCCAACCAGAAATACTCGCTGCCGCTTCTGCGGCACTCCATAGTCGGCGGCGTTCAATACGTTGAACAACACGTTATACGTCGCCGCGCCTTTGTTGGAGGAGTGATGCTGTTCCAGACGCGCGCGGTGCCGCATCCAATTCTCACCTTTACGCCGTGACAGTTCCGGATACTGCAGTTGCAAATGGATGTACGAGAAATACGAGGCAAAGCTCTTGCGTGTGAGCCCTTTAACATTTTCGAAAATGAACGCCTTCGGCATCAACTCCCGCACTGCCCGGATCGCCTCGGGGAACATGTTTCTATCGTCGCGCTGTCCCTGGTGCTTGCCGCCCATCGAGAATGGCTGGCACGGAGGACCTCCGGAAACCACGGCAATATCTTGATCGAGCGATCCGAAATTGAAATTCCGCGCATCAACCTCATGCACCGGCCAGCCTTCCACCGCGTGGGCATGATGACGTTGATTCTCACGGAACGTCTCACATGCGTCATGATCCCATTCGACGACAGCCGCATGCTGAAAACCGGCGTTCGCCATACCGATTGCGAGCCCCCCCGCCCCGGCGAAAAGTTCGACGCTACGCATCGAGAAATTCCCTTATTCTTGTTTTGAGCTGGGCGATATCGCTCAACTCGCATTCCCAAATCGTCAGCACATTCCAGCCCGCATCTCGAAGCGCTTTTTCGTTCTTCATGTCACGCTGCCGGTTCGCGTCGAGCTTGGGGAGCCAAAAGTCCTGGCGAGATTTGGGCAATCGGGCCAGCGCGCACACCGCGTGCCTGTGCCAAAAGCAACCATGGACAAATACGACCTTCTTGCGGGAGCGAAACACCAAGTCGGGCCTGCCTGGTAAATCCTTCACGTGCAGGTGATATCGATAGCCCATCGCATGCACCATCCGTCGAACCGTCATTTCCGGCTTGGTGTCGCGCGAGCGAATTCGCCCCATGATTTCCGAGCGCCGAGCTGGTGTTACGCTGTCCATACGTCATTTGGACCGCGCCAGGAGTGGCCACTGGTCGGCGACATACTTTTCCGCCGCGTCCCGCATTACCCAGGCCAGCGATACTTTTTTGTCGCGCGCGATTCGCTCCAGCTCGGCATGAAGTCCTTGCGGAAGACTCACGGATGCTCGAACCTTGGATTGCGAATCTGGCTTGGCATCATCTTTCGATTGCTTCATTGGGCAGCCTCGTACACTAGCTTGCATCACATTACACCACATTGATGCATTATGTGGCCAGGCTTGCCTTCACTTCTCCCAATTTCATCCGCGTCCCGGCGTACCGCCGTCGGGCTCGCGGGCGCTGCCCCTCGCCTCATGCCGAGTCGCGGCCGTCCGGCTTTGATCCCTGACGCCTCCGGCCCATAGGGCCTGCGCGCTCCGCTTGCCCAAGAAGCATTGGAGTGTGTGAGAGGCGGCCTTGCTGTTCCCTTCAACGTACCACGTCATTCTCGCCGTCAAGGGCTGCGACCCCTGACCGCTACGCTGCGGCGTGGTACGCCGGGATAATCGGAGTCAGACTCGATATAGATAACGCCCTTAAAGGACTTCCTCCATCCTGTCCGCGCCGGCATGTTCGGTCGCTTGACCGACTACCCTGACCCAGCTATGCCGGCAATGCCCGTGGTGACGTGCCCGGCCGGGCTCAAGACTCAGATCATGCGCTCTTTAGCTTCGAAATATTTCCGTGCGTAAGCGACCAGCTGTCCGTCGGAAAATGAAAAAACGGGGACAGATTTATTTAAGGCAGACTAAGATCGGGGTCATGCCAAGGATGGGCAGGGTCATGCTGCCGAACTACCCGGAAAAAACCGGGTCAGGACAATGAACACCAACATAGTTCATCCAAACGAAATGCCAGAAACCACCCAACGCATAGGTTCACAAGGATGCAGCCCAGCCCATCGAGGCAACGCTCAATCGCCCGGCGTCTCCGCCTCCAGCCGGCGCCGGGTGTCGCCCGGTGAGCCGGTGTGTTTGGCGAGCAGATCGTAGGCCACCGGCACCACGAACAGCGTGAACGCCGTGGCGGCCAGGATGCCCCACAGGATCACCGTGCCGATCACCCAGCGCGTCTCGGCGCCGGCGCCGCTGGACAGCAGCAGCGGGATGGCCCCGGCCGCGGTGGTGATGCCGGTCATCAGGATCGGCCGCAGGCGGATGCCCGAGGCCTCGACCAGGGCCTCGCGGAACGGTCGGCCGGCGTCGCGCAGTTGGTTGGCGAACTCGACGATCAGGATGCCGTTCTTGGCCGCCAGGCCCACCAGCATGATCAGGCCGATCTGGCTGTACAGGTTCAGCGTCTGGCCGGACAGATACAGACCGAGCAGCGCGCCGCCGATGGCCAGCGGCACGGTCAGCATGATCACGAACGGGTGCACCCAGCTCTCGAACTGCGCGGCCAGCACCAGGAACACCACCACCAGCCCGAGCACGAAGGCGAACAGCACCGAACCGCCGCTGGTCTTGAAGTCCTGCGACTGGCCCTTGTAGTCGACGATCACCGTGGCTGGCAGATGGGTCTCCACCAGTCCCTCCAGGTATTTCAGCGCCTCGCCCAGCACCAGGCCGTCGGCGAGGTTGGCCTCCAGGGTGATGGCGCGCACGCGGTTGTAACGGTTCAGGCTGATCGAGTCGGCGTATTCCTCGATCGTGACCAGGCTGGCCAACGGAATCAGCTGGCCGCTGCGCTCGGAGCGGACATAGATATTCTGCATATCGGAGGGCGTGCGCTGGGCATCGCGCTCGCCCTCCAGGATCACGTCGTACTCCTCGCCGCCTTCGAGGTAGGTGGTCACGCGGCGTGAGCCGAGCAGGGTCTCCAGCGTGCGGCCGATGCTGCTGACGGTTACGCCGAGGTCGGCGGCCCGGTCATAGTCGATCACCACCCGCAGCTGCGGCTTGGTCTCTTTGTAGTCCCAATCCAGACCGTCCAGGCCGGGATTGTCCGCGGCGATCTTCTCCACCAGGATGTCGCGCCACGCGGCAAGCTCGGCATAAGTGCCGCCGCCGATCACGAACTGCACCGGCTTCTGGGTGCGCGACCCGAAGCCCTGGCGCATCACCGGAAATGCGCGCACGCCGGGCAGATCCTCCAGGCGCGCGCGCACGTCGTCCATGATCTCCCAGGCCGAGTGGCGCTGCGACCAGGTATCCAGCACCAGGATGGCGATACCGGTGTTGAAAATCTCGAAGTTGCCGAACGCGCGGGGCGCGCGCACCAGCAGGCGCTGCACCTCGCCGCTGTCGACCAACGGCATCAGGCGGCGTTCGACCTCGGTCATGTACTCGGCGATGTAGTCGTAGGACGCGCCTTCGGGACCGTTGACCATCACGAAGAAGGCGCCGCGATCCTCGCGCGGGGCGTATTCGCTGGGCAGCGCGTGCAGCAGCCACAGCGTACCGGCCAGGATCGCGGCCAGGGTCAGCCACACCACCCAGGCATGGGTCAACGCGCCTTGCAGCAACCGGCCGTAACCCGCGCTCACCCGGCCGAACAGCGCGTCGACGGTCCGCGCGATGCGGCCCGGCTGATGCACCTCGTGCAACAGCTTGGAGGCGAGCATCGGCGACAGCGACAGCGCGACGAAGCTGGAGAAGGCCACCGCCGCGGCCATGGTCAGCGCGAACTCGGAGAACAGCCGGCCGACATTGCCTTGCAGAAAGGCAATCGGCACGAATACCGCGATCAGCACCACGGTGGTGGCGATCACCGCGAAACCGACCTGGCGGGTGCCGCGGAACGCCGCCACCAGTCGGGTCTCGCCGTACTGCGCCATGCGCCGGTGGACGTTCTCCAGCACCACGATGGCATCGTCGACCACCAGCCCGATGGCCAGCACCAGCGCCAGCAGCGTCAGAATATTGATCGAGAAACCGAACAGGTACAGCGCCAGAAAGGTCGCCACCAGCGACACCGGCACGGTGACTGCCGGCACCAGCATCGCGCGCAGACTACCCAGGAACAGGAAGATCACGCCGAGCACAAGGGCGATAGCGATGACCAGGGTCTTGTACACCTCATTGATCGCCTGCTCGACGAACACCGAGGTGTCGTAGCTCTGCTCGATCGACATGCCCTCGGGCAGCGTCGGGTTCAACCGCGCGGCCTCCGCGTTGGCCGCCCGCGCGACCTCCAGGGTGTTGGCGGTGGACTGCTTGATGATGCCGATGCCGACCATCGGCACGCCGTTGCCGCGGAAGAACAGCCGGTCCTCGGCTGCGCTGCGCTCAACCCGCGCCACGTCGCCAAGCCGCACCAGATGGCCGTCGTCCGCGCCGCGCGTCAGCACCAGGCGGGCAAAATCCTCCGCCGTCTGGAAACTGCGTTGCAGGCGCACGGTGAACTGGCGGTCCTTGGAATCGAGACTGCCGGCCGGCAGTTCCAGGTTCTCTGCGCGCAGCGCGGTCTCGACATCGGCCACGGTGAGGTTGCGCGCCGCCAGCGCGCGGCGGTCCAGCCAGATGCGCATCGCATAGACCTGGGCACCGCCCAGGCGCACCCGCGCCACCCCGCGCTGCACCGAAAAGCGGTCGACCAGATAGCGTTCGGCGTAGTCGGTCAGCTCGGGCACGCTCAGACGATCGCTGGCCAGGTTCAGCCACAGGATCACGTCTTCGTTGCTGTCGACCTTCTGGATCTCGGGCGGGTCCGCCTCGTCGGGCAGATCGTCGAGCACGGTGGAGACGCGGTCGCGGATGTCGTTGGCCGCGGCATCCACGTCGCGATCGACCTCGAACTCGACGCTCACCGCAGAGCGGCCGTCCTCGCTGGTCGACTGCACATAGCGAATGCCCTCGACGCCGGCGATGCGGTCCTCGATCAGCCGGGTGATGCGGGTCTCGACCACATTGGCGGCAGCACCCGGGTAGACGGTCTCGATGGATACCACCGGCGGATCGATATCGGGGTATTCGCGCAGCGGCAGGCGGTCGAAGGCGATGATGCCGAAGGCGATCAGCAGCAGGCTCATCACCAAGGCCAGCACCGGGCGGGTGACCGAGAGGTCGGAGAGGATCATTGGCCAGCGCGCTCCAGCCGCTCGGGCAGACTGGCGTCGCCGTCATCGACGGCCAGAATCCGCACCGGGTCGCCGGGGCGCAACTTCTGCGTGCCGTCGGTGACCACGCGCTCGCCCGGCACCAGCCCTTCGAGCACCTCCACCTCGCCGGGGCGCCGCGTGCCGATCTGGATCGCGCGGCGTTCCACCGTGCCGTCCGCGCCGACCACCAACACCGACTGGCTCTGGCCCAGCGGCATCAGGGCCTTTTCGGGGATCAGCGTGGCCTCGCGCGGCTGCGTGCCGAGCGTCACCTGCATCAGCATGCCGGGCCTGAGCAGGCGTTCGGGATTGGGCACCCGGGCGCGCACGGTGACCGCGCGGGTCACCGGGTCGATGCGGCTGTCGATGGCCGCGACGACGCCGGTGAAGGGGCGGCCCGGAAAGGCCGCGCTGGTCGCGCCGAGCGCAAGGCCCGGGCGCAGTACGCTCAGGAATACGCTGGGCACGGTGAAGTCGAGCTTCAGGGTCGCGTCATCGTCGAGGGTCACGATCGGCGTACCCGGGCTCAGCAGCGTGCCGACACTGACCTGGCGCAGGCCAAGCACCCCGGCGAACGGCGCCCGGACGATGCGCTCGTCCAGGCGCGCCTCGATGGCCGCCAGGCGCGCGCGGGCCGTCTCCGATTCGCGGCGGCGTTCGTCGAGCAGCGACTTCGACGCCGCGCCCTCGGCCGCCAGCGACTCGACCCGACGCAATTGCCGCCGCGCCTCGTCCACGGTGGACTGGGCCTCGGTGCGCAGGGCCTGCTCCTCGGTGCTGACCAGCTCCACCAGCGGCTGTCCGGCCGCGACCCGGTCGCCGTCGTCGAAATGCAGTGCGCTGATCCGCTCGGTCAGGGTCGCGCTCAGGGTGACCGATTCATTTGCGCGCAGCGTGCCCAACGCCTCGATGCGGTCCGCGAAGGCGCCGCGATACGCGCGGGCGACGAAGACCGCGGTCGCCTCCTCCGCCACGCCGGCGACCGGCACCAGCGCCGCGGCTAGCAGAGCGGCGGCAAGGCGCCGCAAGACGGGAAACATCAGCATGGAACTCCTTTGCGGGGCGCGCCGCCCCGATGTTCGTCTGAGGGAGTGGACCGGCGCGCGGTGCCGGTCGTAGGGACCGCCCTCGCTTGCGACCGGTGCAGCGC
>JBHEOS010000078.1:0-7581 GCA_046260695.1 Gammaproteobacteria bacterium
CGGCTGAGTATCAACTCAATGCCCTTGCCTCGCCAAGACGGGGCATTGCACCCCGGGCGGCAGGACGCCGCTCACAAGCTTGTGCTCTCCCGCCGCAGCGCCGCGCCCAGTGCGAGCAGGCAGTCGCTGGCCTGCGCTGGCGTGACGTGCTCGGCGCCGTCGACGATCTCGGTCAGCTTGAGCGGCCGCACGCCCAGGCCGAGGTTGCTGTGCAGGGTCTCGACCAGTCCTTCGACGGGTTCGCCCAGCGGCGCGATCACCAGCTGACTGATCGGCGCCTGCTGGAAATGCCGGTCGTAATAATCCAGCGAACGCTGCACCTCCAGGGCCAACGCATCGAACAGGGCCTCGGTCTGCCCGTCGGCGACGGCCTCGCGCAGGCGCTGTTGGCCCACCTCCAGGGTGCGCGCCAGATAGAGTGTCTGATTGCGGCACAGCGCGATCACCCCGCGCTGCTCGCCGAAATACAGCAGGGCCACGCCTTGTTCATCTTCCGGCAGGCGCGCGGCGATGTTGCGCAGGGCCAGTTCCGGGATGTCGATCACGCCCAGTTTGATGCCGGCATCCTGCAGCCGGTCGGCGAGTGCCTTGACCTCGCTGCTGCGGCTGACCACGACGTACAGATGCGTCTGGCCGCGCGCGCCGCTGGCGGGCGCATCGAACACATCGAGCACGGCGTCGTCGACATGGAAATCGATCAGATCACGGATGCGCCAGCGCACCGCGGCGCGCAGCTCCGGCGCGGGCACCTCGGGCGCCTCGATCAGCAGCAGACTGTAGCTGCCGATCGGCATCACCGTCGCGCAGTCGTGCACGCCGGCGCGCTTCGCGGCCTGCTGCAGGGCCGCGTTCGCATCATCGGCGAGCGTGGGGTGGACGTCGCATTCGATCAGTTGCGGCCGGCCGTCCGCCCAGCGCACCTCCGCCAGCGTCACGCCCGCGCTGTCGATACACACGGCGGTGTTGAGGTCGGCGTCCCTTTTGCGCAGCCATTGCGTCAGCATGTTCATAGCGTGTCCCGGTCGGCCTGCCCGGCCGAACTATAGCCTATTTGGGTTCAGTTGATGATTTCGCGCCAGCGTTCGACGCCGGCGCCGCCACCGCCGCCAGCCAGTTCCAGATTGTCGACCCAGAGCGATTTGGCTTGGCCACCCGAGGCGTGCAGGGTGAGCGAAAAACCATCGATGGTCACAGAGCCGCTCCCGGTGACGCTGATCGCCAGCGTCTCCGGGAGGAACGTGCCGGTCGTTGTCGAGTACGTCACCGTCGCGGTATAGGGGCCCGAAGTCGACAGCAGCCGCATGGTCAACTGAACATCCTGGTCGGATGGCGAAAGTACTCGGTAGTCATAGCCGATGGTGAGCGTGGTTGGCGCGGTCACCGTGAACGGCGTAAACGCAGCGTGGACCACATCGATGTTTTGCGGACCGCCCGCGCCGGTTTTCGCGACCTGGACGGCGGGCGAGCCGCCGACACCGCCGTTGGAGGTCCAGCCACCCGAGTCGATGGTCCAATTGGCGGGTGCGCAGTTCGGTGGGCAGGTGCCGGCGGGCGTATCGAAATTGGCGTTGGGGTCGAGCAGATTCCCCGCATCGGTGCCGATGATCGCGTCCAGCGTGCGCTGTGCGCCGTACAGCCCGCTAGTGCCGGTCGCGCGCACCCGACAGCGCCCGGCGGGCAGCGCGCTGCCGTCGAAGTCGCTCGTGAACCCCGCGCCGAGATCGGCGAGGGCGACGGTGCCGCCGGCATAGGCCCAGCTGCCGGCCAGCGTCGCGTCGCAGCCCGCGCTGCCTTCCGAAAGCTGCGCGGCGGCGCGTTCCAGGCCGGACTCGGCCAGGAACAGCGCATCGACGCCGTCCTGAATGATCAGCGAATCGTTCGCGCCGCTCGCCGACTGGCGCAGCAGCGCCTGGCCCATCACCAGCACCGCGGTGATCAGAAACAACGCCGCGAGCAGGCCCACAGCGCCGGTCTGATGCTGCAAGCCACGCAGTTCGGGGCGCGCCCTCATTGCCGGTTCCTCAGGCCCACGCGGCTGCGCTGCGCGAAGGCATTGCCGTGGCTGTCGGTGAGCGTCAGATTGATTTCCACGAAGGCCAGGTCGGTGTTATCCGCCGATACGGTCGTGCCATCGGCCTGCCAATACGTGATCGCGAACGCGCTGAGCTGATCGGTCAGCACCGGCGTACCGGCCGGGCTGTCGTAGCCGAGCGTGACGACTGGCGGCGCGGCGCCATTGATGGTCACGGTGCGCACGCTGCTGCCGTTCGGGTCCAGACGGCGGAACGACAGGTCCGTGGCCGAGCGGCTGAGGATATCGAAATCGGTCGGTGTCGCGGGATCGCGGCGCATCAGCCGGATCTCGCGCGTCAGGCGTTCGGTCGCGACGCGCAGCTTGCTCAGGGTATCAATACGGGTCTGCGATTCCAGCGCGGCGCGCGTGCCGTGGTGGATGGCCATGGCCGCGGCGGTCGCGAGCAGGCCGAGGATCATGATCGACAGGATCATCTCGATCAGCGTGAAGCCGCGCGCGCGTCGCATCTCAATACTCCGCCAGCAGGAGGCTGACGTCCGCCAGCGGCGTACCCGCGCGGCTGACGCTGACCACGACCTGCTTGCAGTTGACCGCCGGACACGGGCTGGCGGCGTGCGCGGTGACCGTGACCGTGCGCGCGTAGGCGGCGTAGGCGCCGGTCAGGGTGTCGTTGGTCACGCCGACGGTCACATCGGCGAAGGTGCCGTTGCGGCGCGTGGCCAGCAGGCCCTCGGCGCGCTCCTGCGCGAGCTGGGTCGCGGTTTGCAGGTCTTCATCGACGAACCAGGCGCGCGCGGCCTGGGAGAACTGATTGAGCACGGCGACGCTGGCGATGCTGAGGATCACGATCACCAGGACCGACTCGATCAGCGAGAAGCCGCGCGCGCGCATCATGCCTCCACCTCAGGGGTTCACCACGACGAAGCCGGTGACCGGAGATACCGTGACGTCCGCAGACTGCGCGGCGCCGGCGACCGTATAGGCCGTCGTGCCGGCGCTCGGATTGCCGCCGCTGACCGGTCGGCCGAGGCTGTCGAAGCTGACGCTGCCGGCGCTCAGGGTCACGCCGTCGCTCAGGGTGACATTGAACGGCCGTTGGGCGGCCGGATCGGTGATGACCGTGCTCGCCGCATCGACACAGCGGTAGCCGCCGCCCAGCGACTGGAAGGTCAGGGTGCGACCCTGGCTCATGGCCAGCATCTGCACATGGCGAAGATCGCGGGCGATCTGCGCGGCCTGGGCGTGCACGGTGGCGTCAGTCAGCGACCAGCGTGGCGCGGCCACCGCCGCCAACACACCGATGATGAGCATGACCATCACCAGCTCCAGCAGCGTGAAGCCGTGTTGGCCGTGAGCGGGCGTCCTGCGCGTCATGGGCTTCCCGTGTCCCTAAACACCGAGGGTGGGCATCCCGCCCGCCCCCGAGTGTCCGACCTGAGGATTGCCTCAGGGCAATCGATCAGGGTGCGACGGAACCGACACACTGCACGGTGTTGCCGACGTCCGCTGTCGCTGTGGTGCAGCTCGAATCGGTGTAGGTGCGGATGATGTAGGCCGTGCTATTGATGGAAACCTGGATGCCGGTGGCCGCGGCGGTGGCCGCACCGCCGTCGGTCTGCACGTAGGTCGCCAGTTCGGTCACCGTCGGAAAGCGCCGCAGCTCGGCGATGGAGATGGTCAGCGCGGAACGCGTCGCGCCCTCCGTGCCGTCGATGGCGGCGGTCAGCGCCGCACCTTGCAGGTCGACGAAGCGCGGCACCGCCACCGCGGCCAGGATGCCGATGATCACGATGACCATCACCAATTCGATCAGGGTAAAGCCAGTCTGCTGCTTGTTCATCGCCATACTCTCCATTGGGCGGGGTTTGCGTCCCGCAAGTTTGCCAGCCCCGCAACCGGGTTCTGCTGGGTTAGCGTCCGCGGACCTGGGTAACTTGAGTCGCCGAGGGCCGTGTCCGGTAAAGCGTTTACGAAAGGTTCAACCCCGGGCGCCGCGCAGGGCGGCGCCGCCGATGTCCCACAGCGGCAGGAAGATGCCCAGGGCCAGGGCCAGCACCATGACCGCCACCACCACGGTCAGGATCGGCTCGATGGCCGCGGACAGCTTGCCGATGCTGTACTCGACCTCCTGGTCGTAATACACCGCGACCTCCAGCAGCATCTCGTCCAAGGCCCCGGCCTCCTCGCCGACCGCCAGCATCTGTAGCGACAGTGGGTCGAAGATCCCGGCCCCGGTGGCGGTGCGGGCGATGGATTCGCCGCGCTCGATGCCGGCGCGCAGGGTCAGCACGCGCTCCTCGACATAGGTGTTATCCAGCGCCCGCGCGACCACGGAAAGCGCGGTGATCAGCGGCACGCCGGCCTGCTGGGCCATGGCGAACAGCCGGGTGAAGCGCGCCAGGGTGGCGCGGTAGATCACCGGGCCGGCCAGCGGCAGGCGCAGTTTGAGCTTGTCCCAGCGGTAGCGGCCCTCGTCGGTGCGCACGTAGGCCACCGCCGCGGCGATCACCAGGCCGATCCCGCCGAGTAGCCACGGCCAATAGGCCACGATGAAATTCGACGAGCCGATCAGCACGCGGGTCGGCAGCGGCAGCTCGGCGCCAAAGCTCTTGAACATGTCACTGAACGCCGGGATCACGAACACATTGATCAGCAGGATGGCCAGCGCGATCACCAGCAACACGAAGCTCGGGTAGCGCAGCGCCTGCTTGACCCGGTCGCGGGTGGATTTCTCGCGCTCCAGGTAATAGCCGAGCTGCTGAAAGATGTCCTGGAGCTTGCCGCTGGTCTCGCCGACCCGGACCATCGCCACGTAGAACGGCGAGAACACCTTGGGATGCTGGTTCAAGGCACTGGCCAGATCGTGACCGGCCTCCAGCATCTGCTTCACCTCGGCGAGTGTGGCCGCCAGGGTGCGGTTGCGGGTGGTGCTGGCCAGCCCCGCCAGCGCGCTCAGGATCGGCACGCCGGCACGGGTCAGGCTGTACATCTGGCGGCTGAACTGGATCAGGTCGACCAGTTTGACCGACTGCGGAAAATACTGGTTCAGGTCGTTGGACAGGTTGCGCGTGACGCGCGCCGGCAGGATGTCCACCGGCGTCAACCCGCCCTCGATCAGGCGTGCGGCCACACCCTCGGCGCTGGCCGCCTCCAGGGTGCCGACGATGGCGTCGCCGCGCGGGCCCCGGGCCTTGTATTCGAACACGGCCATGGCTCAGCGCCGCCCTTTGCAGGCGCGGCCGAAGGCCGCGCCTGCAGGTGAACGGGGCGCACACCGCGCGAAGGCGCCGTTCATTCCAGCCAGCCCGCCAGACCCATGGCCTCGCTGACGCTGGTCATACCCTGGCGCGCGAGGTCCAGCGCGTGCTGCACCAGCGGCCGGTAGCCGGCTTGTTCGCGCGCGGCCTTCTCGAAGCCGCCCTGATCGTTGCGGCGCAGGCAGTCGATCAGTTGTGCGTCCATCTCCAGCAGCTCGTACACGCCGATCCGGCCGCGGTAGCCGGTATGGTTGCACTGGCCACAGCCGGCCCCGGTGTAGAAGGTCGCCGGCATGGACTCGTCACCGAGCGCGCCGCGCAGCCAGGCCTGTTGGGCCGCGTCGGGCGCGGTCTCGGTGCGGCATTTGTCACAGATGCGGCGCACCAGCCGTTGCGCGACGATGGCCTGCACGGTGGAGGCGACCAGGTACGGTTCCAGGCCCATGTCGATCAGCCGCAGCGCGGTGCTCGCGGCGTCGTTGGTGTGCAGGGTGGACAGCACCAGATGGCCGGTCATCGCCGCGCGCAGGGCGATCTCGCCGGTCTCGGCGTCGCGCATCTCGCCGATCAGGATGATGTCCGGATCGAGGCGCAGGGTGGTGCGCAGCACGCGGGCGAAGTCCAGGCCGATCTTGGCGTGTACCTGCACCTGATTGATCCGCGGCAGACGGATCTCCACCGGGTCTTCGACGGTGATGATTTTTTTCTGCGGTTTGTTGAGTTCGCTCAGCGCCGCGTACAGCGTGGTGGTCTTGCCGCTGCCGGTCGGGCCGGTGACCAGGATCAGCCCGTGCGGACGGTGGATCGCGTGGCGGAAGCGTTCCAGCAGGTCCGCCGGCATGCCCAGCTGATCGAGCGCGAAGCGCCCGGCGTCCTGGGTGAGCAGGCGCAGCACCACCGATTCGCCGTTCTGGGTCGGCATGGTGGCCAGGCGCACGTCGATCGCCTTGTCGTGCACGCGCAGGCTGAAGCGGCCGTCTTGGGGCAGGCGTTTCTCGGAGATGTCCGCGCCGGCCATCAGCTTCAGGCGCGACACCAGCGCGCCGGCAATACGCTTCTCGTCCATCACCTGTTCGTAGAGCACGCCGTCGATGCGCCGGCGGATGCGCAGCGCGTCCTCGTCGGGTTCGATGTGGATGTCCGAGACGTTGGCCTTCACGGCGTCCTCGAACAGGGTCTGCAACAGGCGCACCACCGGCGCGTCGTTCTGGTTGCTGTCGGCGCCGAGCTGCCCGAGATCGAAGGCGCTGGCGGCCAGGTCCTGGCCGACCTCGCTGGCCAGACTCTTCAACTGCGCGCCGTGCTGATAGATCTGGTCGATGGCGTGCAGCAGATCGGATTCCTTGACCACCGCGAGCCGCACCGGCTGCTTCAGGATGCGGGTCAGTTCGTCGAAGGCGAAGATATCGGTGGGATCGCCCATGCCCACCAGCAGGTCGTCGCCGGTCTGCTTGATCACGATCGCGCGGTAGCGGCGCGCGTAGGTCTCGGGCAGCTTCTGTACCCATTCCGGGTCGAGCTCGAAGCTGGTCAGATCGATGAACGGGATGGCCAGCTGGCGCGACAGCAGCTCCAGCAGCAGGTCCTCCTTCACGAAGCCGTTCTCGATCAGCACCCGGCCGAGCTTGCGGCCGCTCTTTTTCTGATCGGCCAGCGCAGTCTGCAACTGGGCCTCGGAGATGACCTTGTGTTCGACCAGCAGATCACCGATGCGTACGCGTTTGGGGGCAGCCATGCGCGGTTCCTCAACCCTGGCCGCGGTCGAGGGCGGCGATACGCCCACGCACGTAGGCCGTGATCTGGTCCGCCAGCGCGGCGTCGGCCAGCGCCCGGCGGTAGGCCGCCAGCGCCGCCGCCGGCTGACGGTCGTGTTCCAGGCTGATGGCCAGGCCCAACCACCAGGCGCCGCGCGCTGGCGCTGCGCTCAGGGCCTGGCGATAGGCCGTCGCGGCCGCGGCGTGATCGCCCAGGCGCTGCTGCAAGGCGCCGAGCAGGGCCTGCGCCTCGGGATCCTGGGTGCCCTGGAGCAGCGCGACGGCGGCGCGGTCGTCGCCGCGTTCGGCCAACAGGCGCGCGTGCAGTGCGCGCAAGGCCGGCTGTTGCGCATCGACGGCCAGGGCCGCACGCAAGACGGCCTCGGCCTCGCCCTGGCGGCCCTGGCGTAGCAGCAGCGTGGCCAGTGTTTGGGCCGCCTCGGCGTGGCCGGGGACGGCCGCCAGCGCGGCGCGCAACGCGGCCTCGGCGGCGCTGGCATCGTCGCCAAGCGCCCCGAGCGCGTCTGCATAATGC
>JBHEOS010000079.1:0-6967 GCA_046260695.1 Gammaproteobacteria bacterium
GAGTGTTGGGTCGGCTTGGTCTTGATCTCGCCGGAGGCGGCGATGTACGGCACCAGGGTCAGGTGTATGAACAGAGCCCGCTCGTGACCCAGCTCCACACCCATCTGGCGGATCGCCTCCAGGAACGGCAGGGATTCGATGTCACCCACCGTGCCGCCGATCTCGATCATGGCGATATCGGCGCCCTCGGCCCCGGCGCGGATGCAGCGCTTGATCTCGTCGGTGATGTGCGGGATCACCTGCACGGTGCCGCCCAGGTACTCGCCGCGGCGCTCCTTGCGGATCACGTTCTCGTAAATCTGCCCGGTCGTGAAATTGTTGCGCTTGCCCATCGTGGTGCGGACGTAGCGCTCGTAATGCCCCAGATCCAGATCGGTCTCGGCCCCGTCGGCGGTGACGAACACCTCACCATGCTGGAACGGGCTCATGGTCCCGGGGTCCACGTTGATGTACGGGTCCAGCTTGAGCAGGGTGACCTTGAGACCGCGCGCCTCAAGGATCGCGGCCAGGGAGGCGGAGGCGATGCCTTTGCCCAAAGAGGACACCACACCGCCGGTGACGAAGATGTATCGAGTCATTGGATTCCGGATTGCCAGGGACGTGAATGCGCACGATCGCCGCGCGCGGAAGCCGCTGACGGGGCGTCGAAACTGCACCACAAGACGGGGCTGAACGTTACCAGAATGACCCTGCCGGCACAATCGCGCGGCGCCACAGAAAATGCAGACCGGCTTGGTTTTCGGCGGCCTGGAAACCCTCACAGACCCAATGGCCCGCCACCGCGATCAGCGTATCGCCGCGGTAGATCAGCGGCACGCGCGCGCGTTCCCAGGGTGGCACGCCGGCCTCCTGGAATAGGTGCTTGAGGCTGTGGTGCTGGCGGCGTCCGGCCGGTTGCAGGCGCTCACCGCCCCGACGGAAACGCACCTGGCAGCGCCCCCCCTCCAGGTGCCGGCACGCCACCCCGCCGCCGCGGACCGGCTCGGCGCTCAGGATGCCCGCCGGCAGGCTCAGCGGCTGCTGTACTGCCCAGTCGATACAGCGCCCTGAATCGACCGCTTCGGCCGCTGCGCCCGCTGTGGCCGGGGCATCGATCATCAGCGCGTCCCGGTAGCGCCGCAGACAGACCCCGCCCCAGCACACCACCGGTTGCGCATCTGCCGCCGCATGCAATAAGGCCCGGTCGATCTCGGCCAGGACCGCACGGCTGGGCAGCGGCAGCCGCTGCCGGGCCAGCCAATGGCGCAGCAGATTGGCGCGCCGCGGCGCGGACAGGCGCAACAGGGCGGACACCGACAGCGTATGCGCCGGCCCCGGGGCGAGATCCAGCGCGGCCAGTTCATCCAACAACCCGGTCGCCTCGGCCTGGTGCCCCGCACTGCGTGCCAGGGTCGCGCCCAGGGCCGGCCAGCGGGCGCGCAGACGCGGCAGGATCTCGTGACGCAGAAAATTGCGGTCATAGTCGGTGCAGGCGTTGCTCGGGTCTTCGATCCACGCCAAGTCATGCCCCTGCGCGTAGGCGTGGAGATCGTCGCGAGCGCATTCGAGCAGCGGCCGCACCAAACGTACCGGGTAGCCTGGGTTGAGCGGAGCGAAACCCGGGTTTCGCTGGCGCTCAACCCAGGCTACGTCAATAGAGGCAGGCATCGCCGCCAGCCCCTTGGGTCCGGCGCCGCGCAGCAGCTGCAGCAGCAGCGTCTCCGCCTGGTCGTCGCGGTGATGCGCGGTCAGCAGCACTCCGTCAGGCGGCACCGCACCGGCCAGCGCCCGGTAGCGCGCCGCGCGCGCCGCCGCCTCCGGGCTCTCGCCCGGGGCGGGTTGCGCGTCCACCTCGAGCACCCGATAAGGCACCGCCAGATCCGCGCAGACCTTGCGGCAATGCGCGGCCCAGGCCGACGCCGGGTCTTGCAGATTGTGATTCACGTGCAACGCACCGAGCAGCCCCGGCAGACGCGCGCGCCGCGCGGCCAGCGCATGCAGCAGCACCTGTGAGTCCAGGCCACCGCTGAAGGCGACCCAATAACCGGACGCCGCTGGCGCGAGCTCAAGCAGGTGGTCAATCAGCTGATCGGGGTGGAGGGGCATGGCGATTGTGGGGCGGAGCGTGCCGCGCGGCCGTGCGGCGGCCCGGCAGGCGCGGGCGCGGCCCGCGCACCGGCCGGGTTCAATTCCCGCTGAAGTGCCCGTAGCCCATCAGCCGCGCATTGCGGGCCGCGGGCAGTTGTTCGGGGGTTGTACCGGCCAGACCGTCCAGCTGCTGGAGCAGACTCCGCTTCAGGGTCTCGGCCATCTGGTCGATGTCACGGTGCGCGCCGCCCAGCGGCTCTTTGACGATGCCGTCGATGAGCCCGAGTTCGAGCAATCGGCTGGAGGTGATGCCCAAGGCCTCGGCGGCCTCCTGGGCCTTGTCCGCGCTCTTCCACAGGATCGAGGCGCAGCCCTCGGGCGAGATCACCGAATAGGTGCCGTATTCGAGCATCAGCACGCGGTCACCGACGCCGATGGCCAGTGCGCCGCCGGAACCGCCCTCGCCGATCACGGTACAGACGATCGGGGTCTTCAGCCCGGCCATCACGAACAGATTGCGTGCGATGGCCTCACTCTGGCCGCGTTCCTCGGCGCCGATGCCGGGGTAGGCACCGGGCGTATCGATGAAGGTCAGGATCGGCAGACGGAACTTCTCCGCCGTCTGCATCAGGCGCCGGGCCTTGCGGTAACCCTCGGGCCGCGGCATGCCGAAATTGCGCACCAGCTTCTCCTTGGTGTCGCGGCCCTTCTGGTGACCGATGATCATCACCGGCCGGCCCTCGATGCGCGCGACACCGCCGACGATGGCCGGGTCGTCCGCGTAGGTGCGGTCGCCGTGCAGTTCCTCGAAGTCGGTGAATACCCGCTCGAGGTAGTCGAGCGTGTAGGGGCGCTGCGGGTGACGCGCGAGCTGGGAGATCTGCCAGGAGGAAAGCCGGGTGAAGATCGAGGCGGTCAGCGAGCGGCTCTTTTCCTGCAACCTCCCGATCTCCTCGCTGATATTGATCTCGGTGTCGTTGCCGAGATAACGCAGCTCTTCGATCTTCGCCTCAAGTTCGGCGATGGGTTGTTCGAAGTCGAGGAAGTTCAGATTCATGAGGTTCTGAGCCGGATGCCGGGCCGATAGGACAGGCTGCCGATTCTAACCGGAACGGGCGGGCACGCCTAGGCGCCTGTCGGATTTGGGCGATCGTAGCGAGCACGGCGGGATCAGCGGTACTCCACCTGCACATGCCCCGCCCCTGCCAGCGCGTGCAAGCGGTGGATCAGCTCATCGGCCGGACGCACGCACCAGTCGCGGCCCAGGGCCAACTGGGCGCTGGCGGTCTGGTTGCGGTAGCGGATCCAGACCGGACAACGGCCCTCGCGGAACGGGCTCAGGGTATCGGCCAGGGATTGCAGGAAGCCGTTGCCGGCCCGCTCGGCATCCACGTCAATGAGCACGCGCCGGGCGAAGACCTCGCGGGCCTGGGCGATATCGTAAATCTTGTCGGCGGTCAGCTGCTGGCCGCCTGAATAATTGTCATAGCCGAGCACGCCCTCCACCACCACCACCCGGTCCTTGGCCAGCAGCTTGCGATGCGGCTCGAAGACCTCGGAGAACACCCGCATCTCCAGCCGCGCGCTGCGGTCGTCCAGGGTCACGAAGGCCATGGAACCGCGCCGGGTCTGACGGATGCGCAGGGCGATCACCAGGCCCGCCACCACCACCTGACGATCGCCCTGACGCAGACCTGGCGCCTCGCCGGCATTGCCGAGCAGGGCCACCAGCCGGCTGCTGGTGATGTGCGCGAGTTCGGCCTCGTAGCGCACGATGGGATGCCCGGTCAGGTACAGCCCGAGGGTGTCCCGTTCGCCCTGCAGGCGCAGTTCCTCGTCCCATTCCGGCAGGTGGACACGCTCGACGGGGGCGGTCACGGCGGCGGCACCGCCACCACCGAACAGATCGACCTGACCGGCGCCGGCGTCGCGTTCCTGCTGTTCGGCGAGCTTCAGTGCCGACGGCAGCCGCGCCATCAGGGTCGCGCGGTTCTCGCCCAGGCTGTCGCAGGCGCCGGCACGGATCAACGCCTCCAGCACCCGGCGGTTGAGCTTGCGCAGGTCGACGCGGCGGCAGAAATCGTACAGATCCTGAAACGCCCCATGGGCCTCGCGTTCGACCATCACCCCTTCAATCGCGGCCTGACCGACGCCCTTGATCGCACCGAGGCCATAGACCACCGTGTCGCCGCCGGCGACGGTGAAGCGGTAGTCGGAGCGGTTGATGTCCGGCGGCACGACGTTCAGCTTCATGTCCTGACATTCATCGATCAGGGTGACCACCTTGTCGGTGTTGTCCATGTCGGCCGACAGCACTGCGGCCATGAACGGTGCCGGGTGATGCGCCTTCAGCCAGGCGGTCTGGTAGGAGACCAGGGCATAGGCCGCGGAATGGGATTTGTTGAAGCCGTAGCCGGCGAACTTCTCCATCAGGTCGAAGATATAGGTGGCCGTCCTCTCGTCGACACCGTTGGCCCGCGCGCCCTGGGTGAAGATCTCGCGCTGCTTGGCCATCTCCTCGGCCTTCTTCTTGCCCATGGCGCGGCGCAGAAGATCGGCACCGCCAAGCGTGTAGCCGGCCAGCACCTGGGCGATCTGCATCACCTGTTCCTGGTACAGGATCACGCCATAGGTCGGCTTCAGGATCGGTTCGAGTTTGGGGTGCGGGTATTCGACCTTCTGCTTGCCGTGTTTGCGGGCGATGAAGTCATCGACCATGCCCGATTGCAGCGGCCCGGGCCGAAACAGCGCCACCAGCGCGATGATGTCCTCGAAGCTGTCCGGTTGCAGGCGCCGGATCAGGTCTTTCATGCCGCTGGATTCGAGCTGGAACACCGCCGTGGTCTGGCAGGCCTTGAGCAGCCGGAAGGCCGCCGGATCGTCGAGCGGGAGGGTCTCGATGTCCACAGCCGCCTCGCCGTGCCCGACCCGCTGACGGTTCAGGGTCGCCAGCGCCCAGTCGATGATGGTCAGGGTGCGCAGGCCCAGGAAGTCGAACTTCACCAGGCCGACCGCCTCGACATCGTCCTTGTCGAACTGGCTGACCAGGTTGGCGCCACCGGCCTCGCAGTACAGCGGCGTGAAGTCGGTGAGTTTGCTCGGTGCGATCACCACCCCGCCGGCATGCTTGCCGGCATTGCGCGCGAGGCCTTCGAGCGATCTCGCCAGATCGATGATCGCGCGCACGTCCTCCTCGTTCTCATAGGCCTGGCGCAGTTGCTCCTCCTGCTCCAGGGCCTTGTCGAGCGTGATGCCGAGCTCAAAGGGGATCAGCTTGGCAATGCGATCCACAAAGCCATAAGGATGCCCGAGCACGCGGCCGACATCGCGCACCACGGCCTTGGCCGCCATGGAACCGTAGGTGATGATCTGCGAGACCTTGTCGCGGCCGTATTTCTCGGCGACATACTCGATGACCCGATCACGGCCCTCCATGCAGAAGTCGACGTCGAAGTCGGGCATGGACACACGTTCGGGATTCAGGAAACGCTCGAACAGCAGATCGTATTGGATCGGATCGAGGTCGGTGATGGTCAGCGCGTAGGCGACCAGCGAACCGGCGCCGGAGCCGCGCCCCGGCCCGACCGGCACACCATGCGTCTTGGCCCAGCGGATGAAGTCGGCGACGATCAGAAAGTAGCCGGGGAAGCCCATCTGGAGGATGACCTCCAGCTCGGTCTCCAGCCGCGCATCATAGGGCCCGCGGCGTGCGGCGAAATCCGCCGCGGTCGCGTCGAACAGTTTGAGCAGGCGCTGCTCCAGACCCTCGCGCGCCTGTCGGCGGAAAAATTCGTCAATGCTGAGCCCGGCCGGCACCGGAAAATCCGGCAGGTAGTTCTTGCCCAGGCTCAGTTCGAGATTGCAGCGCCTGGCAATCTCGACGCTGTTCTCCAGGGCCTCGGGGAGGTCCGCGAAGAGTTCGGCCATCTCCTCCGGCGAGCGCAGGTACTGCTGCTCGCTGTGGCGGCGCGGTCGGCGCGGATCGTCGAGGGTGCGGCCATCGTGAATGCACACGCGCGCCTCGTGCGCCTCGAACGCGTCGGCCGTGAGGAAGTGCACGTCATTGGTGGCGACCACCGGCAGGTCGCGGCGCGCGGCAAGTTCCACCGCGGCCTGTAGATAGTCGTCTTCCTGCGCACGGCCGGTGCGTTGCAACTCCAGATAGTAGCGGTCGGGAAACAAGCCCTGCCAGTCGTCGAGCAACTGTTCGGCCAGTCCGGCATTCCCGGCCAGCAAGGCCAGACCGACCTCCCCCGCCCGCCCGCCCGACAAGGCGATCAACCCGTCGCAGTGGCCCCGTAACCAGTCTTTCTGCAACACCGGGATACCGCGGTGCTGGCCTTCGATGTAGCTGCGCGAAATCAGCGCATTGAGATTGAGATAGCCGGTGTGGTTCTGGCACAGCAGCACCAGCCGGCTGGGCTGGTTGGGGTCCTGCACGTTGTGGAGCCACAGATCCGCGCCGATGATCGGCTTGATGCCGGCGGCCTGCGCGGCCTTGTAGAACTTCACCAGCGCGAACAGGTTGCCTTGGTCGGTCACCGCGCAGGCCGGCATGCCGGCCGCGGCCACCGCCCCGACCAGCGGCTTCACGCGCACGATGCCGTCGACCAGCGAATATTCGGTGTGCAGGTGCAGGTGTACGAAGGGGACTGCCATGCCGGGAGTTTCCGGCTTTGCCCGAGGCGTTACAAGGCTTGACTTGGCGAGCCCGCCGCGGGATCGGGCCGTGCCTCGGCGAGGCTGCCGCTACAACAACTTGCGCACCGGTGCAAAGCTGCGGCGGTGAATCGGCGTGACCCCCAGGCGGGCCAGGGCCGCCAGGTGCGCGGGGCTCGGGTAACCCTTATGGCCGGCCAGCCCGTAGCCCGGATAGTGCGCGTCGAGCGCGACCATCTCC
>JBHEOS010000079.1:6977-7513 GCA_046260695.1 Gammaproteobacteria bacterium
GATGGCGGCGACCCGGCTGTCGCCCTTGATCACCGCCTCGGCCGGACAGGGCAACTCGGGACAACGGTTGCCGTCGATCAGCGCGAATTCGGGCGCAACCGGGAGGGCCAGCACGGCGCGGCGCATCGCCAGCAGACTGGCCTGGAGGATATTCAGGGCGTCGATCTCCTCGACCTCGGCGCGGCCCAGCGCCCAGGCCAGCGCGCGGGTCTGGATCAGCGGCACCAGGGCCTCGCGCCGGGCCTCGCTGAGCCGCTTGGAATCGGCCAGGCCCTCGATCGGGCGCGCGGGGTCGAGGATCACCGCCGCCGCGACCACCGGACCGGCCAAGGGACCGCGCCCGACCTCATCGACGCCGGCGACCCAGCGCAGGCCGCGGGTGAAATCGACCTCGATCAGCATGCTCACCGGCCGGCGACCTGCAACACCGCGGCCGCGGCGCTGTGGTTGGCGTCGCGGCGCAGCTGCGCGTGGATCGTGTCGAAGGCGTCGATCAGCGCCTGCCGGGCCGGCGCATCGTCCAGGCAGTGCAGCAC
>JBHEOS010000008.1:0-16546 GCA_046260695.1 Gammaproteobacteria bacterium
GTTCCTTCTGGATTTCGAGACTGTCTTCGATGCCAAGTGCAACCGAGGTCGTGGTCCACTCGCCGACACCGTCCATGGTCAGCACCACGGCCTTGTCGTAGGGCGAGGGAAAATAGGCGCTCGCGGCATGACTGAGATGGTGTTCCGAGAACAGCAGTCGGCTGGTCCAGTCCACATCGGGGTAGAACTTCTTGAGTTCAGTCGCGAGCAGGTCCTTCTGAAACAACTTTTCCCTGAGCCAGAGCGGAATCGCCATCTTGAACGATGTGAAACCGCGTGGCGCATAGGCGACATAGGTCTCCAGCAGCCGTTCGAATTTCAGGAACGGCTTGTCGTAGAACGCGACACGGTCAATGTCGCCGGGGCCGATGCCGGCCTCGTTGAGACAGAATGCCACGGCGTTACGCGGGAAGGATGCATCGTGCTTTTTACGGGTGAAGCGCTCCTCCTGCGCCGCGAAGCGTATCCGCCCGTCCTCGATCAAGGCCGCCGCACTATCGTGATAGTAGGCCGAGATACCCAATACTCGCATGTGTCAGGTGCCTTTCAGAACAGGGTGTAGATGAAGGGCGCGACTGCGGATCCCTTGGTGAGCACCACCAAACCGCCGAGCACGAACATCATGAACATGATGGGCAGCAACCAAAACTTCTTGCGCACCCGCATGAACATCCACAGTTCTTTTACCAGACTCATGGGCTCCCCCCGTAAATTTTCTAGTTCGTTCGGATTTCAGAATTGATTGTTAAAGCTGTCGCGGGCAGGCCCTGGTGGATCACGCTTGATCCAATAGGACTCCGCCTTGGGATCGAACTTCAACCGTAGAAGGTCCTTGCCCAATCGCCGCATCACCAAACCTGTCGGGGTCACGACCAAGTAGAAAATCAGCCCCATGATGAGCGGGTTGATAATGGCGTGCAGCAGCAGTCCAAACCGGAACCAGAGCCGATTCAGCGGCGCCAATGCCCACGGGGCGAAGAATGCCGCGGCCAGAAACACCGCGGAGATTCCGAACGACCAGTACAGCGGAGAATGCGCAGCGATCAGCGGCAATAAGCCGATAATCAGAAACACCACCGCAAAGACGATGCCGAACGACTTCTCTGAACCGAGAGTGACTTCCGTGCGGTCCTCAAGGTGCTCGTGCGTACCGCCGGCCTGCTTGTGATTCACCTTACCGTTCATCAATGACCACTCATTCTTATCGTTGATCTCTGGTGGGTGGCTTCCGAGGGTTGGCGCATCCTACACCGATCCGCCCGCCATCGGCGTCAAATGCGTGGCTTCGCCCCCCTAGGCGCCCCCTCACCCCTCGTGAGATTTGGGAAAGGATATAAGCCCCTCTCCCTCATGTCGATGGGGGGCACCCTTACTCCATCCCGGCATTTCACTTACACCACCGTAAGATAATGCCGAAAACTGTGCTCAGCCAGGAACGCCGCCCTCAGGCGGATGGAGACCGGTGGGGGGCTCAGATGACCTTCGAGAACCGCTGCTCGCCGCCACCTTTCAGATAGCGGTCGAACTGCATGCAGATGTTGCGGATCAGCAGGCGGCCGCGGGGGAGCACCCGCAGACGGCGATCGGCATGCGCTACCAGGCCATCCGCAACGAAGGGTTCCAGGGACTCTAGGCTGGGGGAAAAATAGGTCTCGAAATCGATCCCGAAGCCCGTCTCGATGGCGGCGAAATCCAGTTCGAAATTGCAGATCAGCCGGGTGATCACCTCACGCCGCAGCAGATCATCGGCGTCCAGCTCCACCCCGCGAAACACCGCCAGTTCGCCGGCGTCGATGCGCGCCGCGTAGTCCTCCAGATTTTTCAGGTTCTGGCTGTAGCTGTGACCGACCTTGCTGATCGCGGTCGCGCCCATCGCCACCAGGTCGCAGTCGGCATGGGTCGAGTAGCCCTGGAAGTTGCGGTACAGCGTACCCTCGCGCTGGGCGACAGCCAGCTCATCGTCGGGTCGCGCGAAGTGATCCATGCCGATGTAGAGATAACCGGCGGTGGTCAACTTTTCGATGGTCAGACCGAGGATCGCCAGCTTCTCCTCGGCGCTCGGCAACAGCGCGGCGTCGATCTGCCGTTGGGTCTTGAACAGCTGTGGTAGATGCGCGTAGTTGAATACGGACAGGCGGTCGGGACCCGCGGCGATCACCTTGTCGAGCGTGGCGCCGAAACTGTCTCGCGATTGCCGCGGCAGGCCGTAGATCAGATCCACGCTCACCGATTTGAAACCTTCGTGGCGCGCCGCCTCCAGCACCGCCCAGGTCTCCTGCTCGGACTGGATGCGATTGACGGCCTTCTGCACCGCCGGATCAAAATCCTGCACGCCCAAACTGAGACGGTTGAAGCCAAGCTCGCGCAACAGGGCGACGGTCTCGACATCGGCCTCGCGTGGATCGACCTCGATGGAATATTCGCCGCTGTCGTCGTTGCGTAATTGGAAGTGTTCACCGGTCACCCGCATCAGGGCGCGCATCTGCGCGTGACTGATGAAGGTTGGTGTGCCGCCGCCCCAGTGCAGTTGATCGACCGGCCGGCTGCGGTCGATCAACGCGCCCTGCATTTCGATCTCACGGAACAGCTGATCGAGGTAAGGCGCCGCGCGCTTACGGTTCTTGGTGATGATCTTGTTGCAGGCGCAGTAGAAGCACACCGTGTCACAGAACGGGATATGAAAATACAACGACAGCGGTGCCGGGTTGTCGCCGGCGTTGCTGGCCTGCGCCAGTTCGCGATAGCGCGCCGCGGTGAACGCCTCGGTGAACTGCACGGCGGTCGGATAGGAGGTATAGCGGGGCCCGCTGGCGTCGTAACGGCGGATCAGCTCCGGGTCGAATTCGAGTGTCTGGTACATGGGTACCTCGGCTGTGTCGGGGTCAGACTAAACGAGGCCGGCCATCCGGGCGTTGACGTACGTCAACTCATCAATCGGCGTCGACGTTCAGCCCCATCCGGTGCGTGGCATTGATCACCCGCAAATTGCACTCGGGCAGTATCGACTGACTGTTATGCGGGGTGGCTCAAAGCCGCGGCGATCGGCCCCTGATAGGCTGCCAGCTGCTCGGCCGTAAGCATAAAAACGCCCTCGCCACCACGGGTGAATTCCAGCCACATGAACGGCACGTGCGGCAACCGTTCGCTCAGTGCCTCGGCGCTATTGCCCAGTTCCACCACCAGAATCCCGCCGGGGTTCAGGTGCGCCGACGCCGCCTCCAGGATGCGCAACGCAAACAGCAGACCGTCATCGCCGCCGACCAGGCCCAGGGCCGGCTCATGGCGATACTCCAGCGGCAACGCGGCCATATCCGCGGCGTCGACATAGGGCGGGTTGCTCACGATGATGTCATAGCGGCGCCCGTCCAATGCCGCAAACAGATCGGAGCGAATCAACTCCACCTGGTCTTCCAGATGATGGCGTGCGACGTTGCGCCGCGCCACCTCCAGCGCATCTACTGAGATATCGACCGCGTCCACGTGCGTCTGCGAAAGATAGTGCGCGCAGGCAATGGCAATGCAGCCACTGCCGGTACACAGGTCCAGGATGCTGGCGACATCGTCGGCCTCGATCCAGGGAGTAAACTGGGTTTCGATCAATTCGGCTATGGGCGAACGCGGAATCAGCACCCGGTCATCGACATAAAATGGCATGCCGGCGAACCAGGCCTCGCCGATCAAATAGGCGCCCGGGATGCGTTCCTTGAAGCGGGTCCGCAACAGCTCGACTACGGCGTAGCGTTCCTCGGTCGTGAGCGTGGCATCCAGGTAGGCCCCCGGCGCGTCCGTGGGCAGGTGCAGCGCGTGCATGACCAGCATCGCCGCCTCGTCGATCGCGTTGTCGGTCCCGTGACCAAAGGCAAGCTGATGCTCGTTGAACCGGCTGGCGCCCCAGCGGATGTAATCGCGCACCGTACTCAAGACCTGCAACAGGGAATCCGGGCTGTCCATCCAGGCTATCTCGCCAACCAGTGAGGGGCGTCATGATAGCCCATCCCCGCGCGTGGGCGCACGGCGCGGCGCGATGGATCTCCCCCAATCTGGCCTAGTTTGCTAATCTATGCGTCACCCTCGTCTGGGTTCTGGCCCGATGGACATCGCTCAATGTTATGCAACGTTCGACCTTGAACCCGGCTGTAGCTGGGCGGTTTTGCATGCCAGTTACCGCCGTCAGGTACAGAAATGGCACCCGGATCGCCACCAGCTAGAGCCGGCGCAACAGGCCCTGGCCGCCCAGCGGATGCTCGCCATCAACGAGGCCTTCGGGATGCTGGCGCGGCACTACCGCCAGCACGGGGTCCTGCCCGGTCAGCCCGCGCAGGAGGACGCTGCACCGTCGCAACCCGCCGTCGACCCTGAGAAAAACGCTCCCACAACCCTGGCTCAGTCCGCCTCCGCACAGCCGGATGCTTGGGATTTCGACCTCCCGCGGCGGCAACGGGTTTTCTCCACGCCCCACAGACGGCATACGCTGAGCGCGGCACCGTGGTTATTGCTGTTCGCGCTGCTTGGCCTCGGCTATGTGTTGCTGGCCCGCTACGCCGCGGACAACGGCGCCGACCGCGCAGGCACCGCGGCACCGCCTTATCACACCAGCACCGTGAAGCCGGTGAACAAGTTTGTTTTCAGCTACGGCGATCCCCCCGAGCCGGGTCTTCGACGTCCAGGGCTTGCCCAGCCGCACCAGCGGTGATCTGTGGGGCTCTACGGGGATTCTCGGAGGTTTGCTTCGAGAAGGGTGCCGTGGCCGCCTGGCACAGCAGTCCAACACCCCCGCTAAAGGTCCCGAACAACCCGAAAGCGTCGACCCTCAAGAACAAATGAAAGAACCGGCCTTCCCCTGACAGCCCTGTTGCGGTGGCCGGGCACCTCGATCGCCTTGCGTGCCCCCGGCATCCTCCAGATCGGACATACTCAAAAAACAAAGGCCCCGCCGAGGCGGGGCCTTTGATCGACACTGCCTGCGCAGCGCGTGTGCTTTAGATAGCCTTGACGTTCACGGCCGAGGGGCCTTTCTGGCCCTGCTCGACTTCAAACGAAACCTGCTGACCCTCGGCCAGGGATTTGAAGCCCGAACCCTGGATGGCGGAGTGGTGCACGAACACATCCTTGCTGCCATCCTGCGGGGTGATGAAACCAAAGCCCTTGGCATCGTTGAACCACTTGACTGTACCTGTAATCACGGAAATACCTCTTTGTTCATATATAAATATAAATAAAATGCGGAATTGTGCAGTTCATTTCTGGAAGAGATATGACGGGAGGGACAACCAAAGAGCATCTGGAAGGGCTTCCGAACCAACTACGAGAACTGTACTGCAACGCGGGTACTATACACCTGCCACCTCGGAATACCACAACATTTTTTTACCCTGACAAGACGCTGGGCACGCCCGAACTGGTGGGTTCATCGGCCGTGCCGGTCATCGGCCGGCGTCCGGGATGAAATAGCGCCGGTCACCCCCGCGGTCAGGATAAAGCGCATCGCCTCCTCCATACTCAGATTCACTGGCCGCACGGCACTGCGCGGCAGCAATACGGCATAGCCGCCTATCATATAGCTCATTGGAAAATATACTAAAATATTGTCGCCGCGCCGACAGTCTTCGGGCAGATTCTGCGGGTCGGCCTGGGTGACGAAACCGATCAGTTCCATACCGGTGTCGCCGACCGACGCGACCACGACCTGTTCGAACTCCTTTTTTCTTTCCGGCGAGAAATAGCCGAAGAAATCACGGATGGCTACATATACCGATTTGACTACCGGCAGGCGGAAGACAAGACGTTCGCCGAAGTCGACCAGACGCCGCATCAGCAGGGTATGCATCAACAACCCCACAATAAACGCCGTCGCCAGGCCAGCGGCTACACCCATGCCGGGCCGGTAAGCCCCGTCGGGGAGCAGGTTTCGCAGGGCCGCGCCCAGCACCGACTCGGTGGAAACGACCAGCCCGTAAAGCAAGTACAGCGTGAGCATGACGGGTAGGATTGTGATCAAACCGGTAAGAATGTTTCTGCCAATCGATCCCAGCATGAATTATTCCTCGTGGGTTTAGGACTGAATGGTCGGTGTCGCTGCCGGTCGATAATGGGCCGCGAGGCCGTGGACAGGAAGGCAAATGACAACGCCAGGCCATCGGTCAACGCCACTGGTTGCGCAGGCGTTGCAGTTGCCGACGTGGTGAATAGCGGCCATTCTCGGCCAGCGGAAATAAGGTGCGCCAATAGATATCCCTACGCTTGCGCCAGACAGGACCTTCGCCAAGCAACGTCTCCCAGCGCATGTTGACCAGCGCCTCACTGTTCAAGCCCCGCTGGCGCTTACCGCAGACCATGAAATCGTCGATGATCCCATGCAGCATGCGCACGCCCCCCCGGCCGATCCCGTCATGTCCTCGGGCGAGCCCACGCCAGACGGCGGCAGGCAGTTCGATCAATCCTTGTTTTCGGAGGTAGTCCAGCGCCACGAACAGGGGCCGGGCGGCAGCTTCGTCAGCGGCGATGTCCAGCACCGCGTCCCAGTCCAGCTGTTCGCCGCCGCGGCGCAGCATCAGCAGCATATCCAGCAACGGCACCAGGCCGCCGACCAACGTGAGGCGCCCTCCCCAATGCACGGCGGTGTACACCAACTGTTCGGGATCAGCCAATCGCCACGCGGAGGCGCCACGAACGGTGCAGGCCTGGCGCCGGGCGGCGAGCGCCTCCGGCCGGAGGGCCGCAATCCGCCTCTCGGGGCGGTCATCTCGAAACAGGCCCCGATGCACCTCCACCCAGCACCGCCACTGGGGGTGGTAGAACGGCATGCTGTGGTGGTGATCGAGAAAGAACGCCTCCGGCAACCAACTTTGCTGTTGAAAGCCGAGGTCCCGCAATAATTGTTCGAAACGCGACTGCTCTCGGGCATCGACCAGCAGGTCGATGTCGCGCATCGGCCGCCAGTGGGGCTCGGGATACCACTGACCCGCAACGCTCGCCCCCTTCACAAGGGTCACCGCGCACCCAAGTGTCGCGGCTCCGTCCAGAATCGTCCCGAGGGCATCGAACATGGCCGTCGAAAGGAACAGGGCGGTGAGATCGGCGGCCCTCAACGGATCATGGCATGCGGGGGGGACGCTATCTGGCTGCTGCCTGTACGCCGCCCAAAGGATGGGGCCCAGGCCGGTTTCTATAATCCAAGCCACTGTTTTGGAATCGAACTTCTGCGGAGGTGTCGAGCCAGGCCTCTCTGCCACCCCCTGCAAAAGCCCCATCAGCGGATGTCGATCAGTCAATGCTGTGGCCAATCCCTTTGTTACCCCTTATGAAGGAGGGTCCTTCCTTGGCCGGACCCAAGCAAACTGCCCAGCCGGGCGACCACCATGGGCCGCCCGATTGATGGTATCCCACCAAAAAACAAATTGACAATCACTGGGTCCAGGGAGAAAACTATGATCCAGCGCATACAGGTGAGTCCCCGCCATGCATGTACCCACACCTCGCGATAATCTGTTGGTCCGCGAGGTGGAGGGCGAGACGGTGGTGCTGAATCGGGCCGACGGCCACATTCATACCTTGAACCACACGGCCAGCTTGATCTGGCATGCGCTCGATGGCAAACGGTCAATCGAGGACATCGTCCGGCTCTTGGTCGAGGGGTTCGCGGTGGATCACGCTACCGCCCAGACCGACGTGACAGAAGCCATTAATAACCTGAAAAACTTGAATTTACTGCAAATACAAAAGGGGTCGAACAACAATGAAGAACCATGACAAATCCAGGCGTGCCTTCGTCAAGAAACTGCTGTATACACCGCCGGCGATCGCCACGCTGACTGTACTTCCTGCCTTCCAGGCGTCCGGCTCGGGCTGGAACGAACAGCAAACGGAATCCGACTCGACCAGCACCGATACGTCGACCAGCGGCTCGAATTCGTTCTCCGCCTGGTGGAGCCGGATTTGGGGTCTATAATCAACCCTGGTTCGCGAGGCATTTGCCGTGCCGGACCGCACCATTCATCGACACAGGAGGTGACGTTCAATGGAAAAACCCAATCAGTCCCGGCGCAGCTTTGTCAAGAAACTGCTGTACACACCCCCGGCGATCGCCACTCTGGCCGTGCTCCCCGCCTTCCAAGCCTCTGGCTCGGGTTGGGGCCCGCAGGGACCACGGGGTAATAACGGCGTGGGCAACGGCCAAGATCCGCAGCCGCCCGGCAATCCGCCCATCAATGACGGCCCCGGCACCAGGCCCGGGCGCCCTGGCAATCGCCGCTGACGAACCGGTTATCAGTACCTCAACAACACACAACGGGCCGCGAAGCGGCCCGTTGTGTGTGAGGCTTGTTCACTCACTCAGACCCGTGCCACTCCCAACGGCCTCCCGTGCGCGCCACGGGCCACTGACCGGGCACTTACCCGTATCGAGGCATTTGGAAACGCTGTGCATCTGTCCATCTTCGGCTGCCATATCCACATTGATGGCACGCACAGGCCGGCCCTCGCGCTTGCCGAAACAAACTATCGGGCCTTTTTGTCCCCGCCTTCCAGGGATACACCGGACCTCCTCTACCGCGTTGACGGCGAGGACCCGAATCAGCCATCCGGCCTGAGCCTCACCCGCCGCGGCACGCGCCACGATCTGGCCTGGGCAGGGCTCGATGCGGCCGAGTTCCTGTATGTGCTCGAAAAAGATCTGACGATCGAACTCCAGCGGCGGCGGCCCCAATATTACTTTCTGCATGCCGCCGCCTTGAGCCGCGGTGACGCCGCTTTCTTGCTGGTCGCACGTTCGGGCGGCGGCAAATCGACCACCTGCTGGGGGCTGTTGCAAGAAGGCTGCAGTTATCTCAGCGATGAGCTCGCACCAGTGGACCTTGACCGCCTGGAGGTCCAACCCTATCCGCATGCCCTGTGCCTGAAATCCGATCCACCCGGTCCTGCGCCGCTTCCGCAGGACACGCTGCGCACCAACTACACGCTTCACGTCCCGGCCCGAGCCCTGGCATCCGCGCCGGTCGATATCCCGGTACCGCTCAGGGCGATCTTCTTCGTCGAATATGCCGGCAGGCCATCTGAACCCAGCATCACCCCGCTGCCCGCCGCCGAGGCCTCCATGCTGCTCTACGCCAATGCCCTCAATCCGCTCAGCCATCCTGCCGACGGCCTGGACGGCAGTGTGACCATCGCCACCGGCATTCCCGCCTTCCGGGTCAGCACTGGCGCGCTTCAAGCCAGCGCCGCCGCGATCATCGCGGCAGTGGACCGCTGTCGCTGATCTTTGCACCGCCTGGCGGCGGCCGGCAGGCTCACCACGGGATCGGTTTCCGGTCGCGAAAGAATCCCCCGCTCGGCCCATCCTCGGGCAGCGTCGCCAACCAGACGATGGTCTCGGCGCCCTGTTCCACTGGCCGTTCGGCGTGCGGCCCACCCATATCCGTGCGCACCCAACCCGGACACACCGAATTGACCTTGATGCGCGTGGTCTGCAACTCGTCAGCCAGAATCCGCGTGAGTGCGTTGAGTGCGACCTTCGAAAGGCGGTAACCCGGGCAGCAACCGTTCATCTCGCTCAACTGTCCCATGCCGGAGGACAAATTCACGATGCGTCCACGGCCCTGCATCAGCGGCACCAGGACCTGACACAGCTGCAGCGGTCCATAGACATTGGTCTCCATGCTACGACGCACCACGTCGAGATCGGCCCGCAACACGCTGGCGGCACCGGGGTCCGGGGCATCGAGGGGATCGAGAAACACACCGGCGTTGTTGACCAGCACGTCCAAGCGGCCGAACTCGGACTCGATGAACGCGGCCAGACGCTGGATGCTCTGGAGATCGGTCACATCCAGCGGATGATGCCGCACGTCCAGGCCGGTGCCGCGCAATGCCTCGGCCGCGGACCGGCCTTTGTCCGGATCACGACTGGTGAGCACGACGCTAAGCCCTCCTCGCGCCAACTGCCGGCAGGTCTCCAGACCGAGACCGCGATTGGCACCCGTCACCACGGCGATACGAATGTCATCAGGGATCATGTTCATGGTTCGATTTGCCTCAGGGTGAGCTTGGCCGCTGGCGAGTATAGGCAAGATCACTCAGGATTCCACTGGTTGAGCCCGACGGTCCGAACCTCAATACTGTTTTCGAGTTAGCGAGAGGTGCTGGACATGACCAAGTGGCTGCAAGGAAAGATCGTCGAACGGATACATTGGGCGGAGGGACTGTTCTCACTGCGCTTCACAGCGCCATTAGGTGCCTTCAAGGCGGGCCAGTTCATCCGCGTGGCGCTGGACATCGACGGTGAACGCATTGGACGTCCCTACTCGCTGGTCAACGCACCGCATAACCCGCTCCTGGAAATCTACTTCAACATCGTCAGTGAGGGACCACTGTCGCCACGGCTGGCCGAACTCGCGCCGGGTGACCAGCTGTGGCTGAGCGACACACCCAACGGATTTCTGACCGTCGACGAAATACCCGCGGCCCAGCACCTCTGGCTGCTGGCGACCGGTACAGGTCTCGGGCCATTTCTGTCGATCCTCCAGACCGACGCCCCCTGGCAGCGCTTCGAAAAAGTGGTGCTCGGCCATTCGGTGCGGTTCGCACACGATCTGGCCTACCGCGAGACCATCGACGCGTTGCGTGTGGCACACGGCGCGCAACTGGAATTCATCCCACTGGTCACCCGCGAGCCGGTGCCCGGCGCACTGCCCCAACGGATCACGGCCGGCATCGAATCCGGCGCGCTCGAGGACCGGGCCGGCATCCGCCTGTCACCGGAGCAGTCACATGTGATGCTATGCGGCAACGCGGCGATGATCACCGATGTGAGTGAGACCCTGGCCAAACGCGCCATGCAGCGGCACCGACGGCGCGAACCGGGGCAGATCACCAGCGAGAAATACCACTGAGCCTCGACGCGCCGTATCCATTTGGCGCGTGCCTGTGAGATGCTAAAGCGTACCTACTCGGCGAACACTGCGCTGAGGAATTCCTGGGTCCGCCGCCAGGAGGCCGCGTCGGCTTGGGCATCGTAGGCCAGCGGCATATCGAAGCGACGCGCGAAATCATCGGCCTCGGGGTTGGTGAAGCTGTGTTTCACGCCTGCGTAGCGCACCACCTCGGCGCGCACGTTGGCGGTGGCCATCTCCCGCTCGAAGGCCTGCACCTGTTCCGGAGCGACCATCACATCGGCCTCGCCGGTGAACACCAGCACCTGCGCCTTGACTTGGCCGGCCTGCGCGGGTGACTGAGTACCCAGGCTGCCGTGATAGCTCACGACGCCGGCCAGGTCCATGCCCGCGCGCGCCATGTGCAGCACCATACCGCCACCGAAGCAGTAGCCGAGCGCAGCGATACGCTTGTTATCCACGCCGGGCTGACGTTCGAGGACCTCACGCGCGGCGGCAAAGCGACGCTCGGCCTCGGGCAGGTCGGCGACAATCGCCTGCATGAACGCCTGGGCGTTGTCCGGGTGGTCGGCGAGCTTGCCGGTGCCGTACATGTCCAGTGCGAAGGCGGTGTAACCCAGCCCGGCGAGCATCTCCGCGCGCCTGCGCGCGTAGGCGTTGTGTCCCCACCACTCGTGCACCACCAGTACGCCCGGCCGCGGCCCGGTCACGGCGTCGTCGTAGGCGAGATAGCCTGTCATGCGCGTCTCGCCGACGCGGTATTCCACCGTCTCGGTTTGAATCTCCGCCTGCGCGGTAGAGGCGAGGCACAGCAACAACAGACAACGCGATAGACGTATCATGACGATCTCCCTGATCGGGCCAGGCCAGGCCGGTAGGATGCCAGAGCGGTCGGTCGGACGCGAGGCTCAGCGGCCGCGACGGCTGTAGGCCAGGGCCAGATTCGCCTGCTGGCAGAAATGCCGGAAGGCGGTGTAGGCCTCCTCATCCAGGGGGCGACCGCTGGGTTTGCGGTCGGCATAGAACAGGCCGATGGACCGGCCGTTGACCTCGATCGGCATCACGAAAAATGGGCTGTCACCGGCCACGGCCCGCACCGGCGCGGTCAACAGCGAACTGATGCGCGGATCGTTGCGGTTCCCGACCCAGAGCGCTTCACGGGTATCGAGGACGTGACTGAAGATGTTCGCCTTGAGTGGGGAGATCTCGAACAGAAACGCCTCGCGCATGTCACCCTGCTCCCAGCCCAGCGCATAGCGCGCGCGCAGCCGACTGCGTTCCGGGTTGAGCATGGCAAACAGGGTGCGGTCCAGGCCGATGCCGCGCGATATCCCCTCCAGCACCATCTCCAGCAAAAGATTGATGTCGTGCTTGCCTTCGAGCATGACGGACAGCTCGCGCAAGATGGTCAGTTGCAACAGCGGATCCGGATCGACATAACGCTTGGGCTCGGGCTCCTGACGCGGTATTGCGACGGCCTCCGGTTTGCGCTGCGAAGGCGGCAGCGGGATAAACTCCGAAGCATGCGCCACGCCGTAATTCTGCGCAGCCTTCACCGCGGCGCCGGCGTTCTCATGCACCAACCGGGTGACCTCCTCCAGCGGCATGTACAGCGTTTCAGCCAACCGCGCCACCAGCTCGCGGGTCTCCTTGGAATCCCAGCCATCTTCCGCACAGCGCGCCAGCTCATGTGCGAGCCGCACATTGCTCACACGCGGGTCGCTGTCGCCTTTGCCTTCCAGGGTGTGTTCCAACAGCTTGCCAAGGTTCCATTTGCGCGTCAGCTCCAGGCTCAAATCACGCAGCTCGAAACCCAGCACCTCGCGTTCGGCCTGGGCGCGGTCGTAACCGGGCCGTTGCAGCAATCCGCCCAGCTGTGCGGCCAGGTCGCTCTGGATGCTCCAGAACGCCAGCTCGCCGATATTGCACAGCAGCGTGGCGATGAACACCTCCTCCGGCGACCGGTCGCGTCGCCTTTCGGCAAACGCGCGTGCCTGAATGGCGGCATGAAACGAGCGCGCCATCTGGTCTGCGACCTGGGACCTCCTCGCGTCGCTGCCGATCGCGTCGATCACCGCGATGGACAGACACAGGCTGCGCACGGTCTCGAACCCGAGCAGGACCACGGCCCGGGAGACGGTGCTGATATTGCGGCCGAGAAAGCTATAGGCGGGGCTGTTGGCGACGCGCAGCAGGCGCGCGGTCATGGCGGCATCCTGCAGGATGACCCGCGACAGTTCGGCGGCGGAACTCTCACGGTCTGAGGTCACGCCAGCGATGTCCTTGACGGTCTTGGCGAACACCGGCACGCCCTTGTCGCTGAGCCGCTCGACCCACTCCATCAGGCTGCGCGGGTCCTTACCCGGCGCGGTGCCTTCATCCGGGTCCTGTGCGGGGGGTGCATCCTGGATCATCGACACTGCCATGGGCTGTTTCGGGGCGGGGTTCACTGCGCTACCCCAGTCTAGTCGGTATTTCAGCCGTGAACTTGAGGCGATCCGGGGCGCTGCGCAGCGCGCTTGGCAGTGCCGGAATGAGCCGTTAGGCTTGGGGCCTCGACGACGGAGCCACCCCATGATCGCCGCCTTTTCCATCGCCCGCCTGCCACGGATCGAATTCGGTGCCGGCCGACTCGCCTGCGTGCCGGCGCTCGCCGCGCGCTACGGGACCCGGGTGTTGCTGGTGACCGGCGCAGGCGCCCTGCAGGCCACGCCGCACTGGGACGGCCTGCTCGCTGGCCTGCGCACGCAGGGCCTGGAATGGGACCTGCTGCGGGTTGGCAGCGAGCCCTCGCCGCAACTCGTCGATGCGGCGGTCACCGAATTCGGCGACGGCGGTTTCGCTCTGGTCATCGGCATCGGTGGCGGCAGCGTCCTGGATGCGGCCAAGGCCATCGCGGGATTGCTGCGGGTCGGCGATTCGGTGATGGATTACCTCGAAGGGGTCGGCCCCGAGAAGGCCTACCGCGGCCCGAGGACGCCGTTCATCGCCATCCCGACCACGGCGGGCACCGGCAGCGAGGCGACCAAGAATGCCGTGCTCAGCATGACGGGGCCAGCGGGCTTCAAGAAATCCTTCCGCGACGAACAGCTGGTCCCGGACTATGCGATCGTCGATCCCGACCTGCTGGCGAGCTGTCCGCCGGCGCTGATCGCCGCCAACGGCATGGATGCGCTCACCCAGCTGATCGAATCGTATGTGTCATCGCGCGCCAGTCACTTGACCGATGCCTTGGCCGTCAGTGGACTGTGCGCCGCGCGCGACGGCCTGCTGGGCTGGTATGAGACCGGCGACCCGGCGGCGCGTACCCGCATGGCCTACGCGGCGCTGATCTCGGGCATCACCCTGGCGCAAACCGGCCTGGGTTCCGTGCATGGCCTGGCGGCCCCGTTGGGCGCATTCTTTCCGATCCCACACGGCGTCGCCTGCGGCACCCTGGTCGCCGTAGCCACCCGGGTCAACATCGAGGCCATGCAAGCGCGTGAGCGGGACCATCCGGCCTTGGTCAAATACGCGCACCTGGCGGAGCTCCTCGGCGAACGTTGTATCAGCGAACCCAAGGTCGCCCACCAGGCGCTGATCGACCTGCTGGCCGCGTGGACCGAGCGCCTGCACCTGCCGCGGCTGGCAGAATACGGGATCGGCCCAGCCGATTTGCCGCGCCTGGTTGCCAACAGCCGTGGCAGCAGCATGAAAACCAACCCGATCGCGCTGACTGACGCGGAAATCACCCAGATACTGCAAGATCGGCTCTGACGCCAGCCGTCATGCGACCCTTCGCCGAATCCTGCGAACAGAACAAAAGACCGCTCCTGGATGTCCTGCGGGCGGAATTCGCGACGCGGACGCGGGTGCTGGAAATTGGCAGCGGCACCGGCCAGCATGCGGTGTTCTTCGCCGCGGCACTACCGCATCTCGAATGGCAGACCAGCGATCTTGCCGAGCATCATCCCGGGATCCGCGCCTGGATCGACAGCGCAGGCCTGACGAACCTGCAGCCACCACTGGCCCTTGATGTCGCGCGCGACCCCTGGCCGAGCGCGGCTTACGATGGCGTTTTCAGCGCCAACACCGTGCATATCATGGGCTGGGCCGAGGTCGAGGCCCTGTTCGCCGGGATCGGTCAAGTGCTTCTGCCCGGTGGCTGCTTCTGTCTCTATGGGCCATTCAATTATGCTGGCCAATACACCAGCGCAAGCAATGCCCAGTTTGACCGTTGGCTAAGGGCACGCGACCCCAGGAGTGGGGTGCGTGATTTCGAGGATCTGAATCGTCTGGCGGAGACCGCCGGGCTGCGGCTCGTCAACGATCACACGATGCCGGCGAATAACCGCACGCTGGTCTGGCACAAAACCGCAGCACCGCGATCGGACGGCGTCAGTCGTTCGACCGGCTCATGACAGGGGGCGACGCCGCGGCTGTTGCCGCGAAAGGACGGGATTCATACGCATGTCCCAGCGTCCGAGCCGTTCCACAATGACAGTCAGAACCTGGAGGGTGACCGCCAAACCCAGCAACGCCAGCGCTGTTCCAATGATGGCTGTAAAGATACCGATGCCGCTGAAGCTGAGCACGCCGAGCAATCCGCCGATAAGCGCCAACTTGATCATGACCCCCTCCTTGTACTTGGACCCCTTGAAGAGGTTCCCATTCTCGGCGGACCGAGGATGGAAACTGTGAACAGCGTCCCACAATCGCGCGCAGAAAAGACAAATCTCCACGCACCGTCTTGACCTTTATCTGAAAAGCCAAATAACCGTCGCCTAACCCCCCCACTGAAAAAACATGCAAAAAAAAGGCCGATGCCCGTTGGTGCATCGGCCCCGCTGATCGGGCGTCAATGGATAGGCCACCGCCACTAGGCGCCGCCCTGCTGGGTCTGATAATCCGCGAGGGCCGCCTGGCTGGCGTCCTCAGTCAGTACTGAACAGTGGGGCTTCACCCGCGGCAGTGCCCGTTCGCAGTTCAATGGGCCGTACCCACGACAAGGATCTCATGCTTACCCGCGAGCTGTTGCGCCTGCTGACGTTCAATCACCGCCTGCACCGAGGGCCGCGCCAGAAACTCCGCCAGATTGATCCCGGCGAGGTAGTTGAAGATCTGCGCACTGAGATTGCTCCACAGATCGTGGGTCAGGCAACGATGGCCGTCCTGACAGTTCTCCTTGCCTTCGCAGAGCGTGGCATCGACCCGCTCGTCCACGGCCGTGATGATATCGGCGATGGAGATCTCCGCGGCCGGCTTGGCCAGGCGATAACCGCCGCCCGGACCACGCACGCCCTCGACCAGTCCGTCGCGGCGCAATTTGGCAAACAGCTGTTCCAGATAGGAGAGGGAGATACCCTGACACTGAGAGATGTCCGCCAGGGTGATGGGATGCGTGTCGGCGTGGATGGCCAGATCCAGCATCGCGGTGACAGCGTAACGGCCTTTGGTGGAAAGTCTCATATCGATTCCTGACCTTTCTGGAACCTGCCGCGAGGCCCGTTACCAGAGCTGTTTGGTAAGGATTCGACTTATACAATAGTGGAGTAATTCGATCAAGATTTTATCCGGCCAGAAGCAGGCCGCCGGGCATGCGGTATCGAATGAAGCGCTAAGCTTTGCGGGGTGCGACACCGAGGGCGGCGAGGACCTCGGACCAATGACCGGCCGTATCG
>JBHEOS010000008.1:16587-45073 GCA_046260695.1 Gammaproteobacteria bacterium
CAGCTGATGACCTCGGCCAGCCGCGCGTCATGATAGATGCGCACCTGGATATCCGGGGCCGGGAAATGGCCCTCGGCGTCATCGAAGTGATAGGTCAGGTTCAGGGTGGTGGTGTAGCGATTGCGTTCGGTGATCGACAGGTGCAGGTCCAGGGCACCCGGGGCCTGCGAGCACCCGCCTTCAATCCCCTCCGCGAGCGCCGGGATCAGCTGGCGCAGACGGATATAATTGCACTCGTAAATCGCCATCAGCTCGCCCAGGTCGTGGGCTCGGCGACGCAGAGAAGTTTGTGAGCGCTCGCGTATCAACATGCCGGCATCATATCATAGGGGCCTGCCACAATCGGTGAGCGGGCCGTTTCGTTATCAGGGTTAGCGGCGCGTCCCGACGATACTTCACCGACCCTTCGGCCACGAGAACAGGTACCGCCATGCAGATCACTGAAGTCCGCACCAGCCCCTTCGACGATCAAAAACCGGGCACCTCGGGACTGCGCAAAAAAGTTTCGATCTTTCAGCAGACACACTATCTGGAGAACTTCGTCCAGGCGATCTTCGATAGCCTGCCTGCCCTGCGGGGTGCGACCTTAGTGCTCGGCGGCGATGGCCGCTATTACAACCTGAACGCCATCCAGACCATCCTGAAGCTGGCCGCGGCCAACGGTGTGGCGCGGGTCCTGGTCGGGCGCGATGGCCTGCTCTCGACCCCGGCGGCCTCCTGCGTGATCCGCAGGCACCGCGCCTATGGCGGCATCATCCTCTCGGCCAGTCACAACCCGGCCGGCCCGCAGGGTGACTTCGGCATCAAGTACAACATCGACAACGGCGGACCAGCGCCGGAAAAAATCACCGAGGCGATCTACGCGCGCACCCGCGTGATCGACCGTTACCGCATCGTCGAAGCGGACGATCTGCCGCTGGGTCAGTTGGGCGAGTATCGCCTCGGGGAACTGCGCGTGACGGTAATCGACCCGGTCGCCGATTATGCGGAGCTGATGGAGTCCCTGTTCGACTTCAGCCGGATCCGCGAATTGCTCACCGACGGCGAGTTCCGGCTGCGCTTCGATGCCATGCACGCCATCACCGGGCCGTATGCCGAAGAGCTCCTGGTGCGCCGTCTCGGCGCGCCGGCCGACAGCCTGATGAACGCGCGACCGCGCGAGGATTTCGCGGGCGGCCATCCGGACCCGAACCTCACCTATGCCCACGACCTGGTCAGTTGCCTGTTCGGTGCAGACGCACCGGATTTCGGCGCCGCCTCCGATGGCGATGGCGACCGCAATATGATCCTCGGCCGCAACTTTTTCGTCACCCCCAGCGACAGCCTTGCCGTGCTCGCCGCGAATGCGACCCGGGTGCCCGGCTACGCGCGCGGCATCGTCGGCATCGCGCGTTCCATGCCTACCAGCCAGGCCGCCGACCGCGTCGCGGCGGCCCTGGACATCCCCTGCTACGAAACCCCCACCGGCTGGAAATTCTTCGGTAATCTGCTCGACGCCGGCAAGGTCACGCTGTGCGGTGAGGAGAGCTTCGGCACCGGCTCAGACCATGTACGCGAGAAGGATGGCCTGTGGGCGGTGCTGTTCTGGTTGAACCTGCTGGCGGTGCGCAAACAACCGGTCGCCGAGATCGTGCGCGAGCACTGGCAGCGATTCGGCCGCAACTATTATGCGCGCCACGACTATGAGGACGTGGCAACGGACGGCGCAAACGCGCTGATCGAGGCCCTGCGCGCCCAACTCACCACGCTGCCGGGAGGTAAGCTCGGCGCCTATACTGTCGCCTTCAGCGACGACTTCGCCTACACCGACCCGATCGATGGCAGCATCAGCCGCCAGCAGGGCCTGCGCATCGGTTTTACGGACGGCTCGCGCATCGTCTACCGGCTCTCCGGTACCGGCACCGAGGGCGCGACCTTGCGCGTCTATCTGGAACGCTACGAGGCCGATCCGGCGAAACAGGGGCTGGACAGTCAAACCGCGCTGGCCGAATTGATCCAGATCGCCGAGGCACTCGCAGGCATCCGCAAACACACCGGGCGCGACCGGCCTACGGTGATTACCTGATACGGGTGTTATCGGCGCCGCGCCAGTCCGCGCTCATGGACCAGGCTCGCGGCGATCTCCTCGATGGACATCTGGGTGCTGTCGAGCATGGGGATTCGTTCTTGGCGCAACAGCGCCTCCAGCTGCCGCACCTCGTACTGACATTGGCGCAACTCCGCATAGCGGCTGTCCGGACGGCGTTCCTGGCGGATCTGCCGCAGGCGCTCGGGGCTGATGGTCAGACCGACCAGGCGCTCGCGGTGCGGCCGCAGGGCCTCCGGCAGGCGCAAGGCCTCCAGATCCTCCTCGGTAAAGGGGTAGTTCGCCGCACGGACACCGTACTGCAAGGCCAGGTACAGGCAGGTCGGCGTCTTGCCGCTGCGCGACACGCCGATCAGGATCACGTCGGCGCCGGCGTAGTGCTGGGCACCGAGACCGTCGTCGCTGCCGAGGGCGAAATTGACCGCGTCGATGCGCGTGTCATAGCGCGCCGGATCCTGCTGGCCGTGCGAACGGCCGATGGAGTGTGACGAGGCCCGTTGCAGGGTGGCCTCCAGCGGGGCCAGAAAGGCCGCGAAGAAATCCAGGTACACGCCCGTGCCCGCGGCCAGAATATCTCGCAGTTCTGGGCGGACCTGGGTGGAAAACACCAGCGGCGGCGCGCCTGCTGCGGTGACCGCGTCGATACGTTCGACGGCGGCGCGCGCCTTGGCCTCGGTGTCGACGAAGGCCAGCGCGATCTGTTCGAACTCGACACCCTCGAACTGGGTCAGCAACGCGCGGCCCAGTGTCTCCACGGTGATGCCGGTCCGGTCGGATACGAAGAACACGGTGCGGCGCGGTCGCTGAGTCATCGCATTCCATCCTCGGTTGACCGATGCTAGTCTGAGTTCCCTTGTAAGCCGTGCAGCTGTCCGACGCAAGCACGCAAACCGGAGGCTCTATGCACAACGCGACAACCGGCCCGGTGCGCTGGTTTGAACAGATCGGCATGCAGGATGTGGCACAGGTCGGCGGCAAGAACGCCTCGCTGGGCGAGATGTACCGCACACTCACCGGCACCGGCGTGCGCGTGCCCAACGGCTTCGCCACCACCGCCGAGGCCTACCGCCGGTTCCTCGCCCAGCAGGGTCTGGACGCACGCATCGCGGCCGAGCTCGAGACCTTCGATATCGACGACGTGCAGCGCCTGGCCGCCGCCGGTAAACGCATCCGCGGCTGGATCGAGGCGACCACCCTGCCCGCCGATCTCGACGCCCAGATCCGCACGGATTATGCGCAGCTGGAACGGGAGGCCGGCGCCAACGTGGCCGTCGCGGTACGTTCCTCGGCGACTGCGGAAGACCTGCCGGATGCCTCCTTCGCCGGTCAGCAGGAGACCTATCTCAACGTGCGCGGAATCGACGCGGTCCTGATCGCGGTGAAACAGGTCTTCGCCTCACTCTACAATGATCGCGCCATCGCCTACCGCGTGCATCACGGCTTCAAACACGAACAGGTGGCCCTGTCGGCCGGTGTCCAGCGCATGGTGCGTGCCGACATCGGCGCCTCCGGCGTGATGTTCACGTTGGACACGGAATCCGGCTTCAGAGACGTGGTGTTCATCACCGCCGCCTACGGACTGGGCGAGACCGTGGTGCAGGGCGCGGTGAATCCCGACGAATTCTATCTGCACAAGCCGCTGCTGGCCCAGGGCAAACCGGCCATCCTGCGCCGCGAGCGCGGCGAGAAGGCCATCAAGATGATCTACCGCGACAGCGGCGGCGACAGCGGCTCGCCCGTGGAAACCGTAGAGGTCGCGCTGGCCGAGCGGCTGCGCTTCGCTCTCGACGATGCCGAGCTGATGGAGCTCGGCCGGCAGGCTATGGCCATCGAGGCGCATTACGGCCGGCCGATGGACATCGAATGGGCGCGCGACGGCGTCGATGGAAAACTGTACATCGTGCAGGCGCGTCCGGAAACGGTGAAGAGCCGCGCCGACGGCAACACGCTGCAACGCTATGAGCTGAATGAATCCGGTGAGGTCATCGTCACCGGCCGCAGCATCGGCGGACGTATCGGCGCGGGGCCTGTGCGCAACATCACCCGACTCGACGAGATGCACCGCGTGCAGCCAGGCGATGTGCTGGTCACCGACATGACCGATCCCGACTGGGAACCGATCATGAAACGCGCCGCCGCCATCGTCACCAACCGTGGCGGCCGCACCTGCCATGCCGCGATCATCGCGCGCGAGCTGGGCATCCCCGCCGTGGTCGGTTGTGGCGATGCCACCGAACGCGTGCGCGACGGCGAAGCGGTCACGGTCTCCTGCGCGCAGGGCGACACCGGTTACATCTATCGCGGCAAGCTCGATTTCGCCGTGCGCGAGCTCGCCCTCGACAGGCTGCCGCCGTTGCCGCTCAAGATCATGATGAATGTCGGCAATCCGGAACGCGCCTTCGATTTCCAGTTTCTGCCCAACGACGGTATCGGTCTGGCGCGGCTGGAGTTCATCATCAACCGCAGCATCGGCATCCACCCCAAGGCGCTGCTGGAATACGCCCAACAACCCGAAGACCTGCGCCGACAGATCGACACACAGGCCACCGCCTACGGCGGTCCGGTGGAGTTCTACATCGGCAAACTCGCCGAGGGCATCGCCACGCTGGCCGGGGCCTTCTGGCCCAAGCCGGTGATCGTGCGGCTGTCGGATTTCAAATCCAACGAATATGCGAATCTGGCCGGCGGCGCGGCCTACGAGCCGAAGGAGGAAAACCCCATGCTCGGTTTCCGCGGCGCGGGGCGCTATATCTCGGCGGATTTCCGCGATTGCTTCGAACTGGAATGCCGCGCCATCCACCAGGTGCGCGACGAGATGGGGTTGACCAATGTCGAACTCATGATCCCGTTCACACGCACCGTGGACGAGGCCCGCGCGGTGACCGAGGCACTGGCGGCCAACGGGCTGGCGCGCGGCGAGAATGGCCTGCGCGTGATCATGATGTGCGAGATCCCCTCCAACGCCCTGCTGGCCGAACAGTTCCTGGAATACTTCGACGGCTTCTCGATCGGCTCGAACGACCTTACCCAGTTGACCTTGGGGCTGGACCGCGACTCCGGCCTGGTGGCCGCCCGCTTCGACGAGCGCGACCCGGCAGTGAAACGGCTGCTGGCGATGGCCATCGAGGCCTGCCGCAAAGCTGGAAAATACGTCGGTATCTGCGGCCAGGGCCCGTCCGATCACCCGGACCTGGCGCAGTGGCTGATGGAGCAGGGCATCGACAGTGTGTCGCTGAATCCCGATAGCGTGGTGGAGACCTGGCTGTATCTGGCCGAGCGGCTGGCAACGGACGACCGCGCGGAGGCTACTCCGCCTTCGGTTTGAACAGCGCGACGTAGTTGGGACAAAAGGTGAATTGCTCGGTTGGCACGCCGGCGGCGAGTGCGGCCTGGCATTGGCGGGCGGCCTGACAGGTCTCGCAGTTGTGCATCTCGCGTTCGATCTCATGTATCGGGCGACCGTGGAGGTACAGGCGCGGATCGGCGCCGGCGCGTCCCAGGGCCGTCTCCAGCGGTAGCGCCTGGAGACGTTGGTGCAATTGCCGGCGTAGCCGCATACCCTGCACGAGGTTGTGGCCGATGCTCCAGGACATCCTTATCAAGAAGTAGCCGAACAACACGACGAACAGCAACGATATGATCAGGCTCATGGTTTCCATGGACCGACGGTCTCCGCATCATCAGTGATGCGCGCCATGGTAGCGAGTTTCGCAAGCGCCGCCTTGATATACATCAACTTCACGCCGGCGCCGGCAGGTTGAAGAACTTCTCGCGGTAAAACTGCAACTCGCGGATCGAGTCGCGGACATCGTCCAGCGCCAGGTGCGCGGCCTGCTTCTCAAACTGGGCGTCCAGGGCCGGGGCCCAGCGGCGGGCCAGTTCCTTGAGCGTGCTGACATCGAGATTGCGGTAATGAAAATAGGCCTCCAGGTCCGGCATGCAGCGGGCCAGAAAGCGCCGGTCCTGGCAGATGCTGTTGCCGCACATCGGCGAGGCCTTGGCCGGCACGTATTTCTTGAGGAAGTCGAGGGTCATCTGTTCGGCGTCCTGCTCGTTGAGCGGGCTGCTGCGCACCCGTTGAATCAACCCGGAACCTCCGTGCTGATTCGTGTTCCAATCGTCCATGGCAGCGAGCACGGCATCCGGTTGATGGATGGCGAACACCGGACCTTCATCGAGGATGTTGAGCTGGGCATCGGTGACGATGGTCGCGATCTCGATGATGGAATCCGTGCCGGTGTCAAGCCCGGTCATCTCCAGATCGATCCAGATCAGGTTGTCGGGGTGCTGCGCCATGTATTTCCCTTTATTTCATATTTGAATGGTTGAGGCGCATTCTAGCAGAGGCTACCCTCAGGGCCATTGGGCCAATCACCGCCCAGGGTTCTGCCATAATCACCACACGCCCCACCTGGAACGGACGCACAAGCCCTTTATTCATGATGAACACCTTCAGCTTGATTTTCGTCGCCGCCGTATTGCTGTCGTTGCTCGTGCAGCAGTGGCTCTCGGGTCGGCACATCGGGCATATCCGCGCCTGCCGCGCCCAGGTGCCGGAGGCATTCGCCGGCAACATCTCGCTCAGCGCCCACCAGAAATCCGCCGACTACACCATCGCCAAGACCCGCCTGGGCCGCACCGAACTCTTCTACGACCACGCCCTGCTGTTGCTCTGGACTCTGGGTGGCGGCCTGGCCCTGCTCGACGCACTGTGGCTCCAGGCGGGCTGGGGGCCTCTGGGCACCGGCGTCGCGGTGATCATGAGCTTTCTGTTCATCGGCAGTCTGCTCGACGTGCCCTTCGCGGCCTGGATGACCTTCGGCCTGGAGGCGCGCTTCGGTTTCAACCGCACCCGCCCCGCCACCTTCATCGGCGACCTCTTCAAGCAGGCCGCGCTGCTGCTGATCATCGGCGCTCCGCTGGTCGCGTTGATCCTCTGGGTGATGCTGGAGTCCGGCCGCTACTGGTGGCTGTACGTGTGGGCCGTCTGGGTCGGCTTCAGTCTACTGATGATGTGGGCCTATCCCAGCCTGATCGCGCCGCTGTTCAATAAATTCTCGCCGCTCGACAACGCCGCGCTGCGCCAGCGCATCGAGGCCCGGCTGGCGCGCTGCGGCTTCCACAGCCAGGGCATCTTCGTGATGGACGGCTCGCGCCGTTCCGGGCATGGCAATGCCTACTTCACCGGGCTTGGCCGCAACAAGCGCATCGTGTTTTTCGACACCCTGCTCAGCAGCCTGGAACCCGACGAGGTCGAGGCGGTACTGGCGCACGAATTGGGTCATTTCAAACGCCATCATGTACAGAAACGCCTCGGCGCCATGATCCTGCTGAGCCTGGCCGGGCTCGCCCTGCTCGGCTGGTTGGCCGAGCAGCCGGCGTTCTACCAGGGTCTCGGCGTTGACACACCCTCGCTGTACATGGCACTGCTGCTGTTCATGCTCGCCGCCCCGGTCTTCAGCCTGTTCCTGCAACCGCTGTCCAGCCGAATCTCGCGTCAACACGAATTCGAGGCCGACGCCTTTGCCGCGCAACAGACCGCAGCGCGGCATCTGATCACGGCGCTGGTCAAGCTGTACCGGGAAAACGCCAGCACCCTGACCCCGGATCCGCTATATTCGGCCTTCCACGACAGTCACCCACCGGCACCGGTGCGGGTGGCCAAACTCGGCGCCGGGGTCTAGTGGTCCATGCGTGAAGTTCGGTGACTAAGAAGCACAGCCGGAACGTGCAGATCAAGGCGCGAGAGCGCAGGAATAGCACCGCTATTTCAAGCTTGCGCAACGCAGAGCTGCGCGTTCCGGCGCAGCGAACAGTTACCGAACTTTGCGCATGGACCACTAGCCTAACGGGCGCTTCCACACGTTGTAGGCGCGGCCGAAGGCCGCGCCTACAACGTGGTAAGCATTCAGCAGATAAGGAGGAATTCGCATGACTACGTTTCGCAGATCTCTGTACGCCATCACCGTCGCGCTGGGTTGGTCTGTGACCAGCGTCTCCGCCGCCGATCTTCAGGCGGGGCGGCTCCTGCACGACGAACACTGCATGAAGTGCCACGACAGCGGCGTCTATACCCGTGACGACCGCCGCGTGACCTCCCTCGACGGGCTGCGGAAACAGGTCAAACGCTGCGAACTCAGCCTGGGACTGACCTGGTTCGACGAGCAGACCGAGGACGTCGTGCAGTATCTCAACGACGCCTACTACAAGCTGCCATGAGCGCCCTGAGCGAACGTCACTGCGCCCGCATCGTCAAGGGTGATCCCGCACTGCCCGCCGCCGAGGCGCGGGCGCTGCAGGGGCAATTGCATACCGATTGGCAGCTGGATGCGGGCAGCAAGGCCATCCATCGCGAGTTCCGTTTCAAGGACTATTACGAGACCCTCGCGTTCGTGAACGCCGTGGCCTGGATCGCGCACCGCGAAGACCACCACCCGGATCTGGACGTGGCCTACAACCGCTGCCGGGTACGCTACAGCACCCATGCGGTCGGCGGCCTGTCGGAGAACGATTTCATCTGCGCGGCCAGGGTCGATGCCCTGATCCTGCAGGCCGACTGAAGGCGCCGACTGCCGCCTTCATGGGTCCGCCGAGAAACGCCCGCCGCAAGCCCCCGCCCGGCCCGTCCAGCGCGTCCGGCGCGTCCGGCGCGTCGTTGACGGGGGATGCGCACGGCCTGGTCATTACCCATTCCGGGCGCGACCTGCTGGTGGAGGATGCGCACGCCGGCCTGCATCTGTGCACCGCCCGCAAGCGGCTCGGGCGGATTGTCTGCGGCGACCGGGTGCGCTGGCAGCCGTCCGGTCCGACCCAGGGCGTGGTGACCGCGCTCGAACCGCGCCGGAGCCTGCTGGCCCGCCCCGACGCCCGTGGCAATGAACGCCCACTGGCCGCGAATCTCGATCAGATCATCATCGTCTGCGCACCGGAACCGCCGCTCAGCGAGGGGCTGATCGACCGCTATCTGGTGGCCGCCGAACTGATCGGCGTCCAGGCACGCATCCTGATCAACAAGGCCGACCTGCTGGCGCCAGCCGCGCGCGCGCACCTGGAGGCCCGGCTGGCCGCCTTCCCGCGGCTCGGTTATCCGCTGCTGTTCACCAGCAGCCACGAACCCGCCGAGTCCACGCGGCTGGCCCGCCACTGCAACGGCCATCGCTCGATCCTGGTCGGCCAGTCCGGGGTCGGTAAATCCTCACTGATCCGCCTGCTGGTGCCCGACAGCGCGATTCGCATCGGCCAGCTCTCCGAGGCCAGCGGCCTGGGCCGGCACACCACCACCGAGACCACGCTGTACCACCTCGCCGGCGGCGGCGACCTGATCGATTCCCCCGGCGTGCGCGACTTCCAGCTCTGGCAGGTCACCCCCGACGAGCTGCAACGCGGCTTTCGCGAACTCCCGGACTACGCCGGACAATGCCGTTTCCACAACTGCCGTCACCAGGGCGAGCCCGGCTGCGCGGTCACCGCGGCGGTCGCGACCGGCGCGGTGGATGCGCGCCGGCTGGCGAACTACCGCGCCCTGTTGCAGGAGGCCTTGGAACGCGAAAAGGGCCGCTATCCCGCCTAGCAGCCTGTCAGACTTAGGTGCCCGTAGCGAGCAAGGGGGAGAGCAAGGCAAAATTTCACGATTTCGAGGCGCAGAGTGAGCCTACGCAACGAGGCATCGAGGGAATTTGGGCCGCTTCCCACCGGCGCAGTAGGCGCAGCCTCAGTCCGACAGGCTGCTAGGCGTCGGGGCCCGCCCATGCGTCTCGGAACCCCCTAAAATCACCGGCCGTTTCCCGGTATAGTAGGCCGCCGACGCGCTCACCGACCCGGTGCGGCGACGTAACTACGCAGAACCCGCACAGCGCATTCATGACCCTCGGCCTCATCATCCTCCTGCCCCTGCTCGGCGCCCTGCTGCCGCCGCTGTGCCTCCGCTGGGGACGCAACGCCTGTGCCGGGTCGGCGGCCATCATCGCGGGGGCGGCCTTCGCGCTGCTGCTGAATCTCGCACCCGGTGTATTCGCCGGCGAGATCCTGATCGTCAGCCAGCCGTGGCTGCCCGCGCTGAACCTGAACCTGTCCCTGCGGCTCGACGGCCTGGGCCTGCTGTTCGCGCTGCTGATCCTGGGCATCGGCCTGCTGGTGATCCTGTATGCGCGCTACTACCTGTCGGAGCGCGAGCCGATGGGCCGCTTCTACGGCCTGCTGCTGCTGTTCATGGCGGCCATGCTCGGCATCGTGCTGTCCGAGAATCTGCTGCTGATGTTCATGTTCTGGGAACTCACCAGCCTGAGCTCCTTCCTGCTGATCGGCTATTGGAAACACCGCGCCGATGCCCGCCAGGGCGCGCGCATGGCCCTGACCCTGACCGGCGGCGGCGGACTGGCCCTGCTCGCGGGCATCCTGCTGCTCGGCCACATCACCGGCAGCTACGAGCTGTCGGTGATACTGGCCGCGGGCGAGCAAATCCAAGCGCACGCGTTGTATCCGTTGACGCTGATCCTGATCCTGCTCGGGGCGTTCACCAAGTCGGCGCAGTTCCCGTTCCATTTCTGGCTGCCGCATGCGATGGCGGCACCGACGCCGGTCAGCGCCTATCTGCACTCCGCGACCATGGTCAAGGCCGGGGTGTTCCTGCTGGCCCGGCTGTTCCCGGCGCTGGCCGGCACGGAGTTGTGGTTCTACGTGGTCTCCAGCGTGGGCCTGGTCACCTTGCTGTTTGGCGCCTACACCGCCCTGTTCAAGCACGATCTCAAGGGCCTGCTCGCCTATTCCACCATCAGCCACCTCGGGCTGATCACCCTGCTGTTCGGCCTGGGCACGCCGCTGGGCGCGGTGGCCGGGGTGTTCCATATCATCAACCACGCCATCTTCAAGGCCTCGCTGTTCATGGCCGCCGGCATCATCGATCACGAGACCGGCACCCGCGACATGCGCAAGATCAACGGCCTGTGGCACTACATGCCGTACACCGCCACGCTGGCGATGATCGCGGCCTCGTCCATGGCCGGGGTGCCGCTGCTGAACGGCTTCCTGAGCAAGGAGATGTTCTTCACCGAGACCCTGCATCAGCACTGGCTGGGCTCATGGAGCTGGACGCTGCCGGCGCTGGCGACCCTGGCCGGGGTGTTCGCCGTGGCCTATTCGGCGCGCTTCATTCACGACGTGTTCTTCAACGGCGAGCCGATCGACCTGCCGCGCACACCCCACGAGCCGCCGCGCTACATGAAGGTGCCGGTGGAGGTCCTGGTGGCCTTGTGCCTGCTGGTCGGCATCGCGCCGGGCTGGACCGTGGCGCCGCTGCTGGCGGTGGCCGCCGGCAGCGTGGTGGGCGGCCATCTGCCCTATTACAGCCTGGCGATCTGGCACGGTTTCAACCTGCCCGTGCTGATGAGCCTGGTCGCGCTGACCGGCGGTGTGCTGGTGTACGTGATGCGCCAGCGCCTGTTCACGCTGCACGACCGGGTCTTCCCACCCTTCGATGCCAAGCGCGTGTTCGAGGCCCGTCTGCGCGCGCTGACCACCCAGGCGGCGCGGTTCACCGCCGCCCTGGAGAACGGTTCGCTGCAACGCTATGCCCTGCTGCTGATCGCCGCCGCAGTCATCGTGACCACGGCAAGCCTCTGGGGCGGACCGCTGAGCGGGCCGGTAGCGGCCGGGGCGATCGACGCGGTGACCGCTGTGGGCGCACTGCTGCTGGCGGTCAGCAGCGTGGCCACGGTGGTCTGGCATCGCCGCCGGCTGGTCGCGCTGGTGCTGCTGAGCGTGGTCGGGCTGGTGGTGTCGCTGACCTTCGTGCGCTTCTCGGCGCCGGACCTCGCACTGACCCAGTTGTCGGTCGAGATGATCACCATCATCCTGCTGATGCTGGCCTTGTATTTCCTGCCGCAGACCACCCCGGCCGAACCCTCCGGCCTGCGCCGGCTGCGCGACGGCGTGCTGGCCGGCGGCGCCGGCCTGTGCGTGTCGGCGCTGGCCTGGGGGGTGCTGAGCCGCCCCTATGACAGCATCGCCGGCTATTACCTCGACAACAGCGTGCCGGGCGGCGGTGGCGCCAATGTGGTCAACGTGATCCTGGTCGACTTCCGCGGCTTCGACACCCTGGGCGAGATCACCGTGCTGGCGCTGGCGGCCATCGGCATCTATGCCCTGCTCGACGGGCTGAGACTGCCGCTGCCGGCTGCCGACGGCGAGGGCCGCCGCTGGTCGCAGGACCGCCACCCGCTGATCCTCGCGGCGGTCTCGCAGCCGCTGCTGCCGCTGGCCCTGGTGGTCTCGGTGTACATCCTGCTGCGCGGCCACAACCTGCCGGGAGGCGGCTTCATCGCCGGGCTAGTCACCGGCATCGCGCTGATCCTGCAATACATCGCCAACGGCGTGGACTGGACCCAGGCGCGCCTGCGCTTCGATTTCCACATCGTGATCGCCTGCGGGGTGCTGCTGGCCGGCCTGACCGGCCTGGGCAGCTGGGCCTTCGGGCGGCCGTTCCTGACCTCGGCCTTTGGGCATTTCCAGCTGCCCGTGCTCGGCGAACTCGAACTGGCCACGGCCATGCTGTTCGACCTGGGCGTGTATCTGACCGTGGTCGGCGCCACCCTGCTGATCCTGGCCAACCTCGGCAAGCTCACGGTGCTGGAACCCGCCCGCGAGGCGTCCGCCTGAGATGGAACTGCTGCTGGCCCTGCTGATCGGCCTGCTGACCGCCTGCGGCGTGTATCTGCTGCTGCGCGCGCACACCTTCCCGGTGGTGATGGGCCTGACCCTGCTGTCCTACGCGGTGAACCTGTTCCTGTTCGCCATGGGCCGACTGGCGACCGGTCAGCCGCCGGTGATCGGCCAAGCCGAGCGCTACACCGATCCGCTGCCGCAGGCGTTGGTGTTGACGGCGATCGTGATCGGCTTCGCCATGACCGCCTTCGTGGTGGTCCTGGCCTTGCGCTGCCGCGGTGAACTGGGCAACGACCATGTCGATGGCCGAGACTCCACGTCGGAGCCACGCCCATGAGTCATTGGATCATCGCGCCGATCCTGTTGCCGTTGTTCGCCGGGCTGGTGCTGCTGCTTGGCGCCCGTTGGAGCCAGCGGACACAACGCGGCCTGGCCCTGGTGGCGACCGCCGCGCTGCTGCCCATCGCCCTGCTGTTGCTGAACCGCGCCGCCGACGGCGCGATCCAGGTCTACGCGCTGGGCGACTGGCCGGCACCGTTTGGCATCGTGCTGGTGCTCGACCGGCTCGCCGCGCTGATGCTGGCCTTGACCGCGCTACTGGCCCTGCCGGCGCTGCTGTATGCCCTGCGCGGCAGCGATCTGCGCGGGCGCAATTTCCACGCCCTGTTCCAGTTGCAGTTGCTCGGCCTCAACGGGGCCTTTCTGACCGGCGACCTGTTCAACCTGTTCGTGTTCTTCGAGATTCTGCTGATCGCCTCGTATGCCCTGTTGCTGCACGGCCAGGGCCCGGCACGCGCGCGGGCCGGGCTGCACTATGTGGTGCTCAATCTGATCGGGTCGAGCCTGTTCCTGTTCGCGGTCGGCGTGCTCTACGGCATCACCGGCACGCTGAACATGGCCGACCTCGCGGTCCGCGTGGCCCAGGCCGGCAGCGCGGATGCGCCGCTGCTGCGCGCCGGCGCGCTGCTGTTGCTGGTGGTGTTCGCGCTCAAGGCCGCTTTGCTGCCGCTGTATTTCTGGCTGCCGCGCGCCTACGCCGCGGCCTGCGCGCCGGTGGCCGCGCTGTTTGCGATCATGACCAAGGTCGGCGTGTACGCGATCCTGCGTGTCTACACCCTGATCTTCGGGCCCGAGGCGGGTCTGCTGGCCGATGTCGCCCTGCCCTGGCTGTGGCCGCTGGGACTTGCGACCCTGGCGCTCGGCGCGCTCGGCGCGCTGGCCGCCACCGACCTGCGCACCCTGATCGCCTATCTGGTGGTGGTCTCGGTGGGTACCCTGCTGGCCGGCATCGCCCTGGGCACGCCGCCGGCGCTCGCCGCGGCGCTGTATTATCTGCTGCACAGCACGCTGACCACCGGCGCGCTGTTCCTGCTCGCGGGGATCATCCGCGGCCAGCGCGGCAGCCAGGGCGATCAGCTCGCCCAGGCGCCACCGGTGCTGCAACCGGCCCTGCTCGGCAGCCTGTTTTTCATCGCTGCCATGGCGGTGGTGGGCATGCCGCCGCTGTCGGGCTTCATCGGCAAGCTGCTGCTGCTGACGGCACCCGAACCCGGCGTGCAGGCGGCCTGGTTGTGGGGCACGCTGCTTGGCGGCAGTCTGGTGGCGCTGATCGCCCTGAGCCGCGCCGGCAGCCGGTTGTTCTGGCGGACCCTGGAGCAACCGGCGGTGGCGGCGCGCGCCGATCGCGTGCAGCTGCTCAGCGCCGTGTCGCTGCTGGCCGCGGCGCCGCTGCTGGCGGTGTTCGCCGAACCGGTGACCGCCTACACCCAGGCCACCGCCTGGCAGCTCGCCGCACCGGCCGGTTACATCGGCGCGGTGCTGGAGCATCTGCAACCGTCCCAATATGCCCAGGGAGGTCCCGCGCGATGATCATTAAACCTCGCCGCTGGCTGCCGCATCCGCTGCTGAGTCTGGTGCTGGCGGGCGTCTGGCTGCTGCTGGTGAACTCGGTCGCCCCCGGTCAGCTCGTCTTCGGCCTGCTGCTCGGCCTGCTGGTACCGCTGTTCAGCAGCGCCTTCTGGCCCACCCAGCCGCGCGTGCCCCGGCCGATGCGCCTGCTGCGTTACTTCCTGAGGGTGGTCGGCGACATCGTCGTCGCCAACCTGCATGTCGCGCGGCTGATCCTCGGCGACCCGGCCAAACTGCGCCCGGCCTTCGTGCGCATGCCGCTGACCTTGCGCGACGAGTTCGCGATCACCGTGCTGACCAGTACCGTTTCGCTGACCCCGGGCACGGTCTCGGCCGAGATCAGCGAGGACCGGAAGAGCCTGCTGATCCATGCCCTCGACGTCGACGACACCGAGGCCCTGATCGCGCAGATCCAACAGCGCTACGAGGCCCCGCTGCGGGAGATCTTTCCATGCTAGCGCTGGCCATCCCGGTCGCCTTCGCGCTGATGGCGCTGGCACTGCTGCTGAACCTCTGGCGGGTGGTGCGCGGTCCCGACCTGCCCGATCGGGTCCTGGCCCTGGACACCCTGTACATCAACAGCATTGCCCTACTGGTACTGTTCGGCATCCACCTGGATACGGCGATCTATTTCGAGGCCGCCCTGCTGATCGCCATGATGGGCTTCGTCGGCACAGTGGCGGTCGCCAAGTACCTGCTGCGTGGCGACATCATCGAATGAGGAGCGGCACGACATGTTCGCGATAGTGATCGAGGCGCTGGTGTCGCTGTTCCTGCTGATCGGCGCCGGTTTCGCGGTGATCGGTTCGCTGGGCCTGGCACGCCTGCCGGATTTCTACCTGCGCCTGCACGGGCCGACCAAGGCCACCACCTTGGGCGTCGGTGGCATGATCATCGGTTCGGTGCTGTATTTCTCCACCCGCGGCGACGGCCTGAGCCTGCACGAACTGCTGATCACCCTGTTTCTGTTCATTACCGCACCGGTGAGCGCGCACATGCTGGCGAAGGCGGCGCTGCACCTGCGCCTGCGGACGGTGGAACGCACCCGCGGCCTGGACGCGCGGGACTGAGCCTCCAGGCCGTTCAGGCCAGACCGAGGACCTCGCCGGTACGCTGCGCCGAAAGCGGGTAATTCACGAAGTGGCCTTGCACGGAATCGCAACCCCGGCCACGCAGAAATTCCAGCTGCTGATGGGTCTCCACGCCCTCGGCGATCACCTCCATGTGCATGCTGTGCCCCATGGTGATGATCGCGGTGACGATCGCCTGATCCTCCGGGTCGGTCGCCAGATCCTTGATGAAATGGCTGTCTATCTTCAGATCGTCGATGGGGAACCGTTTGAGGTACTGGAGCGAGGAATAGCCCACCCCGAAATCGTCCAGCGCCAGTCCGATGCCCATGGCCTTGAGCTGTCGCAGGATCGTGGTGGCCGATGCCGCGTCATCCATCACGCAGGTCTCGGTCAGCTCGATCCCGAGACTCGCGGGGGAGATGTCGTACTCGCTCAGGATGTTCCGGATGTTCTCGGCAAGACCCTCCTGGCGGAATTGCCGGGGCGACAGGTTGATCGCCACCCGGACGCTGCGCAGACCGCTGCCGGACCACGCGCGCAGCTGCGCGCAGACGCCGCGCAGCACCCATTCCCCGATCGGTATGATCAGACCCGAGGACTCGGCCAGCGGGATGAATTCCTCCGGCAACACCAGACCGCGCCGCGGATGCTGCCAACGCAGCAGGGCCTCGACGCCGATCACCCGCGCGCTGCGGAGATTCACCTGCGGCTGATAGACCAGGAAGAATTCGTCGCGCGCCAATGCCTCGCGCAGCTCGTTCTCCAGGGCCCGGCGTTCGGTCGTCTGGGCGTTCATATCCTCGGCGAAGAATTGATAGTTGTTCTTGCCGAGTTCCTTGGCCTTGTACATCGCCACGTCGGCGTGCCGCAGCAGGGTCGTCATATCCCGGCCGTCCTTGGGGTAGAGGGCGATGCCCACGCTGGCCGTGACCTGTACCTGACCGACGCCGAGGTCGAAACGCGCCGACAGGGCCTCGATGATCCGCTCCGCGGTGGCCGCAACGGTCGCCTCGGCGCCCTCCTGAAAATCCTCGACGATCACCGTGAATTCGTCGCCGCCCAGGCGCGAGACGGTGTCCTGCCTGCGGGTACACGCCCGCAAGCGGTCGGCGGCCTGGCTCAGCAGGACATCGCCCGTCGCGTGGCCCAAGCTGTCGTTGATCTGCTTGAAGTTGTCCAGGTCCACGAACAGGACCGCGAGCTGCGCGCCGTGCCGGGCGGCCCGGTCCAGGCCATGCTGCAGCCGGTCGAAGAACAGGTTGCGATTGGGAAGGTCGGTCAGGCGGTCGTGGGTGGCCAGGTGTTCCAGACGGTACTCGGCGCGCTTGTATTCCGTGATGTCCGTGGCGATACCGGCCAGATACACCGCCCCATCGGTTGAGAACCGCTTCCCGGTGAAGGTGTACTCGCGCACGCCCTTGTCCTTGGCCAACAGCCGCGTCTCGGCCTCGCCATACCCGACGCTGAAGATCTCCCGGATCTTGGCGTTTACGCGTTCCTTATCGTCCGGGTGGACGATCGACAGCGCGTGGGTCTGGCGCAGCTCCTCGTCGCTCAGCCCCGTCATCCGGTTCAGATATTGATTCCAGCGTATGAAGCGACAGTCGGGGTCGATCACGTAGAAGATCCCCGGGGCGCTCTCGATGGTCGCATGGGTCAGCGCCTGCTCGCGCTGCAGCGCCGCTTCGAGCCGGCGGCGCTCGGTGACGTCCTCGATAAACTGCACGCCATACAGACTCGGGCCCTCGAGATCGCGGAGCGCCAGGGACCGCATGCAGTAGATCTCGCCGGACTCAGTCGTCTGGCAGGTCTCAGGCGCGCCGCCCTCGGTCGGGAACGGGAAGGGCCCCGGCACCCGTGGGTAGACCTCCCAATACGGCTTACCGGCGACCTCGTCGAGGCGCGCCTGGGCGGCGTTCAGGTAGGCCTGGTTCGCAAACTGGATGCGGAATTCGTGATCGTGGACGATGCAGGGGTGCTCGAGCGTATCGCTGGCCTCCAGCAGCCGGCGCAGAAACGCCTCCGCCTCCTGACTCGAGGCCATGAAATCCATCCCGCGCGGGGGGGGGTTCCGCGCTCGCATACACACACTCCTTGAAACGTTAATCGTCCATCGTCCGGACAGACGCGCCCGTGAGGCGGGCCATACAAGTTGACTATAGACGACGCTGGACACCTGCGCCGCGGGGGCGGGCGTTTGGCGGGGCGGTTCAGGAAACACCTGATGTGTCTGATGCGTCTTCTGGGACGCGGCCGTACAAGGTCACCAGGCCGCGCAGCCGGGCGGCGAGGCCCTCCGGCACCTGCCCCCAGTCGAAGCGCCAGCGCCAATTTCCCTCAGCAACACCAGGGGTATTCATGCGGTGCTCGGAGCCCAGTGCGAGCGCATCCTGCCAGGGCACGACGGCGAGCACGGCGACCGAGGCCAGGGCGGCGCGGATCAGCGGCCAAGGCAGGGCCTCCGCGGGGTGACCGAGGTAGGCGTGCAGATGCCCACGCGCGTCCTCTGCGAGGTGGGCGTACCAGCCCAAGGTGGTGTCGTTGTCGTGGGTGCCGGTGTAGACCACGCTCAGCCGATCGTGGTTGTGCGGCAGATACGGGTTGCCGGCATCTCCGCCGAAGGCGAATTGCAGAATCTTCATGCCGGGCAGGCCGAAGCGCTGGCGCAAGGCATCCACCTCGGGGGTGATGATCCCAAGGTCCTCGGCGACCAGCGGCAGGTCGGCAAGGCTGTCCTGCAGCGCGCGGAACAGGCGCTCCCCCGGGGCCTCCACCCAGCGGCCATCGATCGCGGTCTCGGCTGTGGCGGGGATCTCCCAGTGCGCCTCGAAACCGCGGAAGTGATCGATGCGGATCAGGTCGAACAACTCGCGCTGGGTGCGCATGCGCTCGATCCACCAGCGGAAGCCGTCCGCTTCGAGGACATCCCAACGGTAATGCGGATTGCCCCAGCGCTGACCGGTGGCCGAGAAATAATCGGGCGGCACCCCGGCGACCACCTCCATGCGGCCCTCGGCATCGAGACGGAAACAGTCGCGGCAGGCCCAGACGTCGGCGCTGTCGTAGGCGACGAAGATCGGCACGTCGCCGAACAGGCGCACGCCGCGCGCGTTGGCATACGCACGCAGTGCGTGCCACTGCCGGAAAAACACGAACTGATCGAAGCACACCTGATCGATGGCCGCGGCCAGGCGGTGACGCGCCGCATCCAGCGCCTCCGGCAGGCGGTCGCGCAGATCGTGCGGCCAGTGAAACCAGCCGCGCTGCTGCTGTTCCCGGCGCAGGGCCTCGTAGAGCGCGAAGTCGTTCAGCCACCACCCATGGGTCTGCCTGAAGGCCGCGAACGCCGCCTGCGCCTGGGCATCGCCCCGGCGCTGGAATCCGGCAAAGGCGGCCCGCAGCCGGTCCGCGCGCGCGCGTTCATCGGTGGCGGGATCGGCGGCGGGCTCTGCGGTGTCCTCCAGCCAGCCGCATTCGCGCAGGCCTTGCAGGCTGATCAGGCGCGGGTTGCCAGCATGCACCGAGGTGCACTGGTAGGGCGAGCGGTCGGCGTGGGTCGGGCCGAGCGGCAGCATCTGCCAGACGCCGATGCCGGCATCGGCGAGAAAATCCACGAAGCGGAAGGCCTCGGCGCCGAGTTCGCCGCACGCGCCCGCGCCCGGCAGGGAGGTCGGGTGCAGCAGGATGCCCGCCAGGCGCCGCGCGAAAGGACCGGAAGGGTCGGGATGCGGCATGGACGCTGCGCCGTCAGCTTGCCGGCTGACCGTGGCGCATCACCCCGCCGTGCTCGGGAGCCGGGCCGGTGCTGCCGTGCGAGAAGGCATGGGTGAGGTACTCCGGCGGATCTGTGCCCAGCGCCTGATAGAGGTTTGCCAGGTGCATGCGGTACAGACGGTCGAAGTCCTGCACGCTGTCGGCGGGATTGTAGTCGCCAAACCACCAGAACCAGTCGGAACCTTCGCAGATCGCGAGCTGTTGTCGGGCGGCTGCGAGTTGCTCGGGGTCGAGGTGACCTTCGGCCGTCACCTGATCGAACGCGCGCTTGGCATCGCCGAGCATATCCCAGCCGTGATTCTTGTCGTGGTCGCCGATCCAGGTGGAGAGGCTGCCGTACACCCAACTGCCGGCGACCAGGGATTTGATCTCGGTGCCCGCCGTACCGGCAGCGAGATAGTCGGAGAAGGTGGTCAGACGGATGCGCGGGTGTTCGGCCAGGCGCTTGTACAGGGCGCTGAGAAAATAGTAGCCGTTCTCCGGGTAGTACTCCCAGGCATTCTCGCCGTCGAGGATGATGGAGACCACGCGGTGCGGGTCGGGTATGCCGCTGGAGAGGATGTTCTCCAGGTGATGGACCAGATTGGCGACGGCGTCGTCGGCGTGCCAGTCGGCATAGGCGAAGCCGAGCATGTCCGAGAGGCCGTCGTCACGGAAGAAGCAGCCGAGCTTGCCGCCCTTGACGTGGTAGGGCCGGTACAACAGCGCCTCGCGGGGGTGCGCCTTGAGCTTTTCATCGCGGGCGATACTGTGGAACAACACACTCTCGCCGCTCGCCGCCCAATCGAAGCCGTGCTTCTCCAGCAGCGCGACCGTCGCGGTGCTCACGGCACCCTCCGACGGCCAACAGCCGCGCGGACGCAGGCCGAAGTGGCGCTCGCAACTGTTGATCGCCTCGCGGATATGCCATTCGGCACGTTCGCGGCCGCCCGGGTAGGCGGCCAATTCGGGCAACGGCGCGGCCGGTGTGGCCTCGTGGGCAGATTGGATGTCCAGCAGCAGCGGGATAATCGGGTGGGCGTAGGGCGACACGGCGATCTCGACCTTGCCCTGGCTGGCCAGCGCCGCATACCGGCCGATCACGCCGGCGAGCAGTTCGCCGATGACCGTCATCAGGATGCGCCGGTCGTGCAGGGTGTAGCCGCTAGCCTGCCCCATCAGCCGGCGCACGCGCGCATCGTCGCGGCGCACGGTCTCGCCCAGCCAGGCCAGGTGGTACCAGACCAGCAGGTCGACCAGGAACTGGTCGCCGAGGTAACCCAGGCCATCACTGTGCGCGCAGCACCAGCGCGCCAGTTCCGCCAGCCGCTGGTAGGCCGGAAAGCGGTCGATCAGGCGTTTCTGATTGGCCCGCAGGCAGGCCTTGATCAGCAGCAGACGCGCCTCCGGTTCGGCCGGCAGCGGCGCAGCGCACAGGGCATCGAGCAGCGGATCGCGCAGCGCCTTGCCATCGTGCAGAAAGGCCCGCACCTGCCCGGCGTAGTCGGCGATCTGATCGAGCAGGATCGGCGCGAAATTCACCACCGCCTTGGCACCGGGCACGGACTCGATGTGCGCGGCCATGTCGACGTAGTCCTTGATGGCGTGCAGATAGGTCCAGGGCTGCTGATATTCGCCGCTCATCAGATTGCAGTACTGCGGCTGGTGCATGTGCCAGCACAGCACCACATTGAGTTTTTGGTCAGCGGACATGATGCAACTCCTGGCCAAGCATTTCGGGTGTCACCAGCACCACGCCGCCCTCACTGACATAGAAGCGTGCGGCATCGGCCTCGGGGTCGGCACCGATCACGGTGCCGGGTGGAATCCGGCAGCCTTTGTCAATCACCGCGCGGGTGATCTGGCAGCCTTCGCCGACATGGACGTTGGGCAGCACCACGGCGTCCTCCAGTACGGCGCGGTGGTGCACCTTGACGTTCGAGAACAGCAGCGAGTGGCGCACCAGTGCGCCGGAGATGATGCACCCGCCGGAGACCATGGAATCCACCGCCATGCCGCGGCGGTCATCATCGTCGAACACGAACTTGGCCGGCGGCAGTTGCTCCTGGTAGGTCCAGATCGGCCATTCGGAATCGTACAGGTTGAGTTCCGGGGTCACGCCGATCAGCTCCAGATTGGCCTCCCAGAAGGCGTCCACCGTGCCCACATCGCGCCAGTACGCCTGCTTGCCGGTCTCGCTGTCGCGGAACGGATAGGCGACGACCTTATGCGAGCGGATCACCTGGGGGATGATGTCCTTGCCGAAATCGTGCGTCGAGGCGTCGTTGTCGGCATCATCGATCAGTTGCTGATACAGAAACTCCGTGTTGAAGACATAGATGCCCATCGAGGCCAGGGCCCGGTCCGGTTGGCCGGGCATCGGCTGCGGGTTGGCCGGCTTCTCCTGAAACTCCACCACGCGGTTATCGGCGTCCACCCCCATCACACCGAAGGCCCGGGCGTAATCCAGCGGAACCTCGATGCAGGCCACGGTCATGTCAGCGCCACGCTTGACGTGGTCGGCGATCATCGGGCCGTAGTCCATCTTATAGATGTGGTCACCGGCCAGGATCAGCACGAACTCGGGATGGTGATTGCGGATGATGTCGATGTTCTGGTAGACCGCGTCGGCGGTGCCTTCATACCAGGAGGTCTCGATGCGCTGCTGCGCGGGCAGCAGTTCGATGAACTCGCCGAACTCGCCGCGCAGAAAATTCCAGCCACGGTGGATATGCTGGATCAGCGAGTGGGCCTTGTACTGCGAGAGCACGCCGATGCTGCGGATGCCAGAATTCAGGCAATTGGACAGCGGGAAATCGACGATGCGGAACTTGCCGCCGAAGGGCACCGCCGGTTTGGCGCGCCACAGGGTCAGGTGTTTGAGTCGGGAGCCCCGCCCACCCGCCAGGATCAGCGCCAGGGTGTTGCGGGTAAGACGGCTGACGAAACGCCGCGTCTGGCCGGGAATCATGCGCACAAATCTCCTTTTGGCGTAGCGACCACGCGGGTCGGGTCGTGCAAGGCACGGTGCGGGCGGAGCAGCACGGCGGTATGGTACCATCTGCCCCGTCACTTGGAATGAGGTTCACCCCCGCCGGGATGCTGTCGCTTCCGGCCCCGCTGACGGCCTATTCACAGATCATGCCGAACACTGCCCCGTTACCAACCGAACACCTGTCAGCCGATCTCCAGCGCATCGCCGAGGCACGGCATCACGATCCGTTCGCCGTGCTCGGCCGCCATCCGCACAAGGACGGCGAGCAGGTGATCGCCTATCTGCCAGGCGCACGCGCGGCACATCTGCCCGCGCTGGGCGTCCCGCTGACGCGCCTGGGCGACAGCGGATTTTTCGCCTGGCAGGGACCGACCGGTCGGCTCGCGCAGCGTTACCAGCTGGCCTGGACCGATGCCGCCGGAAACGCGCAGCAGGCCTACGATCCGTATAGCTTCCCGCCCCAGCTCGGCGACTTCGACATCCACCTGTTCGGAGAAGGCCGCCACTGGCACGCCTATCGGTTCCTGGGCGCGCGTCTGCACCAGGCCGACGGGATCGACGGCGTGCTGTTCGCCGTCTGGGCGCCGAACGCCGAGCGCGTCAGCGTGGTTGGCGACTTCAACGCCTGGGACGGCCGCCGCCACCCGATGCGCGTGCGCGGCGGCAGCGGCCTCTGGGAGTTGTTCATCCCCGGGATCCGTGCCGGCGAGTTGTACAAGTACGAGATCCGCAACCACGCGCACGGCAGCATCCATTTGAAGACCGACCCCTATGGGCGCAGCTTCGAACGCCGCCCCGGCACCGCCGCGTGTGTCCCCGCGGCCGACACCTATGCCTGGGGCGATGCGGCGTGGCTGCAGGCGCGCCGCGATCAGGACTGGCTGCACGCCCCGTCTTCAGTCTATGAGGTGCACCTGGGTTCCTGGCGCCGCGGCCCACAGGGCGAGTTCCTGAGCTACCGCGAGCTGGCCGAGCAGTTGGTCCCGTATGTGGTCGAGTTGGGTTTCACCCACATCGAGCTGCTGCCGGTCACCGAACACCCGCTGGATGACTCCTGGGGCTACCAGACCACCGGTTATTACGCGCCGACCAGCCGGCACGGCACACCGGATGACTTCCGTTTCTTCGTCGACCAGTGCCATCAGCACGGACTCGGGGTGATCCTCGACTGGGTGCCGGGTCACTTTCCCAAAGACGCGTATGCCCTGGCCCGCTTCGACGGCAGCGCGCTCTACGAGCACGAAGACCCGCGCCGCGGCGAACACCGTGAATGGGGCACGCTGATCCCCAACTACGGCCGCAACGAGGTGCGCAATTTCCTGCTGTCCTCGGCGCTGTTCTGGATCGAGGAATGCCACCTCGACGGCCTGCGCGTGGACGCCGTGGCCTCGATGATCTACCTGGATTATTCGCGCAACCCGGGCGAGTGGATCCCCAACCAGTACGGTGGCCGCGAGAATCTGGAGGCCATCGACTTCCTGCGTCAGCTCAATCAGATCACCCACGGCCAGCACCCCGGCACGCTGATGATCGCCGAGGAATCCACCGCCTGGCCGCAGGTCACCCGCCCGGCCTATGTCGGTGGCCTGGGTTTCTCCATGAAATGGAACATGGGCTGGATGCACGACACCCTGGTGTACATCAGCAAGGACCCGGTACACCGGCACTTCCATCACGACCAGCTCACCTTCGGCCTGCTGTATGCGTTCACGGAGAATTTCGTGCTGCCCTTCTCGCACGACGAGGTGGTGCACGGCAAATCCTCCATGCTGCACAAGATGCCCGGCGACGAATGGCAGCAGTTCGCCAATCTGCGCCTGCTCTACACCTACCTGTGGACCTATCCCGGCAAGAAGCTGCTGTTCATGGGTTCGGAATTCGGCCAGCGTTCGGAATGGAATTTCCGGGAGTCGCTGGAATGGCCGGCGCTGGACTACCCACCGCACGCCGGCGTGCAGGCCCTGGTGCGTGACCTCAATCGGCTGTATCGGGATGAACCGGCCCTGCACCGCCACGACTTCGAGGCGCCGGGGTTCAGCTGGATCGACTGCCACGACGCCGCTCAATCGGTCATCAGCTATCAGCGCCGGGCCGAAGACGCCTTCATCGTCGCGGTGTTCAACTTCACCCCCGTGGTGCGCCCCGACTACCGCCTGGGCGTACCCGAACCGGGCTGTTACAGCGTGCTGCTGAATTCAGATTCGGCCTACTACGGCGGCAGCAACACCGGCGAACAGCGCCTGTACACCGAGCCCACGCCGTGGATGGGCCACCCCCATTCCATCGCGCTGAGCCTGCCGCCGCTGGCGGGGGTGGTCCTCAAGCGCGAGGCGTGACAGACGGACTATTTCTGCTTGGGCCGAAACGCCTTGATGAAGGCTTCATCGGTGGTCAGGAACGGGCCGCCGAGCAGGTCGATGCAGTAGGGTACGGCCGGAAACACCGCCTCCAGACACTCGCCGATGGCCGCCGGTTTGCCCGGCAGATTGATGATCAGGGACTGCCCGCGGATCCCGGCAAGCTGGCGCGACAGGATCGCGGTCGGCACATGCCGCAGCGACACCGCGCGCATCTGCTCACCGAAGCCGGGCATCAGCTTGTCGATCACCGCCTCAGTCGCCTCCGGCGTCACATCGCGCAACGCGGGGCCGGTGCCGCCGGTGGTCACCACCAGACAACAGCCCTGGACATCGCACAGCTCGATCAGCGTGGTCTCGACCTGGGCGCGCTCGTCGGGGATCAGCCGGGTCACCGGCTCCCAGGGCGAGGTCAACGCCCGCGCGAACCAGTCGTGCATCGCCGGGCCACCCAAATCCTGATAATCGCCGCGGCTGGCGCGGTCGGAGACGGTGACGATCCCAATACGGGCGGCGGGTGAATGCATGCGGCGACCTCGACCAGCTATCTGTTGGGGGCCGGCAGTATAACAAACCGTAATCCGCCCGATGTTGACCCCCTCGGCGGCGGCCGGACAATACGCCTTCCCACACCCTTAAGGACCGACCCTGGCGAAGATCCTGTATTTCGGCAATCTGCCCGACCGCATCGGCCGCGGCGCCGAGGAACTGTTCCTGCCCAAGACCGTACACACCACCCGCGAACGGCTCGGTTACCTGCGCCAGCGCGGCCAGGGCAGAGGCGTTGCAGGACGAGCGCCTGACCGTCACGGTGAACAAGCAATTCTTCGAACTCGATCAGCCGATCACCGATAGCGACGAGATCGCGCTGGTGTCCAAAGGGCTGGGGCGCGACTGATCCGTGACTTGCGCAACAGACCGGCGGCGTCTATACCCAGTAGGTCGCAACGGCCATCGGGCATGCCCGATGGCCGGTCCCGAGCCGGCCCGGGGCTGTGACACAGCGCACAGTTTTTCCCATAGGGCTGACGTTACATAGCGGCTCACTCGCCGCGGCGAGTGAATCTCATACAAACTACGTACAAGGAGATCACCCATGCGCAAGATGCCCATTCTCACGACCCTCGCCACCCTCGCCCTGATCTCGGGCAACGCCGTGCAGGCCGACGATACCAGTAGTAGCCTGTTCCAGAACCTGGACGCCGACGCCAACGGATATATTTCGGAACAGGAGGCCGCGGCCAACCCGGATCTGCACGCGCGCTGGCAGGAACTCGATGCGGACAAGAACAATCAGCTGGATGTGTCTGAATTCAGCGCCTTCGAAATCGGCATCGGCACTGGTGTGACGACGGACCAGGGCGGTGCCCTGGAGAGGGAACAGCAGCCCGCCTCCGACACGCCCAAGTACTGAGTACCGCGGCCGGGCCGGCGTCGGGAATCAGGAACCCCGGCCGCCGGCCACATCCGCCCGCACAGTGCAATGACTCAGCACCAACTGGGGCGGATCGAGCGAGAAGATAAATGGCGCGGCACGGCGCAGGGCGCTCAACCCAAGGATCTGCCGCGTACCCCCCGGAAACACGGCGACCTCGACATCCGAAAGGGTGCACGCCTCACCGATGCGCAAGTGCGCGATTCGGTAGACTGGCACCGTCATGGAACTGCCGTCGGCCAAGATGCCCGACAAATCTTTGACATATACAGCCCCATTGGATGGCTTCAACAGGGCCAGGGTCTGCTCATTGATTACGGTGTAACCGGAACCGGTATCGACCATCAGGTCGACTTTGCCAACCCCCTGAATTTCGCCATCGACGTAGTACGTCGCGGCCCCCATATCGCGCATCGGCACCCGGCTGTCGAACTCCCCGGCGACCGCGGAGCCCCCCGCCAACAGAACCGCCCCCGCCACACCCTTGAATATCTGCCGCATGCGCCCTCTCTATGGGGCCGGATCTGCCAACTGCCCGGCACACATAGGCAGTTCTGCAAATCCCGGGCCAGACTGTCGCCGGGCATCGCCGCGCGGGCGGAAACCCACTCAGGCGTAGTTGGACAGACGCACCGGCTGGCGCTGCGCGCCCCAGTGGCCGGGGGCGGCCTCGAACACGCCGGCCAGCGGCGTGCCGCAAGCCGTGCAGCGCCCATCGGCGGTGAGGTTCCAGTCGCTCAGTACGTACCAGTCGCGACCGATCAGCAGTCCGCCGCAGTGGTGGCAGTAGGTGCTGCCGCCGCCCTTGTCATGCACATTGCCGGTGTAGGCGTAGCGCACCCCGTTGGCAAGCGCGATCTCGCGGGCCCGGGTCAGCGTCTCCGCCGGGGTCGGCGGCACGTCGAGCATCTTCCAGTCGGGGTGGAAGGCCGTGAAGTGCAGCGGGACGTCCGGACCGAGATGTTCCACGACCCACTTCGTCAGCGCCTCGATCTCCTGCTTGGAATCGTTGTGACCGGGAATCAGCAGGGTGGTGATCTCGAACCAGACCTGGGTCTCATGCTTGAGGTATTCCAGGGTCTCCAGCACCGGCGCCAGGTGACCGCCCGTGAGCTTCCAATAGAATGCCTCGGTGAAACCCTTCAGATCGACGTTCGCCGCATCCATGTAGCGGTAGAATTCCTTGCGTGGCTCGGCGGTCACGTAGCCGGCGGTCACCGCCACCGACTTGATCCCGCGCGCATGGCAGGCCTGCGCCACGTCGATGGCGTACTCGTGGAAGATCACCGGATCGTTGTAGGTATAGGCCACGCTGCGGCAGCCCAGCTCGGCCGCCACCCGGGCGATCTTCTCCGGCGAGGCGGTATCCGCCAGGGTGTCAATCTCGCGCGACTTGCTGATGTCCCAGTTCTGACAGAATTTGCAGGCCAGGTTGCAGCCGGCGGTGCCGAACGAGAGCACCGGCGTACCGGGCAGGAAGTGGTTCAGTGGCTTCTTTTCAATCGGATCGATGCAGAACCCGCTGGACCGGCCGTAGGTCGTCAGCACGATGGTGTTGTGCTGATTCGCGCGTACGAAACACAGACCGCGCTGGCCCTCATGGAGTTTGCAAAAGCGCGGACACAGATCGCATTGCACCCGGCCGTCGTCGAGCAGGTGCCAGTATCGGGTAGGCACCACCGAATCGGGCACGCGTTTACCGTTCATGGGACACCTCGCAAGCGACGCCCGGAAGTATAGTCCGCCGCGATCGGCACACGTCCCCTTGATATTTGCCGGACAGGCTGCCATTACCTGTACAGGACATCGGGAGGAGCCCACCCATGCAGCGCATCCGTACGCCGGCCGTGGCCGGCCTGTTCTACCCGGACGATCCGGCAACGCTGCAGCGCCAGGTCGATGGCTTCCTGCGCAATGCACCCGCCACCGGCGCGCCCCCCAAGGCCCTGGTCGTACCGCATGCCGGCTACATCTATTCCGGCCCGGTCGCGGCCAGCGCCTATGCGCGCCTGCGACCGCTGCGCGGACTGATCACCCGCGTGGTCCTGCTCGGACCCGCGCACCGGGTCGGCTTCCGTGGCCTGGCCGCCAGTTCCGCCACGGCGTTCCGCACCCCGCTGGGCGACATCCCGCTCGACAGCGCGGCCCTGACGGCGCTGCGCGCGTTCCCGCAGGTCCGGGAACTGGACGACGCGCACGCCCAGGAGCACAGCCTGGAGG
>JBHEOS010000080.1:0-7502 GCA_046260695.1 Gammaproteobacteria bacterium
GAGTTGGTAAAGAAGACGTGGTCGAGGCCCGCCGGGGTGAGGTCGCGCAGACGATTGGCCAGCTGGAAGGACAGTGGCTGGCCGAACTGAAAGGCGGGGGCGTAGTCCAGGGTTTTCAGCTGTCGGTAGACTGCCTCGGCGATTTCGGGGCGGTTGTGTCCGAGGCCGCAGGTCCAGAGGCCGGAGAGCCCGTCGAGAATGCGTCGGCCGCGATCATCGATGTAATGGATGCCCTCGGCTCCCACCAGCATACGGGGGTCGTTCTTGAACTGGCGATTACCCGTGTAGGGCATCCAGTGTGCTTCGAGCTGATCGCGGGTGAGGGCGCTGTGGGTTTCGGGAAGTATGGAGGTCATCGGGCTTGCCTCGCTGCCTGTCATCGCTTGATGCAGACCAGTGTACGCCCGCTTTGCAGCCGGGAGAAGACATACTGCGCGGGTGGGTGCTGCGCCCTACCCGCGCAGTATGTCTGCTACCGGCGTGTAGGCGTGCCCGAGCGCGTTGGCGACAGCCTCGTAGGTGATCTGACCGTGGCAGACATTGAGGCCGTTGGCGAGATGGGGGTCTTCGGCCAGGGCGCCGCGCCATCCGAGATCTGCAATGCGCAGGGCCCGGGGCAGGGTCACGTTGTTGAGTGCGTAGGTCGAGGTGCGGGCAACGGCGCCGGGCATGTTGGCGACGCAGTAATGCACAATGCCTCCTTCGATGTAGGTCGGATCATCGTGGGTGGTGGCGTGGGAGGTCTCGAAGCAGCCGCCCTGGTCAATGGCCACATCCACCATCACCGCCCCGTGGTGCATGGTTTTCAGCATGTCACGGGTGACGAGCTTAGGAGCTGCCGCGCCGGGTACCAGCACCGCACCGATGACGAGGTCGGCATCGGCCACGCACTCGGCCAGGTTGGCGGTGTTGGAGAAGCGGGTCTTGGCGCGGGCCTCAAAGTAGATGCCCAGGCGCTCGAGGACGACGGGTGAGCGGTCGAGAATGGTGACATCGGCACCCAGGCCGACCGCCATCTGCGCCGCATTGAAGCCGACCACGCCGCCGCCGATGATGGCGACCTTGCCCGGGGCAACGCCGGGCACGCCGCCCAGCAGTACGCCGCGTCCGCCGCGCGCTTTTTCCAGCGCGTTGGCGCCGGCCTGGGCAGACATGCGCCCGGCCACCTGGCTCATGGGCTTGAGCAGGGGCAGGCCGCCGTCCTCGTCGGTCACGGTTTCATAGGCAATGCAGACGGCACCGGAGGTAATCAGGTCGCGGGTCTGGTCCGGGTCCGGCGCCAGGTGGAGGTAGGTGTAGAGAATCTGGCCTTCGCGCAGCATCTTGCGTTCGTCAGCCTGTGGTTCCTTCACCTTGACAACCATGTCGCAGCGCTCAAAGATTTCCGCAGCGGTGTTCACCACTTCCGCGCCGGCGGTGCGGTAGGCCTCATCGCTGGCGTCAATACCCAGGCCCGCGCCCGTCTCTACCAATACCTCGTGTCCGCGCGCCGTCAGTTCACGGGCGCTTTCGGGGGTCAGGCCCACGCGGTACTCGTGGTTTTTTATTTCTTTAGGGGTGCCTACGATCATTGGGATCTCCGGTGGTGTCTGGGGGTGAAAACGTCTCGGATGATGTGATCTCCTACGTGTACTCCAGCAGCGAAATACAAACGACGTCTTACGAGTATGCTACTACTCGCCCCGAAAAATTTCCGATTTTGCGGCTGAAATTCGCTGTAATATGCTATTTAATTTCGCGTTAAGCATTAATACCAGGAAATAGTGGCATGGATCGCTTTGATCGCAGGATAATTACCGCGTTGCAGCAGGACTCCGCGCAGCCGATAGCCGCGCTCGCCGACGCCATTGGCCTGTCCACCTCGGCCTGTCATCGCCGGATACGAGCCCTGGAGGCAACGGGCGTGATTGTCGGCTACGCAGCGCGGATCGATCGCGCGGCGCTGGGCCTGTCACTGCTGGTGTTTGTCGAGATCAGCCTGAGTTCCCAGGCGCTGGAGGTGCTGGAGGCCTTCGAGAATGCCGTGCAGGGCTTTGACGACATTCTCGAATGCCATCTCACCAGCGGTGATGCCGACTATATTCTGCGGGTGGTGGCCCGGGATATGGAAGATTACGCCCACATCCACCGCAACTGTCTGGCGCGGCTGCCCCACGTGTCCAGTATGCAGACTATTTTTACGCTGCGTCCGGTGAAGACCTGGCGCGGCTATCCGATACCGGCGCAGGCGGCAGGTTGATCTGCCGACGCTGCGGCTGGGACTGCCTTCAGGCCGCCTCGGCGGCGGAATGCGTGGACAGCCGCCCAAGCACATCCAGGAACGCGCTGACCGAGGCGACCGGGGCCGATTCCAGCATGGTGTGATAGCCGGAGGTGGGAATCTGCAGGGTCGTGCCGTCCACCAGCCCGTTGGAGGCGGCAATAATGCGCCCGAGCTCGGTGGAGCCGAGGCTGGCCGCCGGTTCCCCGCGTGCCACGGCGCTCTGGTTCTGCGCCTCGACCCAGGTGTCCTTGTGCAGCGTACGATAGCCGGCCTCGCGGCAGGCCGCGGCAAGCCGTGCGGTGAGTTCGCGGTTAAAGCTGGCGTTGGCGTCGCGGTTGCGCAGCACCAGGTGCTGCTCCGCCGCGGCCTCGAAGGTGGGGAAGGGGCTCGTATCGACCACGATCAGCTGGTTGGTGGAGCCGCCAAAGCGCCGGAACCACTCCAGCAGGTAGCGCCAGCTCTTGCCCGCTTCTTCCTGCGCGGTAAAGAACGCGGTGCCCTCGAAGCCGCATTCGAACAGATAGACGAGGGCGGCGATGGTGATAACGTTATCGAGCTGGCCCTTGAGCGCCTCCGGTGAGACTTTCAGGTGGTCGGTAAAGGCCACCGGGGTGCCCGCGATGAGGTGGTTAAGGCCGTCGATCTCGAAGATGAGGTTGTTGCGGAACTCGCAGATATAGCTGCTGCGGGTATCGCCACGACCGAGGTAGGCACCGGACCAGGGGTCGTAGGCATACACCGGCATCTGCGTGAAGCGCCCGACGATCTTGCGCATGAGCTGCTCGGACACCGAATTGCCGAGCAGGTCGGAGCGTGCGCCGGCCACGAAGGCGGCATACTGGAACTCGTTCGGGCCAGTGCACACAAGGCCGTGGCGGTCGGCGTGGGCGGAGAACATAATGCTGTTCGGCTGGCTACCCTGGGCCACCAGCAGGCCCTCATACCAGGTGACCCTGGCGCCGCGCTCCTCGAGCTCGCGCTGCAGGCAGCGAAAGAAGGCGTGCTCAGCGCCGACCACGGAGGGCTGGCGCAGCAGGGAGGAAAGCAGCGCGAGAAAGCGCTCCGGAAGCGCCGTCTGCGTATGTGTAACAGGTGAGTTCATTAAAGTGTCTCCGAACAGCCAGCGTGAGGTCCGGGCAACATCACCAGAATCCGGTGCTCGCTGAGCCCCTTCATCTGCCGCTGTACTTCTTCCTCGTTCCGCAGAGTATATCCACAAATCCTCTGCTGTTGGTGGTGAGGAGCCCGTGCAGGTCCTCATGTCGCGGCATTATTGCTTTGTACGGCTGCGTCCCGACCAGCGGCGCTGGCTGCGCTGCACGGAGCGACTGCTGCTCCACGGTCGGAAGCACTCGAGGAAGATTTCTCCTACCAGCAGCGGGCGCCGGTTGATCAGAAACACTGAGCGTCTACCCCAGGCTGGCGCCTGCTGATGCAGGTCATCCGGGAGAAGGGGGGTGTCGCCAGCCAGTCTGGCGATCTCGAAGGGACTGCGCTGCAGCCAGGGGTTTCTGAAGAGAATGCTGCCGAGGGAGCGGTTCTGCAGATGCCGCAACCATCTCAGTTCGCCGGTGAGTGTGGCGTGGGGAAAGACGCTGCGGGCGAATACGACGGGCTGCCCGTTGGCCATGAGAACGACCTCACGGATCAGCGCCGTCTGTCTTTGTGGCAGGCTGAGCGCATAGCGTTCGCTGAGCGTGGGCAGGCGCCATGCCTGACTGCGACGCTGCACGCTGAAGGTGGCGCCGCACAGCTGGAGCCGCTGGGTCAGGGAGTCCGTGTCGAGCAGCCAGTGGCTGACCGTCTGTAGCTGTCGCTTCGGCCAGGCGGCCATCGGCCGCCAGGGAGAACTGGGTGCTGTGCTGATCAGGGCTGCTGTTGTCCGCGAGGGCGTGGCGACCTGATTTAGAAATCGCCGGCCTTACTCGTCAAGGAAGCTGCGCAGGAAATCAGAGCGCGTGGGATGACGCAGCTTGCGCAGTGCCTTGGCCTCGATCTGGCGGATGCGTTCGCGGGTGACATCGAACTGCTTGCCGACCTCTTCCAGCGTGTGATCCGTGTTCATGTCGATACCGAAACGCATACGCAGGACCTTGGCCTCGCGTGCGGTCAATCCGCCCAGCACATCCTTGGTGGCTTCCTGCAGACCCTGGCCCGTGGCGGAATCGATCGGCGAGTGAATGGTGTGGTCTTCAATAAAGTCACCCAGATGCGAGTCTTCGTCGTCGCCAATGGGCGTCTCCATGGAGATGGGCTCCTTGGCGATCTTGAGGACCTTGCGCACCTTGTCTTCCGGCATGTCCATGCGCTCGCCCAGCTCTTCCGGCGTCGGTTCGCGACCCATTTCCTGCAGCATCTGCCGGGAAATGCGGTTGAGCTTGTTGATCGTCTCGATCATGTGCACGGGAATGCGGATAGTGCGCGCCTGGTCGGCAATAGAGCGGGTAATCGCCTGGCGAATCCACCAGGTGGCGTAGGTCGAGAACTTGTAGCCGCGGCGATACTCGAACTTGTCCACGGCCTTCATCAGGCCGATGTTGCCTTCCTGGATAAGGTCGAGAAACTGCAGGCCGCGGTTGGTGTATTTCTTGGCGATGGAGATGACCAGGCGCAGGTTGGCCTCGACCATTTCCTTCTTGGCGCGTCGCGCGCGGGCCTCGCCCATCGACATGCGGCGGTTGATTTCCTTGATTTCCAGAACGCTGAGCCCGGCCTGCTCTTCTATCTGCATAATACGACGCTGCGCGCGCTGGATGTCTTCCTTGCGTGCGGTGAGTTTTACGCCGTAATCTTTTTTGCGCGCCAGGCGCGTGACCCATTTGACGTCGGCTTCGCTGCCCTGGAATGACTGGATGAAGTCCTTGCGCGGCATGCCACACTCGCGCACGGCAATAGCCATGATTTCGCGTTCCTGGTCGCGTACCAGATTCAGGGCGCTGCGCGCTGACTGGTTCAGGGGCTCGAAGGTTTTGGGCGTAAACTTGAAGAACTTGAACAGCTCACCGAGCTTTTCCATTTCGGCCACAGTGGCGTTGTCGTTGCGGCCGTTTTCTGCGATGGCCTTCTCGACCTTGTTGTACTGGCGCTTGAGTGCGGTGAAGCGTTTCTTGGCCTCGACGGGGTCGGGTCCGGTTTCTGTCTCCTCCTCGGTGTCGTCGCTGGCGGCAGCGGCGGCCTCGGCAATCTGCGCTGCAGAGGGGACGTGATCTGCTGGGTCGAGATAGCCGACCAGGATATCGCTCAGTCGGCGCTCTTCCTTGGTGACCAGGGCGTACTCGTCGAGGACGGTCTTCACAGCGCCGGGGTAGAAGGCGAGGGCGGCCATCAGTTCACGGATGCCCTCCTCGATGCGTTTGGCGATAACAATCTCGCCTTCGCGGGTGAGCAGTTCGACGGTACCCATTTCGCGCATGTACATGCGCACGGGGTCCGTGGTGCGACCGGCTTCGGTCTCGACGGCGGCGAGGGCGGCGGCGGCTTCGGCGGCGGCGATGTCATCCGCAGAGCTGTCGCCCTCGGTCATGATAAGCTCGTCGGTGTCCGGCGCCTGCTCGTAGACATGGATGCCCATGTCGTTGATCATCTGGATAATGTCTTCCACCTGATCCGGATCGGAAATGTCCTCCGGCAGGTGATCGTTTACTTCTGCATACGTCAGATAGCCCTGCTCTTTGCCCTTGGCGATCAGGGATCTCAGGCGGGACTGCTGTTTAACGACACTGGTCATCAATAAACCCTACGTCAATCAATAAAATGCTAAAAAGTCAGCCGGCCATTATAGCGTGAACTGGTGGAATATGCCCACAATGTGTCCGGGAAATATTTCAGCGTTATTTTCGCGATTGTCTCGGTGCTTGCCTTCGCGATTGTCTTGGTGCTTGTCTTCGCGATGTTCTCGGTGTTTGCCTTCGTGCTTATCGTCGCGCGAGCAATGCCTGCGTTTTTCCGGCATTGCGCCTGCCGTGCGGCGCGGAATAAACGCGGAGACCAGGTGCAATCTGAAGACGCACCTGCCACACCGAGTGTGCAGGTGAGCCGGGATCATCCGCTTCGGTATCTTTTGTCGAGTTGTTGCAGCTGGTGCAATAGCTCTTTTAATTCCTGCTTCTGTTGTGCTCCCATGAGAGCGTAGTCGGTACTTCTCAATTTGTCGACTTGTGCCTGGAGACGCGCGAGCTGGGGTAGCAGCACCAGACGCGACAGGGTGTCCCGGAACTGCTCTTCAATGCCGTCAGTGGGGATCAGTCGCTCCTGGCCAGCGAGGCGATTCAGCAGCTCCCCCTCTGGGGTGCCATACCAATGCCCGAGCAGCATGGCCGTGCTCGAGTCGGGTCTGCGCTGTAGGAGTGTGAGCATGTCTCGCAGCAGGGTCGCATCATCGCCCTCGACATCCGCCAGCGTACCCGGATCGGCGGTGGCGGCCGCGTCCGGCTTGTGCAGCAGCAGGGCGATCGCGCTTTGCACCAGGTTGGCATGGCCGCCGCTGGCGGTGCGCAGGGGCTGACGCTTGCGTGGTGAGTCTGCTGACGGGGTGTCATGCGCAGGGTCTGGCGCGTAAGGTCCGTCATACTCGGGTCCGGGATCGCCGGCATCCCGGTGGCCGGCATCCCGGTGGCCGGCACCTCTCGAATCGTTTGGAGCCCCGTCAGCATCCGCGGGGCGGGCGGGTGGCGCTGGCGCTTCCAGCTTCATCAGGCTGGCAAGCTCCAGGCCCGTGCGCTCGGCCAGTTCACGGAACATCAGCTCCCGGTACACGCCAACAGGAAGCTGGCGCAGGTAAGGAAGCACTTGCTGGCTGTAGCGGGCACGGCCGTCCAGCGTCGCTGTATCCAGACCCGCGGCGAGGCTGTCGAACAGGAACTGTTCAAGCGGCCTTGCGCCGGCAACCTGATGGCGAAAGGCGTCTGCACCCTCGCGCCGCACCATGGTGTCGGGGTCATCTCCTTCCGCCAGGAACAGGAAGCGGGCCTGGCGGCCGTCTGTCATGCAGGGAAGAGTGGCCTCCAGCGCGCGGAAGGCGGCCTTGCGCCCGGCCTCGTCGCCGTCAAAGCAGAACACCACTTCCGGGCAGACTCGGAAAATGCGCTCCAGATGGGTTTTGCTGGTGGCGGTGCCGAGGGTGGCGGTGGCGTTGCTGATGCCGCTCTGGGCCAGCGCAATCACGTCCATGTAGCCCTCGACAACCAGCAGGCGATCGAGCCTGCGATTGGCCTGGCGCGCCTCGTACAGGCCATACAGC
>JBHEOS010000081.1:0-7478 GCA_046260695.1 Gammaproteobacteria bacterium
CTCGACCGCAGCGGACCCGGCCGGGGCTTCGTGAGATCAATCGCCCGACACGTACTCCACCACTTCCAGGCCAAAGCCGGTGAGCGCGTGCAGCTTCTTCGGCGCCGAGAGCACCCGCATGCGGGTGATCCCCAGTTCGGCCAGGATCTGGGCGCCGATGCCGTAGGTGCGCAGTTCCTCGCGACCGCCGCGACGCGGCGCCTCGCTGTGCGCGCCGCGCTCGGCGTAATGGCGGATGCGCCGCACCAGCGAGGCCGGGTCCTCCGGCTTGCCGAGCACGATCAGCACGCCACTGCCCTCGCGCGCCACCCGTTCCAGGGCATTCCGCAGCGGCCAACCGCAATCGCCGGTGGTCGCGCCGAGCAGATCGCACAGGGCCCCCTGCACATGTACCCGCACCAACACTGGGCGACTCACGTCCAGCTCGCCGTAGATCAGTGCCAGGTGCACATCTTTCTCGATGGAGTCCTCGAAGGCCAACAGGCGAAAATCGCCGAACTCGGTCGGCAGGGCACATTCGGCGACACACTCGACGGTCTTTTCGTTGGCGATGCGGTAGTGGATCAGATCGGCGATGGTGCCGATCTTCAGGTTGTGCGCCTGCGCGAAACGTTCCAGGTCCGGGCGCCGCGCCATGCTGCCGTCCTCGTTCAGGATCTCCACGATCGCCGCGGCCGGCTCCAGGCCCGCCAGGCGCGCGAGGTCACAACCCGCCTCGGTGTGGCCGGCCCGGGTGAGCACCCCGCCGGGCTGGGCCATCAGCGGGAAGATGTGCCCGGGCATGACGATGTCGCCGGGCTTGGCGGCGGCGGCGACCGCGGCCTGGATGGTCACCGCGCGGTCCTGCGCCGAGATGCCGGTGGTCACGCCCTCGGCCGCCTCGATGGACACGGTGAAGTTGGTCAGGTGCGGGGAGTTGTTGTCGCTGACCATCAGCGGCAGTTTCAATTGCTGGCAACGCTCACGCGTGAGTGTGAGACAAACCAGACCGCGGCCGTACGTGGCCATGAAGTTGATGTCCTCGGGACGCGCCTTGGCGGCGGCCATCACCAGATCACCCTCGTTCTCGCGATCCTCGTCGTCCATCAGGATGATCATCCTGCCCTGGCGCAGGTCTTCGATGAGTTCTTCGACGCTATTCAATGCCATTTTCGCTGCGACCTTTTAAAACTCTTCCAACGCGAAGGCGCCGATGGCGCGCGAAGGAAAGCCATAACCAATATCAAAAACAGGAACAGTCTGCGCCCCTACAAGAGATCCAATTCATGACGTAACCATTGATCGGGATTTTCCTTCGCGCGCCATCGGCGCCTTCGCGTTGAAACTGCCTTTCACGCCCGCGCGAAGCCATGCGCGCGCAGGAAGTCCAGGGTGATGCCTTGCCCGCTCGCCGCGGCGTCGCCGAGCAGCAGCCGTTCCAGATAACGCGCGATCAGGTCCACCTCCAGATTCACCCGGCGACCCGCCCGGTATTCGTCGAGCGTGGTCTCGGCCAGCGTGTGCGGGACGATGTTCAGCTCGAACACGCCACCCTCAACCGCGTTCACGGTCAGGCTCACACCGTCCACACAGATCGAGCCCTTGGGCGCGATGTAACGCGCCAAGGCCTGCGGCGCACGGATACGCAGGCGTTCCGAACGCGCGTCGGGCTTGCGTTCGAGCACCTCGCCGACCCCATCGACATGGCCGCTGACCAGGTGTCCGCCCAGACGCGTGGTCGGCAGCAGCGCCTTTTCCAGATTCACCCGCGCGCCGATTTTGCAATCGCCGAGCACAGTGTGCGCCAACGTCTCACCGGAGACGTCAGCCCAGAAGCCATCGCCCGGCAGTGCCACCGCGGTCAGACACACACCGCTGACCGCGATGCTGTCGCCCAACTGCACGTCGCCGAGCTCCAGCCTGCCGGTACGCACGCGCAGGCGCAGATCGCCACCTTGCGGTTCCAGCGCCGCGATCTCGCCGATGGCCTGAATGATGCCTGTGAACATGTTCGCCAACTTCCCAGGTATAGCCCCGCGCCTACGCGGGTATTGCCGTGATCCGCCAGTCGTCGCCGACCTTGCGGATGTCGCGGATGTCCAGCGCAACCTTCTGCTCCATCCGATCGAGCCCCGGCAGATGAAACAGCCCGCGCGCCGCATCGCCCATCAGCGTCGGGGCCAGGTAGATCACCAGCTCGTCGATCAGCCCGGCCTGGAGGAAGGCCCCGGCCAGGCGCGCGCCGGATTCCAGCAGCACCTCGTTGATCTCGCGTGCGGCCAGGGTCTGCAACACCGCCGCGGGTTCGATGCCGCCGGCGCCCGCTGGCAGGCACAGCACCTCGGCACCGGCCCGTTCGAGCGCTGCCTGCGCGTCGGCATCGGCATGCGCCGTCAGCACCAGGGTCGCGCCCGGCTCTTTGAGCAGGCGCGCGGTCGCCGGCAAACGCAGCCGGGTGTCCAGCACCACCCGCAGCGGCTGGCGCGGCGGCTCGGCAGTCTCGGTGTCCAGCCGCACCGTCAGCGCCGGGTCGTCCAGCAGCACGCTGCCGATGCCGGTCACGATGGCGCCGCTGCGCGCGCGCAGGCGCTGCACATCGGCGCGCGCCGCCGGCCCGGTAATCCACTTCGACTCGCCCGAGGCCATGGCGGTGCGCCCGTCCAGGCTCATCGCCAACTTGCAGCGCACATAGGGCCGGCCCCGGCGCATGCGGCTGACGAAGCCCGGATTCAAGGCCTCGGCCTGGGCCGCCAGCAGGCCGCTCTGGGTCGTGATGCCGGCCGCCTGCAACTGCGCCAGCCCGCCGCCGGCCACCCGCGGATTCGGGTCCGGCAGCGCGGCGACCACCCGCGCGACGCCGGCGGCGATCAGCGCCTCGCTGCACGGCGGGGTGCGCCCGTGGTGGCAGCAGGGTTCCAGCGTGACATAGGCGGTCGCGCCGCGCGCGCGTTCGCCGGCTGCGCGCAGCGCGTGCACCTCGGCATGCGGCTCGCCCGCCCGCACGTGCCAACCCTCGCCGACGATCACACCCTCGCGCACCAGCACACAGCCCACGCGCGGGTTCGGCTCGGTGGTGTACAGGCCGCGCTCGGCGAGTTGCAGGGCGCGGGCCATGTAGCGGTGGTCATCGCGGGTAAACATTGGTTGATTTCACCACCCGTAGGCTGGGTTGCGCTACGCCTCACCCAGCCTTCGTGTTCATTTCGGCTCGTCACCCAGCAGCGGGATCTGGCTGCGCTGCGCCTCCGGCGAGGGCTCCTTCTCCAGCCGTTCGATCTCCTCGCGGAAGGCGTTGACGTCCTGGAAGCTGCGGTAGACGGAGGCGAAGCGCACGTAGGCGACCTGGTCGAGACTGCGCAACGCCTCCATCACCCACTCGCCCAGTTGCCGCGAGGGGATCTCGCGCTCGCCGCTGGCGCGCATGCGCTGCTGGATGCGGGTGATCGCGTCTTCGATGCGCTCGGTCGCCACCGGGCGCTTCTCCAGGGCGCGCACAATGCCGCCGCGCAGCTTGGCCTCGTTGAACGGCTCGCGGATGCCGTCGCGCTTGACCACGCGCGGCATCACCAACTCGGCGACCTCGAAAGTCGTGAAGCGCTCGCCGCAACCCAGACACTCGCGCCGCCGGCGTACCTGCGCGCCCTCGCCGGACAGCCGCGAATCGATCACCTTGGTATCATCGGCGCCGCAGAAGGGGCAGTGCATGGGGCGATACCGTCCAAGAACCGCTGCTCTCCTCTCTCCCTTAAGGAGAGAGGAGAATCAACAGTCAGTTACCGTTCATACACCGGAAACCGCTTGCACAGCTCCAGCACCTGGGCCCGCACCTGTTCCTGCACCGTGAGGTTCTCGACATCGTCAAGGATGTCGCAGATCCAGCCGGTCAGGGTCTTGGCCTCGGCCTCTTTGAAGCCGCGGGTGGTGATGGCCGGCGTGCCGATGCGGATGCCGCTGGTGACGAACGGCGATTGCGGATCGTTGGGCACGGCGTTCTTGTTCACGGTGATGTAGGCATTGCCGAGCGCCGCGTCGGCGGCCTTGCCGGTGATGCCCTTGGCGATCAGATCGACCAGGAACAGGTGATCGTCGGTGCCGCCGGAGACGATCGTGTAACCGCGCTCGATCATCACCGCGGCCATCGCCCGGGCGTTGGCCAGGACCTGCTTCTGATAGTCCTTGAACTCCGGCTGCAAGGCCTCCAGGAACGCCACCGCCTTGGCGGCGATCACATGCATCAGGGGCCCGCCTTGGGTGCCGGGGAACACCATCGAGCTGAGCTTCTTCTCGATGTCGGGATTGGCCCGGGCCAGGATCAGACCGCCGCGCGGACCGCGCAGGGTCTTGTGGGTGGTGGTGGTGGTCACATCGGCGATGGCGACCGGATTGGGATAGATCCCCGCGGCAACCAGACCGGCGACGTGCGCCATGTCGACGAACAGCAAGGCGCCGACCGAATCGGCGATCTCGCGGAAGATGTTCCAGTCCAGGGTGCGCGAGTAGGCCGAGAAACCGCCGACGAGCATCTTCGGCCGGTGTTCCTTGGCCAGGCGCTGAATCTCGTCGTAGTCGATCAGGCCGGTGTTCGGATTCAGGCCGTACTGCACGGCCTGGAACAGCTTGCCGGAGAAATTGACCTTGGCGCCGTGGGTGAGGTGACCGCCGTGGGCCAGACTCATGCCGAGCAGCGTGTCCCCGGGATTGAGCAGCGCGAAATAGACCGCGGCGTTGGCCTGCGAACCGGAGTGCGGCTGGACGTTGGCGTACTCGGCGCCGAACAACTGCTTGGCGCGGTCGATGGCCAACTGCTCGGCGATGTCCACGAACTCGCAGCCGCCGTAGTAGCGCTTGGCCGGGTAGCCTTCGGCGTATTTATTGGTGAGCACCGAGCCCTGCGCGGCCATCACCCGCGGGCTGGCGTAGTTTTCCGAGGCAATCAGTTCGATGTGCTGTTCCTGGCGCTGCTGCTCGCCCTGGATGGCGGCCCACAGCTCCGGGTCGTAGCCGGCAATGGCCATGTCTTTGCTGAACATCCCGAAACCCCTGTCGACGGCCCGGCCCACCCGTTCTCACCTGGGGTGGGCCGGCGCTGGCTGGATACCCCGCCCGGGCGGGGTGCGAAAGGCGGCCATGATAGCCGATCCGCGGGGCGGGGACGAGGTGGGGGTCAGCCCTGTCAGGGCATCGAACACATCGGCCAGGGCCACGCAGCGCGCCGTCTGGGGGATGACCGTGCCGGTCACGCGGCCATGAACGGTCCAGGCCGGCGCGTGGAAACCCGCCCGGGATTCACCGATAATCCCCCCACTTCGGAAGTCCTGCCCAACATCCCCGGCACGGTGAAATATGGCCCAGTACGTGTATACCATGAATCGCGTGGGCAAGATCGTCCCGCCCAAGCATTGGATCCTGCAGGACATCTCGCTGTCGTTCTTCCCCGGCGCCAAGATCGGCGTGCTGGGCCTGAACGGTTCGGGCAAATCCACCCTGCTGCGCATCATGGCCGGCATCGATACCGAGATCGAGGGCGAAGCGCGCCCGCAGCCGGGCCTCAAGATCGGCTATCTGGCGCAGGAGCCGCAGCTCGATCCGGACAAGGATGTGCGCGGCAATGTCGAGGAGGGCCTCGGCGAGCTCAAGGCCGCGCAGCAGCGGCTCGACGCGGTGTATGCCGCCTATGCCGAACCGGATGCGGATTTCGACGCCCTGGCCGCCGAACAGGCGAAACTCGAAAACATCATCCAGGCCGCCGACGCGCACAACCTGGAGCGCACCCTGGAGGTCGCCGCCGAGGCCCTGCGCCTGCCGCCCTGGGATGCCGATGTGACCACCCTCTCCGGCGGCGAGAAGCGCCGCGTCGCACTGTGCCGGCTGCTGCTGTCGGCGCCGGACATGCTGCTGCTCGACGAGCCGACCAACCACCTCGACGCGGAATCGGTCGCCTGGCTGGAACGCTTCCTCCACGAGTTCCCCGGCACCGTGGTCGCGGTGACCCACGACCGCTACTTCCTCGACAACGTCGCCGGCTGGATTCTGGAACTCGACCGCGGCCGCGGCATCCCCTACGAGGGCAACTATTCGAGCTGGCTGGAGCAGAAAGACAAGCGTCTGGCGCTGGAACAGAAGTCCCAGACCGCGCGCGAGCGCGCCATCAAGGAAGAGCTGGAATGGGTGCGCGCCAACCCGAAGGGGCGTCAGGCCAAGAGCAAGGCGCGCCTGGCCCGCTTCGAGGAACTGCAATCGCAGGACTACCAGGCCCGCAACGAGACCCGCGAGATCTATATCCCGCCCGGCCCGCGCCTGGGCGAGCTGGTCGTCGAGGCCCGGCACCTGAACAAGGGCTTCGGCGAGCGCCTGCTGATCGACGATCTGTCGTTCAACGTCCCGCGCGGCGCCATCGTCGGCATCATCGGCCCCAACGGCGCCGGCAAGACCACGCTGTTCCGCCTGCTGGTCGGCCAGGATCAGCCCGATGGCGGCGAACTGCGTCTCGGCGACAGCGTGCAGCTCGCCTATGTGGACCAGAGCCGCGACGCGCTCGACCCCAACAAGACCGTCTGGGAGGAGATCTCCGACGGCCAGGACATCATCACCGTCGGCCGCTACGAGACGCCCTCACGCGGCTATGTGTCGCGCTTCAACTTTTCCGGTGCGGATCAGCAGAAGCGCGTCGGCGACCTGTCCGGCGGCGAGCGCAACCGCCTGCACCTGGCCAAGCTGCTCAAAAGCGGCGGCAACGTGCTGCTGCTCGACGAGCCGACCAATGACCTCGACGTGGAAACCCTGCGCGCGCTGGAAGAGGCACTGCTGGAATTCCCCGGCTGCGTGCTGGTGACCTCGCACGACCGCTGGTTCCTGGACCGCCTGGCCACGCACATCCTGGCCTTCGAGGGCGACAGCCACGTGGAATGGTTCGAGGGCAACTACGCCGACTACGAGGCCGACCGCAAACGCCGCCTCGGCGTCGAGGCCGACCAGCCGCACCGCATCAAGTACAAGCGGCTGACCGCGTAAACCGCCCGCCCGGCAACGGTCATCGCCCTTGGCCCGCCGTGGTCGCCAGGCGACCGGCCAAGGGCGGCCAGCGCAGCAGCATCAGCAATAGAAACAGCAGCGCGTAGGCCAGTGGCGCGCGCACATCCGCTTTGACCAGCCACCAGAAGTGCAGCACGCCCAGCGCCGGGATCACATACGCCAGCCGGTGCAGCCGGACCCAGTTCCGACCCAGGCGTTTGATCATGGCCTTGTTCGAGGTCACCGCCAGCGGGATCAGCAGCACGAAGGCGAGCATGCCGACCGTGATGAACGGCCGCTTGACGATATCGCGCCCGATCTCGCCCCAGTCGAAGAACTGATCCAGCCACAGATACGTGGTCAGATGCACACAGACGTAGAAAAACCCGAACAACCCGAGCATGCGCCGCAGGCGCGCTGGCCATGTCCAGCCGGTGAGACGCCGCAGTGGCGTCATGCCCAGCGTGATCAGCAGAAAACGCAGGCTC
>JBHEOS010000082.1:0-6973 GCA_046260695.1 Gammaproteobacteria bacterium
CTCGGTGGTCGCTCGATCCTGGGCGATCCGCGTTCACCGTCGATGCAGCGGGATCTCAACCTCAAGATCAAATTCCGGGAGGGTTTCCGTCCTTTCGCGCCCTCTATTCGGGTTGAGGACGTCGCCGATTGGTTCGACCTGGATACTGAATCACCGTATATGCTCATCGTCGCTGATGTGAAATCCACCCGGCGGCGGCAGATGACGGAAGAAGAGCAGCGCTTGACCGGCATCGACAAATTGAACGTGCCCCGTTCCGACATCCCTGCGGTCACTCACGTTGACTATTCGGCGCGGATACAGACGGTCGATGCCGAGGTGAGTCCACGCTATCACGCGCTGTTGACAGAGTTCAAACGCCTCACGGGCTGCCCGGTTCTGGTGAATACCAGTTTTAACGTTCGCGGCGAACCCATCGTCTGCACGCCCGAGGACGCGTTCAGGTGTTTCATGGGGACGAATCTCGACGTGCTGGTGGTTGAGAACTGCTTCCTGGAGAAGCCGGACCAGGACAAGTCCTTGCTGCTTGACTATACAAACGCCTTCGATCTCGATTGAGCTGGCGTAGTGATCGAGGACTATCTCCCGTGACGATAAGGAATCTTGCGCTCCGCGCCTTGGCCGCATTTCTTGCGTTCAATCTGCTCGCCCTGTTTGTGACGATAACGCCTTATGGATTGCTGTTGGCGCTATCCGTCTCGGCCTCGGTTCTGTTGATCGATCACCGTAACGGACTGCTGCTGGTGATTTCCTCTTTCGTGCTGGTGCTGATGTTGGAGGGTTTCGTGCGTTTCAGCGGCAACAGCGTGATCACCACGTATTACCGTGCGCATGAAATGCTTGCGGAGGAAACCCGCTACCGCGCGAACCAGCGCATCGAAATGCGCGAGGCGCACGGTGATCTGTTGGCGATCGATCCGAGTCTGGATCACGCGCTGTCGCAGCCGCGGGAGGTTGTTTTCCAGACGGATTCCAAGGGGTTCCGCAACGATGCCGAGCAGGCGGCCGGCCAAGTGCTCGTCGTCGGAGATTCCTTCGTGGTCGGGATCGGTAATACCCAGGCGGACACACTCACGGCCCAGATGGGCAGGAATCACGGTCTTTCCGCCTACAACATGGGCTTCCCGGCCGGGCCGTTCCAATATGCCAACATCATCGAGGCCGCGCGCGCTGAACTGGGCGAGGACGCATGCATTGTGGCAGTGGTCTTCGAGGGCAACGACTTTCGGGACATCGATCCTGCCGAACTGGCTGCGCGCAAGGCGGTGCCGAGGGGAGCCCAAAATATCGTTAAAACCTATCTGGGTGTGCTCAGATCGCCCTTCGAGGTATCGAGAGTTTTCTTCGGCTTATATACCCAGGGGCTTGAAAGGTTGCGCAAACGGTCGGCCGGGAGTGAGGCGCAAGGCGCGCCGGCCGAGGTGACGCTGGTGCTGCCTGTCGCAGGCGCACCGATGGTCTTCCTCAAAGGCTATGCTCAAGTCGTGTTGCGCGAAGGCTACGATGACTTCGGCTACATGCACGATCAGTTCGCGAGGGGGACGCCTGACCTGCTCGTCTTTGCTCCGGAAAAATATCGCGTCTATGGGCCGCTGCTGGATCAGAATCCAGCCGGTGAGTTGCCGCAGGCGCAGCTAGCGCACCTCGCCAAGATTGCAGGTGATCTTGATGTTCCATTGCTGGATCTGACCGAGGCGTTAAGTTCCCGCGCGCGGGAACTGCTGTCACAGGGTGAACTTATCTACTGGCGTGACGATTCGCACTGGAATCGCGCCGGTATCGAGGTTGGTGCGCGCGAAATTGTCCGTACACTCGCGAGCCACCATAAAGGCGCTTGCAATACCGCTCTGGCGGTGAATTTATCCGCGATGTCGCCTTAGCATCGACTGGGCGTATTGCTCGCCGGGCCATGCCCGCCGGGCAATTACCTCAGGGTCGGTGCCGGTAGATCAACCCTTCCGGAATCAGCACCTCGTTCTTGCCCAGCTGGTCGAGCGGGTAGCCGTCGTCGGCGTAGGCGGCGATGCGGTCGAAGACATAGGTCCCGTCGGGACGGTGGATGGTCTCGAAAATGGGCTTGCCCATGTGGTTGCCGATCTTGGGGCCGAATTGACTGTTTCTGAGATTCACGATGGTATACCTCGTTCAGCTTGGTGGTCGACGGGACGGTGCCGACAGGGTGGCCGCGGTCTCTGCATAGAGTGTGTGTGAGGGCTATCGGCACGGGGTATTCATTCTTTATCCGGGGTGGCGACGATTGCTTGGGAACTCGCTACAATAGCCGCCATGTCTGGGAACAGCTTCGGAAAACTCTTTACCGTTACGTCGTTTGGCGAAAGCCACGGCCCGGCCATCGGTGTGGTTGTCGATGGCTGCCCGCCCGGGCTGGAGCTCTGCGAGGCAGATCTGCAACGCGACCTGGACCGGCGCAAGCCCGGCAAGAGCCGCCACACCACGCAGCGCCGCGAGGACGACGCGGTACAGATCCTTTCCGGGGTGTTCGAAGGCCGCACCACCGGGGCGCCCATCGGGATGCTCATTCACAACACCGATCAGCGCTCCAAGGATTATTCCAATATCCTGGACCGGTTCCGCCCGGGGCACGCGGATTACACCTACCAGCAGAAATACGGCTTGCGCGATTACCGCGGCGGCGGCCGTTCGTCGGCGCGCGAGACGGCCATGCGCGTGGCCGCGGGCGCCATCGCCAAGAAATACCTGGCCGTGCGTCACAATATCCGCATCCGCGGCTGTCTCTCGCAGCTCGGTCCCAACCGCCCGCGCGAGTTTGATTGGTCCGCTGTCGAGGACAACCCCTTCTTCTGGCCGGATGCGGCCATGGTGCCGGCGCTGGAGGCCTACATGGACGCGCTGCGTAAATCCGGCGACTCCATTGGGGCCCGGGTGACGGTGATGGCGACCGGCGTGCCGCCGGGGCTCGGCGAACCGATCTTCGACCGCCTGGATGCCGAGATCGCCCATGCCCTGATGAGCATCAACGCCGTGAAGGGCGTGGAGATCGGCGCCGGTTTTGCCTGTGTGGAGCAGCGTGGCACCGAGCATCGCGACGAGCTCACCCCGCGGGGTTTTCTCAGCAACAATGCCGGCGGCATCCTCGGCGGGATTTCGTCCGGACAGGACATCGTCGCGCACCTCGCGCTGAAGCCGACCTCCAGCATCCGCCTGCCCGGGCGTTCGGTGAATCTGGCCGGCGAGCCGGTCGAGGTGGTCACGCACGGTCGGCATGATCCCTGCGTCGGCATCCGCGCCACCCCGATCGCCGAGGCCATGTTGGCGATGGTGTTGATGGACCATCTGCTGCGGCATCGGGCCCAGAATCTCGATGTGCGCTCGCAGACGCCGGTGATCCCCGCGGCGGCGGAGTAACCCGCGGCCGGCCGCTGGCCGAGCCCCAACTTCAACGCGGGTGGATCGCGCATGGATCAGACGCTCGAACGCAGTCTCTATGTCGAGGACGTGGAGGATATCCAGGCCGTGGCGTGGCTGGCGGTCTTGGGTGAAGCCATCGACGCCGTTTCCGGGGATGCGCCCGGCGCCCGCCCACCCCGCGAATGACCTCAGTCCCGCCGTCCCCGCCGCGCGCCCTGTACTGGCGCCTGTCCGGATTTTATCTGGCGTATTTCGCGGTGCTGGGTGCCTTGGTGCCTTACTGGGGCCTGTACCTCCAGTCGATCGGCTTTGGTGCGGCGCAGATCGGCGAACTGGTCGCCATCCTCATGGCCACCAAACTGCTGGCGCCGTACGTCTGGGGCGCGATCGCTGATCACACCGGGCGGCGCGTCGCCCTCATCCGGCTCGCCTCGCTGTTGGCGGCGCTGGTGTTCGCGGGGGTCCTGGTCGGGAGCGGTTATGTCTGGCTGGCACTGGTGATGGCCGGTTTCAGCTTCTTCTGGAACGCGGCACTGCCGCAGTTCGAGGCGGTCACGCTCTCGCACCTGGGGGACGCCACACACCGTTACAGCGTCATCCGCTTATGGGGGTCGATCGGCTTCATCCTCTCGGTGGTCGTGTTGGGCGCGGTGTTCGACCGTTATGGCGTGGCCGGCTTGCCGTATGTGCTGTTGGCGCTGCTCGGGGTGATCTGGCTGACCAGTCTGATGGTCCCGGAACACCGCGGGGTGGGACAGGCCCTGCCGCATCCGCCGCTCTCCCAGGTGCTGCGCCGCCCGGACGTGTTGGCGCTGTTGCTGGTGTGCTTCCTGATGCAGGCCAGTCACGGGCCCTACTACACCTTTTTCACGCTCTACCTGGAGGCCTATGGCTACAGCCGCGCTGCTATTGGCCAGCTCTGGGCGCTCGGGGTCATCGCCGAGATTGGGGTGTTCCTGGTTATGCACCGCTGGCTGCCGCGCTTCGGCGCGCGGCGGTTGCTGCTGATCAGTTTGGCGTTGACCACGCTGCGCTGGCTGTTGATCGCCGGCTTCGCCGACAGCCTGCCGGTGATTCTGTTCGCGCAAACGCTGCACGCGGCGAGCTTCGGCATCTATCACGCCGTGTCGATCCACCTGATCCATCAGTTCTTCATCGGCCGCAATCAGGGGCGCGGACAGGCGCTCTACAGCAGCCTGAGTTTCGGCGCCGGCGGCGCGGTCGGCAGCCTGGCCGCCGGCTACCTCTGGGCCGGCCTGGGACCGGAGTGGACCTACGTCGCGGCCGCCCTGGTCGGGGCGCTGGCCTGGGCGGTGGCCTACCGGGGCCTGGCCGGTGCCAGCCTGAGGTGAATTGTCCGCCCAATATCGAGCACAACAGGCCGAGCAGCGTCCGGGCTGCCTGCAGTGCTGATGTCTTGGCCGTGTTCCGCGCTGGCTGCGCGGGTGATTTTCTCTTGCATGCCCAAGAGAAAGTCACCAAAGAGAAGGGCACCCCGACGGCTTGCCCCGCTAGACGCGAAGCACCGTAACCCGACAGCATCTTCCAAGTTCATGTTGGGCTATGCTCCGTTAGCCCGATTTATAGCCCCCGTTGTCGGTTTAGAGGTTGATTTTCTCCTCCCCGTCGGCGCAGCCGAGCACCGCAGCCTTTTTGCGATGAAGCGAGCCTCCTGTCTGAGCCGTTCCGAATTCAGGAACGGCGAGTTAGGCGAGCGCGCAAAAGGGCGAGGAGCGCAGGGAACCCCGCGTAGCGGGGCAAGCCGTCGGGTTGCCTTTCTTTTGGGTACTTTCTTTGGCGAGACAAACAAAAGTACCTCGCCCAGCAAAGGGCGAAAGGAATGCGAGGACTCGCTGCATCTGAAAATTCAGTAAAGCCGAATCGGCTATTCACCGCGAAGTACCCCAATCATCACCCTCGCCGCTCATCCTCGTTTTGCCCCGGTTCACCTCTGTACTAAACTCCCCGAATGACGCGTATTCCGAAGGCCTTGAAGATAACTCTATTCGCCCTTGGCGGACTGGCCGGCGTTCTCGTGATCGCCGGGCTGGCCGTGCTTGTCTTCTTGGATGTCGATACCTACAAGCCGCATGTGGAGGCCGCGGCATCCGGCGCGTCGGGGATGGACGTCACCGTCGAGGGACGGTTGCGCGTCGGCTTCATTTCCGGGTTGCGCGTCGTGCTGGAGGAGGTGCGCATCCGCAACGGCGAAGCGGAGGTTGCCTCTGTGGAGGAGGTCAAACTTGCGATCGGGCTTCATTCGCTGCTTCGCCGCGAGCTGCGCTTTGACAGCATTGCCCTGAATCGCGTCCACATCTTCGTCGAACGCGGGCGCGACGGTAGGTTTAGCCACGAAACGTCGACCGAGGTCGCGAGGACGCCCCAGCCGCTGGAGCTTCCAGAGGTGTCTTTCAGCGAAGTGGACATCGTCTACGCGGACAGGCAATCCGGTGGCGGCCTCGAACTCGGTAATTGCAATGGACGCTTGACCGACATCCGACACCCCGGAGGCGCGCCGCTCCTGTCACGGCTTTCCCTTTCCGGGCAGTTCGCCTGCGATTCGGTGCGCGGCAAGGAGGTTGCCCTGTCTGAGCTCCGTTCCCCGATGATTGCGTCTGAAGGCGTATTTATGTTCGAGCCGATCACGATGCGCGTCGGTGGCGGGCAAGGGTCTGGGAGCCTACGCGTGGATCATTCCGTCAAGGTTCCGGCCTATTCCCTCAATTACAGGCTGTCGCAATTCCGCATCGAGGAATTCCTCAAGGAACTGCCGCAAGACATGTCGCTCACTGGGCCGATGGATTTTTCGGCGACCCTCGCCCTGCGTGGGCAAACACCTGACGAATTCCTCCAGAGCGCCGATGGGGAGCTGTCCCTGTCTGGAAAGAACCTCAGCCTTTCCGGCGTCGATCTCGACGAGGCGTTCGCGGACTACGAATCCACCCAGACCTTCAGCCTGTTCGACGCGGGCGCCTTGCTTCTGACGGGCCCCATCGGCCTGGCGGTCACCAAGGGACATGATTTCGCCAACCTTGCCCGGCAGTCTGGCGGCAGCACGAAGATTCACAACGTGGTTTCGACCTGGACGGTGGAAAACGGTGTGGCGCATGCCGGAGACGTGGCCCTCGCCACGAGCCAGAACCGCCTCGCCATTCAGGGTGGACTCGACTTCGCCAACCGCGAATTCGATGAGTTGGTCCTGGCGCTGATCGATCCGCAGGGGTGCGTAAAAGTGCGTCAGACGGTACGGGGACCGTTCAGCAAACCCGTGGTGGAGCAGCCCAGTGCCTTGGGGGCACTGGCGGGGCCGGTCGTGAGCCTGTTCGAGAAGGCCGGTGATCTTCTCAGGGGAGGGCGCGGCGAGTGCGAGGTGTTTTACACGGGCTCGGTCGCCCCGCCGCGGTAACGTATTTACGCTTCGAGATTCCTCCCCTTGGTCATTGAATTGTTCCGAGTCTCGTACCCTCGTAAGGATGTGGCAGTATCCTCCAAGCTCATGTCGAGAACCCGGTTTAGATGTTGACTATAACTCCCCGTCGGCGCAGCCGAGCACCACAGCCTTTTTGCGATGAAGCGAGCCTCC
>JBHEOS010000082.1:6983-7363 GCA_046260695.1 Gammaproteobacteria bacterium
GAGACAAAGAAAAGTACCTCGCCCAGCAAAGGGCGAAACATAAGGCAAGGACGTAATCGAAAACGTCAATCCAAAAAACAACTATTCCCCACGTAACACCTCAATCATCACCCGCGCCGCATTCGACAACGTCCTCTCCCGATGATGCACCGCACCCAGCGTGCGTCGCAGCTGCAACGCCCGCACCGGCAACGCCCGCAATTGCGGGTCGACCAGCGTTTGTGGCAGCAGGCTCCAACCCAGGCCCACCGACACCAGCATCTTGATGGTCTCCAGATAATTGGTGGACAGCGAACCGCGCAACGTCAGCCCGAGCGCATGAAAGGCCTGCTCAGCGATCTGGCGCGTGTACGTCGAGGTGGCGGGGAGGATCGCTGGAT
>JBHEOS010000083.1:0-4006 GCA_046260695.1 Gammaproteobacteria bacterium
CCGCATACCCGGCTGGCGGAGCCGGCCGACAACGCAGGCATCCTGGCGCTGTTGCGTGAGACTGCCATGGCCGCCGCGTCTCTGCACGTACGTTACGAACGCGCCCCCGATTTCTTCGCCTTCGCCGCCTGCCAGGGCGATCCCTATGTGACGATCGTATTGGAAGACGATGACGGGGCTATCGTCGGCGTCGGTGTGCAGAGCTACCGGCCCGGCTGGTGGAACGGGCAGCAGACCTCGGTCGGGTACTTCAGTGATCTGCGCATTTCACCGCGCGCGTCGCGTACCCTGCGCGTGGAGTGGCGTCGAGGCTATGAGGCCTTCCTGAAGGCCGCGCACGACAGCCGCGGCAGCGGTGGTTGCGATCGCTTCTATACCGCGGTGCTCAAGGAGAACGTCGCGGCGGTGCAGGCGTTGACGCGCGGCAAGAGTGCCATGCGCTACGAGCCGCTGTGTGAATACCGCGCCGTCCATGTGCTGGCCAGTCGGCTGTTCGCGGGCCCGGCCTGCATGGCCCGCGCGACCCCACCGGCAGGGCTGCGCCTCGAATGGCTGGACGCCGCGCAGGACGCCGAACTCAGCGAGTTCCTCGGCCGGGTCAACGCCGGTAAGACCCTCGGCTACCTATTCCCGGAGGAACTGGCCTTCCGCCGGCGCCACTGGCCGGGGTTTACCGACGCACGCTTCCTGGTCGCGCGCGACGCCGCCGGCCAGCTGGTCGCCACCGTCGCCCCGTGGTCGCCCGGCGCGACGAAACGCCTGGTGGCCGACCGGCTGCCGACCGGCCTGCGCGTCCTGGCCTCCCTGCTGCGCGCGCTGGGCATCAAGACCTTCATCGAATCCGAGGAGATCAAGGTCTGTTACCTGACACATCTCGAATTCGACCCCACGCTGACACAGGATCAGAAGGGCCGCGTGATGCGGGCCATGGTCTGCGAGCTGTTTGCCAGCGGCACGCTCGCCCCGTTCCACCTGGCGAGCTTCATCGATGACCCACATCGGCCGTTAAGACCGTACCTCAGGGGGTTTTTCACGCATGAAACCGCGGGCATCCTCTACCAGATACTGCACGCCGACCGCGCCGATCGCCGGCTGGTCGATGCGTCCAGACCGATGGCGATAGAAATTGGCACACTCTGAGACACAGGAATTCGACTGGGTCGGATATTGGTTCGCGCTGCTCAAGGAGCGTGGCGGCAACGACCTGTTCACTGTCGTCCGCCATAACCTGAGTAGCGGCGAAACCCAGTATGTGGATTACTCGCACAGCACGGTCGATGGCGTCGGTGGTCTGATGGCCGAGGTGGAAAAGGGCGGTCAGGTCTTCGACCCCCCGGAACTCGGCGGTGCCCTGCCGAGCTGGAGACAATTGCTGCGCAGCACGCCGGCCTTCCTGCGTTCGATGCGGTCGCCGGCCCTGCCGTGGCGTCTGGTCGAGGTTCGGCGTCAGCCTCAGCCGCACGACTTCGCGTTCATCGTGTTCGACAAGCCCGAGACTCGCGCCTTGCAGGCGCACGTGCGCGCGCACCGCTACTCGCTTGCCGCTTACCTGCTGAGCCGGGTGCACGGCGTGCTGGGTCCGCGCTATCTGCGCGAGGATGTCCCGGCGCGCTGGTTGTTTCCCATCAACATGCGCGGCCCGATACGCCGCACGGACCCGAAATCGAATCACTCGACGGGCATCCCGCTGGTCTGCCGCTTCGACACGACGCCGGAGGAACTACGCGCACAGATGCGCCAAGGGCTGCGGGACAATCTTCATTGGTGGGCCTGGCACGCGCTGCATATCGGCAAGCTGATCGGTGTGCGCGGCATGCGCTGGCTGTCCAAACGCGAGCAGACCCGTCATGTGTGGATGGGTTCCTTCACGATCGGGGGCGAATGGCCGCGCCGGGGCGGGGTGCCGCTGTCGGCGCCCGACGAGATCCTGATTGGGATCCCGCCCGGCAGCCCCGGCTATCCCATCGGTGTCGCCTCGGTGATCTGGAACGGACACTTCTGCATGGCGCTCAAGTTGCATCCGATGATCGAGCCCGATCCATCGGCCGCCGCCGCGCGGCTCGATGAGCTCCGCGCCGTGCTGTTGGCCGATGCGGCGACGGAGGCAGGCGCATGAAACACGCACTGTCGGCATACCTGCGCGAGGTGTTCGTGCCCCCGCCGGGACGCGCGGCCGCCGTCGACGGGGTGCGGGCGCTGGCCATCCTGATCGTGATCGCCTTCCATTGCGTGTTTCTTGCCTACTATGTGCTTGACGGCACCGAGGCGGTGCGCGCCTACGTTGCAGCCACACCGGCCTGGCTGGTCTGGGCCTGGAACGGCGACAAGGGCGTGGACATGTTCTTCGTGCTGAGCGGCTTTCTGATCACCCGGGCCCTGTTGCGCGAGTTCGATGCGCGTGACCGGGTCGATTATCCGCGGTTCATCCGCAATCGCCTGTTGCGCATCGTCCCGCTGTACATCGTGGTACTGGTTCTGGCCGTTGCGATCGGCATGCCCAACCGCGAATATTTCTGGGCCAATCTGCTGTTTGTGAATAATCTGCTCGACTTCGAGCGGATGCTGATTCCGTGGAGCTGGTCGGTGACCGTCGAGATGCAGTTCTACCTGCTGGCCCCGCTGCTGGCCTGGCTGATCCACCGTGCCGGCGGGCGGGCGCCGCTGTGGTTCGCCGGGCTGATCCTCGCCGGCGTACTCACGCGCGGTTTGCTGCTGCTGAACAACCCGGAATATGTCGCGGTGACCGTGCAGGTCTTTCTGCATGACAAAGTGCTCGGGTTTGCCGTCTGGGATGCTTTGTATGTGAATCTGTACACGCGCGCGGGGCCCTTGGTGCTCGGCATGGCCGTGGCCTGGATCGTCGAGCGCCGGGCCGGGGCGGTCCGCACCTTGTATGCGCGTCACCCGCAGGCTTTCAATGCGGCCGTGGTTGCCGCGCTTGTCTTGAGCGCACTGATGCTGAACAGTCCGCTGATGCTGGTCGAGGCGAGCGACGGGGGCATCGAACGCCTGGCGCGTACCGTGCACTGGTTGGCCGGACGTGATCTGTTTGCCCTGGGCGTGGCCGTGGCCCTGGTCGCCGCGCTGCTGGGTCTCGGCGTGGGCCGACCTATCGATCGTTTCCTGTCGCTGCGGGTGTGGTTTCCCATCGCCCAGGTTTCCTACAGTGTGTATTTCCTGCACATCTTTTTCATTGGCGCCGCCTATCACCTGTTGCACGGGGAGACGCGAGTTGCCACACTCGGATTCGGGACGCTTGCGGTGGTGTTCGGCTTTACGTTGATCGGTGCGTTTATGATGGGGGTGGCCAGCTTCGTGCTGATCGAGCGCCCCTTCCTGGGTTTGAAACGAAGCGCGCGCCCGGCGGTTGCGGGGACAGTCGCGCGAACGGAGGCGGCATGAAACGACAAGACTCTTTGATCCGACCCACGCTGACGGCGGCCCTCCTGGCCTGTGCCCTGGCGACAGGCGGCGCGTACGCCGATCAACTCGTGCCGACGGAATCAGCACTGCCGGCAGGGCAGGACGTAGCGGTCGAACAGGACGCGCCAGTACCAGAGCTCGACGCGCGCATGATCGTGCGCGAGGCAATCGATTACTGGCGCGATACGTCCTCGGATGCGGACGTGCAGATGGTCATCCACCGCCCCTCCTGGGAACGCAAGCTGGAATTCCGCAGCATCACCAAGGGGTCGGACAAGGCGGTGGTGCGGGTGATCTCGCCCAAACGGGATGCCGGCAGTGCCACGCTGTTGGTCGGCAACCGGATGTGGAGCTACAGCCCGCAGGTCAACCGGGTGATCCAGATACCCTCCAGCATGATGCAGCAGAACTGGATGGGCTCGGATTATACCAACAGCGACATCGCCAAATCCGACCAGGTCGTCGAGTCCTACGAACACCGGCTGATCGCCGAGGAAGAGAACGACGGTCAGCGGGTTCATGTGATCGAGGCCATGCCGCATGCCGAGGCCGCCGTGGTCTGGGGTCGCGAGGTGCTCTACAT
>JBHEOS010000083.1:4016-6820 GCA_046260695.1 Gammaproteobacteria bacterium
CGTCTACAGTCGATCACCTACGGGCGTGAGCTCCCGGACAGCCTGTTCGAGGCAGCCAATATCCGCAACATCGAACCATGATCCGCATCCCCCTGAGTGCGCGGCTGGCCTGGCGGAACCTCTGGCGCCACAGCCGGCGGACCCTGCTGACGATCACCGCGATCGCCTTTGGGGTCGCGCTGGTGATCGTCAGTATGGGGCTGCGCGAAGGGGGTTATACCGCGTTGGTGGATCAAGCGGTGCGGGTGGTGACCGGCCATGTGCAGGTGCAGGCGCGCACCTACGTCGATGAACCGATCCTGCGGCATGACCTGCCGGATGCCCGCGCCTGGGCCCAGCGCCTGCGCGAGCGGCTGCCCGAATCCGCCGTCTCCACCCGCGCCCTCGGCTTCGCCTTGCTGGCCTCCGAGCGCCAGACCCTTGCGGCGACCGTGGCCGGGGTCGAGGTCGCGCACGAGGCCGCGGTTTCCGCGATCCCAGACAGCGTCCGGGCCGGGCGCTACCTCGCCGAGCCGATGGCCATGGAGGTGGTCCTGGGCGAGAAGCTGGCGCACAACCTGGAGGCGACGGTCGGCGACATCCTGACCCTGCTCGGCACCGACCGTGAAGGTTCGGTCGCCGCCACCCTGCTCACGGTGGTGGGAATCTTCCGTTCCGGGGTGCCGGAGCTCGACCGTCAGCTGGCGCAGATGCCACTCGGCGCCTTCCAGCAGGTCTTCGCCCTGGGCGAGGGGGCGCATGCGCTGGTGGTGCGCGCCGAAGGCGACGTGGATCCCGCCATGCTGCGCCAGCGGGTCGGGGCGTCGCTGGGGGGCGACCCCGCCGAGGTCGCGGTGCTGACCTGGGATGAGCTCCAGCCCGGCACGCGCGAGGCGATCGAGCTGGATTTCGCGGCCAGCCTGATCTTCTATATGGCCCTGATCGCCATCATCACCATCGGCATCCTGAACACCTTCATCATGTCGGTGCTCGAACGCACCCGCGAGTTCGGCGCCATGCTCGCCCTCGGCGTCGCACCGGGACGGCTGATGCGTGTGGTGTTGACCGAAAATATCATGCTGTTGCTGCTGAGTGTCGCCTGCGGCGTAGTGCTCGGCGCGTTGCTGAGCGCCTATCTCCTGGCCTACGGGTTCGAGATCCCCGGCATGGCCGAATTCGCCCGCGCCTTCGGCATGCCCGCGCGTCTGTACCCGGTGATCACCGCGCAGACGCTGCTGACCGGCCCGGCGCTGGTGTTCGGCATCGCGGTGATCGTCTCCAGCCTGCCGGTGCTGCGCATCCGCCGGCTGGTCCCGGTCCAGGCCATGCGGGCCTTTTAACCTGGACGGTCTCGGCATGTGGCGCTTCCTGATCCTGCTCTCCTGGCGCAATCTCTGGCGTCGACCGCGGCGCACCCTGGTGCTGTGGGCCGCCGTCGCGCTGGGCACGGCCGCGATGCTGATTTCGGCCGCGTTCATGCGCGGCATCAGCGAACGCACCACCCAGGATGCGGTGGCCAATCTGCTCGGGCACGTCCAGATCCATGCCGCCGGTTACCGCGACAATCCCTCCGTGCAGCAGCGCTTCCCGCTCGCGGAGGGCGGCCTGCTCGACGCACTCGCGCAGCCGCCGGTGGCGGCCTATGCGGCGCGGGTGCGGGTGCCGGCCGTGATTTCGAGTGAACGCGCCTCGCTGGCGATCACCCTGGTGGGCATCGACCCGCAGCAGGAGGCCGCGGTCTCGCTGCTGGGCACGGCGCGCATCGAGGGGCGCGCCCTGGCCGATGCCGAGGCCGGCGAGTTGCTGATCGGCAAGCGGCTGGCGCATCGGCTGGGCACGACGGTCGGCAAGCGCGTGGTGGTCATGAGCCAGGACATCGACAATGGCATTGCCGACCGCGGTTTTCGGGTGGCGGGGATCTTCGAGGCCAATCCACCGCTGGCCGAACTCGCCTATGTCTTCACGGGCCGCACTACCGCGCAGCGGTTGCTGGGTATGGACGCGCAGGCGTTCTCCGAGGTGTCCGTGATCGCGCTGCCGGACACGCCGCCGGAGGCGCTCGCCGCCGCGCTGAGGCCGCACGCCGCCGGGCTCGATGTCGAGCCCTGGCCGGTGCTCGCCCCGATGGCCGCGGCCCGGGTGCAGCTCAACCGGGGCTTCACCCGCATCTGGTTCGCGGTGGTGGCGGCCGCGATGGGGATCGGTCTGGTCAATACCTTCCTGATGGCGGTGTTCGAGCGCACCCGCGAGCTCGGGCTGTTTCAGGCCTTGGGCCTGCCGCCGCGGGCCATCGTCTTGCAGGTGCTCTGCGAGACCGCGCTGGTCCTGGTCGCGGGCATCGCCGCGGGGTGCCTGCTCGGCTGGCTGGCGATCGGCGCCTCGGGCGAGGGTATCGACGTCTCGGCCTTCGCACGCGGGGCCGAGCTGGTCGGCCTCAACACCGTGCTGCCGCTGGTGTTCGTGGCACGCGATCTGTATGTGGCCGCACTGACGGCCTTGCTGTTGGGGCTCGCGGCGGGGCTCTATCCGGCCTGGTGTGCCGCGCGTACGGTGCCGGTCGAGGCCATTTCGAGGACATGAGTGTGGAATGGGCAGTGGAGTGCGAGGCTGTCGGCAAGGTCTATGCCGGCTATTCGGAGATGCCGGCGCTGGCCGGCGTCGATCTGCGCATCGCGCGCGGGGAGTTCGCCTGCCTGTCCGGGCCGTCCGGTTCGGGCAAGACCACCCTGCTGAACCTGATCGGCGGGCTCGATGCGCCAAGCAGTGGTCGCCTGGTAGTGGCCGGAGAAGCGATAGAGGAACTCAGCGGCGTCGAACTGGCAGCC
>JBHEOS010000083.1:6902-7303 GCA_046260695.1 Gammaproteobacteria bacterium
GTCAACGTTTGATCGAATTGCTGCGCGACCTCAACGCGCGCCACGGCATCACCTGTATCGTCTCCACACATGACCCGCAAGTGCTGCGCCTGGCCCGACGCCTGGTGCGGATGCGCGATGGAAGGATCGTTGATGACACCACCCAATAACCGAGCCGGCAAACTCGTCGCCGGCCTCTGCCTGCTCGCCTGCACGGCCCCTGCCGTGGGGTTCGACTGGAGCTATGGCGGTTACCTTAAATATCAGGCGACCGGGGCCTGGCAGGAACGCAACGATCTGTTCGCCGCCTTGGTGGAGAAGAACCGCTTTCTGGACCAGAGTGCGGATGTGCGCCTGAAGCTCGAGGCGCGCCACCGGGCATTCGAATTCGTCGTGCACGATCAGCTCGTGGTGGTCAGCGG
>JBHEOS010000084.1:0-4256 GCA_046260695.1 Gammaproteobacteria bacterium
TCCATACGCCCCAACCCGCGAACCACCGGGACGGCCCGTGCGGCACCGGCGCGTTGGACCCCTGAACCCCAGGAACACAGCGGGTTGAGAGCCGTACCGGTCCGCGCGGTGGGACGTCCCGCCGGATACTGTTTATTTATACAGTACCCGGTGGGGCGGCGCAAGCACCGGTCGCCGCGGCGGACCGCAACGGCCAGCGGGCGAGGACCCGGTAGATGCTGCCCGCGTCCCCGCTCGCCGACTCGACCAGACAGAAGTCCTCGGCCGGCCAGACGATGGGTGCGATCGCGCGGCGCCGGGGCGCGGCCTGGGCCTTGCGACTCAAGGTGACGTGGGCCTGATAGGGCCGCCGCTCGGGCTCATAGCCGCAGCCACTCAGGCGGGCGTTGAGGCGGGCGACCAACTCGGTCAGCGCGGCCGGGGTCGCGGTGGCCCCGGCCCAGACGACCCGCGGCCGCGGCCAATAGCCGAGCCGCTCCAGGCTCACGGTGAACGGCGCCGCCTCGACCGTGGCCGCGGCCGCCTCCATGCAGGTGCGCTGTGCGGTCGTGACATTGCCGACGAAGGCCAGGGTCAGGTGCAGATTGTCTTCCGGCACACGCCGCCCGGTCTGCGGCGCCTCGCCATCGAGTAATCCCGCCAGCGCCCGCCGCGCCGCCGCGTCCGGCCACAGGGCGAAGAACAGTCGCCGGGTGTCCGCGGCGGCCTCAGCCGGCGGCATCGAGCAATCCCCGCAGGGCACGCGCGACCGCCTGACGGCGCACCGCCTCGCGGTCACCGGCAAATACCTGTTGCTCGGCACGCACGGCGCCGTCGCGCGTGCCCCAGGCGAACCAGACCAGACCGACGGGCTTGGCCGCTGTCGCGCCGCCCGGTCCGGCGATCCCGCTGATCGCGCAGCTCAGCTGCGCCTGGCTGCGGGCCAGCGCACCGCGCGCCATCGCCGCGACTGTCGCCTCGCTGACCGCACCTTCGCCCGCCAGGACCGCGGCGGGCACCCCGAGCAGTTCCTGCTTGGCCGCATTCGTGTAGGTAACGAAACCGCGGTCGAACCAATCCGAGCTGCCCGGCACGTCGGTGACCACCTTCGCGACCCAGCCGCCGGTGCAGGATTCGGCGAGCGTCAGCCAGCCGCCGGTCGCGCGCAGGCGTTCACCCAGCCGCTGCGCGAGCCGTTGCAGCTCAGCGTCGCCCGGTGCCTGCGTGCGCATGGATGAATCGCCTCAGGATTTAAATTCGCGGATCCGCGCGCCGACGCGGAAACAGGTCCCGTCCGCATCAGGCTCGACACGCACTACGTTCACCAGCGCATGCAGCGGCGGCACCACCGCCCTGCCGGGCTCGATGCGCACCTCCAACAGATCGCCGGGGACATGGGCCCGCGCCAGCACCAGGCACAGGCCGGTGCCGCTGAGGTCCCTGGCCTGACCGGTGAACTGCTCGCCTGAGGCCACATCGGTGCACAGGACCGGGTGATCCAGCAGCATGCGGATGAAATCGCGTTTTTCTTCGTAGTCGCGTGGCTGCACGGCAAACCCTCCCGGTGATACAGGCCCCTTGGTATCAAAGCCCGGGGGACGATGCAAGCGGCCGTCAACACCACACCCGACGGGCGCGCTTATGCGGCCAGGCGCGCCGCGATATACCACAGGGTCACGCCCGCGCCGATACCGGTGGCCACCAGTGCTGCCAGGGCGCGGCGGCGGTAGCGCCGCGCCAGGTCCACCTGCGGCACGGCCGACAACAGGAACGGATGACGGTCGCTGGGCGGACGCGCCAGCAAATTACTGGCCGATGTCCGCGGGCGGTGCATGCGCAAGGCGATAACCTCCTGCAGCGCCGCCTCGCGCGCGGCGGCCCATTCGCCGGGATCGATCTGACCGTCGCCGTTGCGGTCAAAACGCGCCAGCAGGGCGGGCTGGTCGCCCTTCCAGTCGCGCAGCAACGCGGCCACCTCGGTATTCACGTCGCCCGGCGCCGTGCTCAGGGTATTGAACCAGCCGAGCGCGTAGATCGGCCCCGGCATCAGCCGCTCCTCGGTGTAACGGAAATCGCCGCCGCTGAACCTGAGCCAGGTCCTGCCGGCCGGCGGGCCGCTGCGCGGCAAGGCCTGCCGGCCATACCAGACATCGCGCGCGCCGGGGATCACCTCGGCGCCCTCGGGATCGATGATGCAGCGACCGGTGCCGTCGTCGAGCACGAACAGGCCGTCGCTGATCCCGGCCTGCACGGTGCTCCAATGGCTGCTGCTGTTGCCGCGGCTGTCGCGGTGGGTCTCGCGCTGCTCGACGCGGTAGCGGTACCAGAGACAGTGCGTGCCGGTCAGTGGGGCGACGATCGGCGGACCGTCCAACAACCGGCCGCTGCCTTCGAGTTCCACATAGCCTTGATGCGCCGAGCGCACCCGCGCCGTCGGCAGGTCCTCGATCAGGCGGGCGCGGTGCAGGCCGCGCCAGATGGAATAGAACGCGAACAGGCTTCCGGCCAGCAGCAGGACAAGCACGAACCCAAACCCCTCCGGGGACAACGCCCGGACCCGTTCGGCCTGTTCAGGAAACCACATGCAGTGGGACTCAGCGGCTGTCGAACAGCCCCTTGATATCCACGTCGGCCTTTTCTTGCGCGCTGAACTCCAGCAACTCGAAAGGGCCAAAGCCGAGGCGGCCGGCGATCAGCACGTCCGGAAACTGCTCGATGCGCACGTTGTTCAGATTCACGCTTTCGTTGTAGTACTCGCGCCGGTCGGCGATGGCATTCTCCAGTTCGGTGATGCGATCCTGGAGGTGCTGGAACTGGGTATTGGCCTTGAGGTCCGGATAGGCCTCGGCGACCGCGAACAGATTGCCCAGCCCCAGACGCAACTGGGTTTCCGCCTGCCCCAGCGCCGGCACGTTGTGCCCCTCGCGCGCGGCGGCGACCGCGGAACGTGCGCGCATGACCTTCTCCAGGGTCTCCTGCTCATAGCCCATATACTGCTTGCACACTTCAACCAGCTTGGGCAGTTCGTCGTGCCGCTGCTTCAGCAGCACGTCGATGTTCGACCAGCTCTTGGCCACGTTGTGCTTCAGCGCGACCAGATTGTTGTAGATCACGATGCCGTACAGCACCACGATCGCGACGACGATCAGAAAGATGATCCAGCCCACGGTTGACCCCTTGTTGGCGCGCCGTTACCGGCGTTTACGATGGAAGCGTAATGGCGTTGAAGTCGCACACCTGACGGTGGCGCGCCTGCGGGTCCAGATCGCCCTCGCGCACGAGGTGCAGCGTCTGCATGCCGGCGGCCCGCGCCGCGTCGAGTTCCTCGACGATGTCGGAGAGAAACAGGATCTCCTGCGCCGGCAGGCCGATGTCCGCGGCGATGGCCCGGTAGGCCGCCGGCTCGCGCTTGGCGCCGATGCTGGTATCGTAATAGCCGGAAAACAGCGGCGTCAGGTCGCCGGCCTCGCTGTGACCGAACAGCAGCCGCTGCGCATACACCGAACCGGACGAATACACATACAGGCGCAGCCCGCGCGCCTGCCAGGCCCGCAGTTGCGCGGCGGCGTCGGCATACACATGCCCCTGGAAGTCGCCGTCGCGGTAGCCGGCCTCCCAGATCAGCCCCTGCAAGGACTTGAGCGGGGTGAGCTTGCGGTCCTCGTCGATCCAGCGCAGCAGTTGCGCGACGATCCCGGCATCGTCCAGGCCGCCACCGGCCGCGACATTGGCCTCGTCGAGCAGCGCGCGCACGGCGGGCACCTGGGCATGGGCGGCGACGTAGTCCGCCAGCCGCGCGCGCGCATACGGAAACAGCACATCCTTGACGAAGGCCAGCGCGCTGGTGGTGCCCTCGATGTCGGTGACGACCGCCCGGACCATCAGCGGAACAGCGGGTAGCCGGCCGCAATCCTCTCGCCGGTGTATTGCGCCACCCAGCCCTCGGGCGTGGTGAACAGGCGGATGCACTTGAAATGCGGGTTCTCGCCCATGTCGAACCAGTGCGGGGTGTTGGCTGGCACGCTGATCAGGTCGCCCTTCTCGCACAACACCCCATACACCTTGTCGCCGTGGTGGAGGTAGAACAGCCCCTGGCCGTCGACGAAGAAGCGCACCTCGAAGTCACTGTGGGTGTGTTCGTCGAGGAATTTCGCGCGCAGCGTGGCCTTGTCCGGATGATTCGGATTCAGGCTGACGACATCGGCGGACTTGAACGCGTATTCGTCCATCAGCGCATCGACCTGGGTCCGGTAGGCGGCCAGGATGTCGTCCTGACT
>JBHEOS010000084.1:4266-7135 GCA_046260695.1 Gammaproteobacteria bacterium
GCGGCCGATCTCGGCGCCGTCGGTGAAGCTCTCGGCGGGGTGGGTACCGGTATCCGGGTAAATGGTCAGTCGGCTCATCGGGGGTGCAGTCCTCGTTCGCGGAGATCGCAGTCAAATAAAAAATCGAAGGCCTCGAGATGACGCAGAGTCTCGGCCAGATCACGGCCCCAGGCGTACAGGCCGTGGCCGGCGATCAGGTAACCAGAGACCGGCCCGTTGGCGTCCAGCCAGGCGTCGACCCGGGCCGCCAGACGCGGGATGTCCTGGTCGTTGGCGAACACCGGCACGCGCAGCTCGCTGGCGTGGCTGGTGCAGCCCGGGAACGCCTTCAGTAATTCATAGCCGGCCAGCACCAGGTCCTGCGCCCCGCTGCGCTGGACGGCCCGCGAGATCAGCGTGGCGTTGACCGAATGCACGTGCAGCACCACGCCGACCTCGGGATAACGCCGGTACAACTGGGTGTGCAGCAGGGTCTCGGCGGAGGGACGCTGCTCGGTGCCGAGCGGGCGGCCGTCGGCATCCACGCGCAGGAAGCCGCTCGCATCGAGCCAGCCCTTGTGGCGCCCGGACACCGTCAGCGCGAATTCGTCCGCGCCCAGACGTGCGGAGAAATTGCCGCTGGTCGCCGGCACCCAGCCGCGCGCGTGCAACTCGCGCCCGGCCTCGATCAGGGCCTGGACCTGACGCGCCCAGAGGCTGTCATCGGTGCGTTCGGCGGAGATCGGGGACATGGCGGCGTTCCGGGCGCGTTTCGGGGCGCCCGATTGTAGGCCGCCGCCCGGGCGGGGAACAACTATGACGGTGCGTCAGGGCGGGTCGAGCCGGCGCAGGGCCGCGGGCAGCAGGTGCAGGTCCGCCAGGGTGCTCAACAGCGCGCCGGTGAACGTCGCCTCGCCCTCGTAGGCGATCCGGTAATACTGGATCTTCAGGGTCATCACGCTGCCGAACAGGATGCCGCCCAGCGCCAGAAAGGAACCCAGCGCCAAGGTGGACACGCCGGTCACGCCCTGGCCGATCGTGCAGCCCATCGCCAGCACCCCGCCGATGCCCATCAGGGCGGCGCCGACCGCATGCTTGAGCAGGTCCAGGCGGGAACTGAACCCCACCAGATGGAATTTGCCGCCGAGCACGGCGACGCTCATCGCCCCCAGGATCACCCCCAGCAGGCCCGCCACGCCGAAGGTGATCCGCAACGTATTGGTCGGCGCGCTCAGATAGTACAGCGCCTCGCCCATCGGGTTGATGAAGGTATAGGACTGGACACCGACGCCGAGCGGCTTCTGATCCAGCCATTCGACCGCCTCCAGCGCCTCGCGCCCGAGCTGCCCGCCGGTGATATACCAGCCGGCCACCACCGCCAGGCCGACACCGACGCCACCGATCAGATTGTTTCGATTCTTGCGAAAGCCTGGGTCGCGGAAGGCGCACACCAGGATCAGCAATGCCAGGGCCCCGCCGATGCTCGCGTGCAGCGACAGGCCGCTGTCGATCCCCAGCGCCGCGCCGAGCAGATCGGGCAAGGCCTGGCTGCGCGCGCCGTAGGCGGCCAGGTCCACGGTGGTGGCGCTGACCCAGGGATGGAACAGGCTGGCGTAGAAGGCCGTCTTGGTCATCAGGTAGGCGAACGTGCCGGCGATCACCAGCACCAGCACGGATTTCAGACTGCCGCCGCCGATGTTGATCAGGGTCTTGCTGCCGCAGCCGCCGGCCAGGGTCATGCCCACCCCGAACAGCACCCCGCCCAGCAGGTAACGCAGCCCGGCGAATCCGCTGCTGCGGTAGGGCGGCAGGGTCGCGTCCAGATTCACACCGGCGAAGGCCTGCACGGCCAAGGCGCCCAGGATGGCCACCGCGATCGCCGTGAACCAGGCCCACAGGCGGCCCTTGTTGCCCATGTTGATCCAGTCGGAGACCGCGCCCATGGTGCAGAAATTGGTCTTGTGCGCGACCGCGCCCAGGACGAAGGCGGTCAAAAACCCATAGACCAGGACCCACGTGTACGCCTGCAATTCCATTCACCACCTCGACACCGACTGGCGGCCGTCCGCAGATTCAAGATTCCCTTGCCAGCGCCGACTACTGACGTGTCGCGACGCGTGGCAATGGCGTATCGGCCACACCGGCCGAGCCTTTATCTGCGCAACCGCGCCGACCCCGAGGCCCCATGAAATTCACCCTGCTCATCCTGGAAGGCCCCTACAACCACGCGGCGTCCGACAGTGCCTACCAGACCGCGCAGGCCGCGTTGCGGCGCGGCCACGAAATCCGCGGCGTGTTCTTCTATCACGATGGCGTCTACAACGTCTCCAACGCCTCCGATCCGCCGCAGGACGACCGCGACATCCCCAGACGCTGGTCGGAACTCGGCGCCCAGGGCGTCGACATCGTGGTCTGCATCGCGGCGGCCAAACGCCGCGGCATCACCGAGGAACTGCTGATCCCCCACGCGCGCATCTCCGGTCTGGGACAGCTGGCCAAGATGATTATCGAATCCGACCGCCTGGTGGTATTCGGCGACTGAGACAGGAAGCCCCGCAATGACAGCCGCGAAGAAGGTCATGATCACCGTGCGCAAACCGCCGCACGGCTCTATTTACGTGCACGAGGCGATCGAGGTGATGTTCGTGATTGCGAGCTTCGGCCTGGACCTGTCCGTGGTATTCCTGGACGACGGCGTGCTGGCCCTGAAGACCGGGCAGGATACGAGCGATCTCGGCATCAAGGGTTTTCTGGCCTCGATCGGCGCCTTCATGGACTTCGAGGTCACCCAGGTCTACGTCGACCGGCAATCCCTGGAGGACCGCAACCTGACCGCGATCGTGGAGAAACGGCTGCTGGCACCGAAGACCGAGGCCGGTCGGCAACAGAT
>JBHEOS010000085.1:0-7130 GCA_046260695.1 Gammaproteobacteria bacterium
GCTGAAAAGCACCTCCGAGGGCCTGTCGGTCATCGCCCAGGGTCTCGATTGGCGCGCCGGCGACACAGTGATCATCCCGGCCCAGGAATTCCCCTCGAACCGGATCGCTTGGGAGGCGTTGGCCGTCCAGGGTGTCCAGGTCAGGACCGTGGATATTGCCGCGACGCCCGATCCCGAGGCGGCCTTGCTGACGGCCTTCGACGAGCGTACCCGCCTGCTGTCGGTCAGTTCGGTGCAATACGACAGCGGGCTGCGCCTGGATCTCGCCCGCTTGGGTAAGGCCTGTGAGGCCGCCGAAATCCTGTTCTGCGTGGACGCCATCCAGAGCCTCGGGGCCGTGCCGCTGGATGTGCGTGAAATCCGCGCGGATTTCGTGGTCGCCGACGGTCACAAGTGGCTGCTCGGGCCGGAGGGCCTGGCGCTGTTTTATTGCCGACGGGAACTGTTCAACACCCTGCGCCTGCACCAATTCGGCTGGCATATGGTGGAGCGGCTCGGGGAATTTGAACACCGTGACTGGGAACCGGCCCACAGCGCGCGGCGCTTCGAATGCGGCAGTCCCAATATGCTCGGGGTCCATGCGCTCGAGGCCAGCCTGAGCCTGATCGAGGACATCGGGGCCGAGGCCATCTATCAAGCTGTACTGCGCAACAGCGCCCAGCTGATTGGGCAGATAGAAAATAATACTTCAGACTATCAATTGATTACGCCAACAGACCCCCTGCGTCACGCCGGCATCGTCAGCCTCGTGCCCCGACGCGAGACCGCCCAGGCGCTCCACCAGCGCCTGCAGGCGGCCGGGGTGATCTGCGCCGTCCGCAGCGGCGCCCTGCGGCTGTCGCCGCACTGCTATACCCCGCCGGATGCCCTCACCCGCTGCTTGAGCCTGCTGTAAGCGGCCCCATATCACACTCAACGCGCTCAGATTCTTCCAGAGCACGCCGCTAACAAGGCATATAAGCACGCGACCATTCCCTGGAATGGCGTGAGCGGACGACCGGGCACGGTCCAGTGGGATGGAGATGCAGGTGGCGAGGGGATTCAGGGCCTGGCTGGCCAAGAAGATTACGACCTGGCTGACGGAAGAAAAACCGGCAGACCGTACTCCGTTATGCGACTTCGAGCGACTCCTCTACGAAATTCGCCCGGGTGATGTGGTACTGGTCGAAGGCCGCACCCGGGTCAGCGACATCATCAAGACCATCACCCAGAGCCCCTGGACCCATACCGCGCTCTATCTCGGTCGCATCGGCGACATCGATGACCCCCGGGTGCGCGAGCATGTGTCGTATTGTTTCGACGGCGACCCGAACGCGCAGCTGGTCGTCGAGGCCCTGCTCGGCCAGGGCACCATCGTCAGCGACCTGCACAAATACCGCAACGACCACCTGCGCATCTGCCGTCCGAACGGGCTCTCGCGCCGCGACGCGCAGGCGGTGATCGCCTATGCCGTGAATCACCTCGGCTGCGATTATGATGTGCGGCAGCTGCTGGATCTCGCGCGTTTTCTGTTCCCCTACAGCATCCTGCCGCGGCGTTGGCGGTCCTCGCTATTCGAGCACAATGCCGGCGTGCCGACCCGCACCGTGTGTTCGTCCATGATCGCCGCGGCCTTCGATCACGTGCACTTCCCGATGCTGCCGGTGATGCGGCACCTGGAGAATGGCGAGGTTCGCTTATACAAACGCAACGCCCGCCTGTACACGCCGCGCGACTTCGACTATTCCCCGTACTTCGAGATCATCAAATACCCGTATCTCGGGATTCAGGACAAGGGCCTCTACCGCAGCCTGCCCTGGGACGAGCAGGGCCAGATCAGCAATGACGAGGGTCAGTACTTCGCGCCGCTGCCGCAGAAGCTGGCGCTCAGCGGCTCGCTTGCGTCGGCCTTGGCCGATGCAACGCAGGGCTCGAAGGGGCGGAACCCGCGTAACGAGAAGTGACCCAAGCGCAGGGTTCGCGTACCGTGGGTCGCGCCTCGCGCGGCGACCCGAAGTGAAACACTCAGCAAGGGGTTGGCGATGATGCCGTGGATGATCGAAGTGCTTCTGCTGGGCGCGCTGGCCTGGGGGCTGTCGGCCGCGCGCGCACCGGCGCTGGCCTGGTCGCTGGCCGGCGCGGCCTATCTGTTGAGCTGGAGCCTGTGGCGTGATGGCCATTTGGCGCTGCTGATACCGGCCTGGCTGATCTTCCTGCCGGCGGCCACGCTGTTGACATTGCGCCCGCTGCGCCGTGCCCTGCTCAGCCGCCATTTGCGCCGGGTCTTCGCGCAGGCCGTCCCGGAGATGTCCACCACCGAGCGTGAGGCCCTGGAGGCCGGCAGCGTATGGTGGGAGGCGGAGCTGTTCAGCGGTGCGCCGAACTGGAACCGCCTGCTCGGCTTCCCGGCCCCGGCACGCAGTGCCCGCGAGCAGGATTTTATCGACGGGCCGGTCAACGAACTCTGCGCAATGCTCGATGATTGGAAGATCACCCACGAACTGCACGACCTGCCGGCGCCGGTCTGGCAGTTTCTGAAGGACAAGGGTTTCTTTGGCATGATCATCCCGCGCGCGTATGGCGGGCTCGAATTCAGCGCGCTGGCGCATTCCGACGTGGTGATGATGATCGCCGGCCGCAGCATCACCGCGGCGGTGACCGTGATGGTGCCCAACTCGCTCGGTCCCGCCAAACTCCTGCTGCACTACGGCACCGAGGCGCAGAAGGATCACTACCTGCCGCGGCTGGCGCGCGGTCAGGAGGTCCCCTGCTTCGCCTTGACCGGCCCCGAGGCCGGGTCCGACGCCGGGGCGATTCCCGACATCGGCGTGGTGTGTCGCGGTGAGTTCGGCGGCGACAAGGCGGTGCTGGGCATTCGCCTGAACTGGGATAAGCGCTACATCACCCTCGGCCCCGTGGCCACGGTGCTGGGGCTGGCCTTCAAGCTTCATGACCCGGACCACCTGCTCGGTGAGCACGAGGATCTCGGGATCACCCTGGCGCTGATCCCGACCAACACGCTGGGCATCCGCATCGGCAGCCGGCATTTCCCGTTGAACGCGGTGTTTCAGAATGGCCCCAACCAAGGCCGCAACGTGTTCATCCCGCTCGACTGGATCATCGGCGGCCCGGCGCGCATCGGCCAGGGTTGGACGATGCTGATGGAGTGCCTGGTGGATGGCCGCGCGATCTCCCTGCCCGCGCTGAGCACCGGCGCCGGCAAGCTCGCCAGCCGCGCCACCGGCGCCTATGCCGCGGTGCGCAAGCAGTTCAAGCTACCGATCGGCCGCTTCGAAGGCGTGCGCGAGGCGCTGGCGCGCATCGCCGGCAACACCTACCTGATGGATGCCGCGCGCGAACTGACCTGCACGGCGCTCGACCTCGGCGAGCGCCCGTCGGTCGCCTCGGCGATCGTCAAATACCATCTGACCGAGCGCATGCGGGTCGTGGTCAACGACGCCATGGACATCCAGGGCGGCAGCGGCATCAGCCTCGGCCCGCGCAATTATCTGGGCCGGGTCTATCAGGCCCTGCCCATCAGCATCACCGTCGAGGGCGCAAACATCCTGACCCGCAACCTGATCATCTTCGGCCAGGGCGCGCTGCGCTGTCACCCGTATGTGTTTCAGGAGATGCAGGCCGCCGCGGACCCGGACGCCCGGCGTGGGCTGCGCAATTTCGACCGCGCCCTGTTCAGCCATGTACGACTGTTGTGCGCCAACGCCAGCCGCAGCCTGTTCCATGGGCTCAGCGGGGCGCGGCTGGCCCGGACGCCGGCCGCCGGCCCCGCCACGCGCTGGTACCGCGAGTTCACCCGCATGAGCGCCGTGTTCGGCCTGTATGCCGACGTGGCCATGCTGGTGCTCGGCGGCAGCCTCAAACGCCGCGAACGCCTCTCCGCCCGCCTGGGCGACGGCCTCAGTTATCTGTATCTCGGCAGTGCGGTGCTCAAGCGCTTCCACGACCAGGGCAACCCACCGGCCGACCGGCCTCTGCTGGACTGGAGCTGCCAGACGTGTCTGTACGGCATGCAGCAAAGCCTGCTCGCCCTGCTGGAGAATTTTCCGGTTCGGGGCATCGCGCGGCTGCTGCGGGTGTGGGCCTTCCCGCTCGGCTTGCCCTACCGCGCCCCCGACGATCGGCTGACCGATGCGGTGGCCGAACTGATCTTGCAGCCGAGTCAGTCCCGCGACCGACTCACCGCCGGCCTGTTCGTGCCCAGTGCGCTCGATGAACCGATCGGACGCCTGGAGGACGCGTTGGCGCGCACGCTGGAAGCGGAGCCCCTGCTGACGCGCATCCGTTGCGCCATGCGCGAGCAAAAACTGCCCGCCGGCGACCCCGAACTGCGGGTGGCCGAGGCCGAGGCGCTCGGTATCCTCACGGCCGACGAGGCCGCCTGCGTACAGGCCGCGGTAGTGGCCCGCCGCAAGGTCATCGAGGTCGACGATTTCCCACCGGAACAGTTTGCAGCGGAGACCACGCAATGGAACAGCGACCCGCACCGGGCGGCTTCGGCCGGCCGGTCTATGTAGTCGACGGTGCGCGCTCGCCGTTTCTGAAGGCGCGCGGTACCCCCGGTCCGTTCAGCGCCGCCGATCTGGCCACCCAGGCGGCGCGCGGCCTGCTGTTGCGCCAGCCGTTCGCGCCCGAGAGCTTCGACGAGGTCATCGCCGGCTGCGTGATGCCCGGCCCGGACGAGGCCAACATCGCGCGCATCGTGGCCCTGCGCCTGGGGTGCGGTGAGCGTGTGCCGGCCTTCACCGTGCAGCGCAACTGCGCCTCCGGCATGCAGGCGTTGGACAGCGCCGCACGCAACATCGGCAGCGGACGCGCCGAGCTGATCCTGGCCGGCGGGATCGAGGTGATGAGCCACGCGCCGGTGCTGTTGAGCGAGTCCCTGGTGAACTGGCTCGCCGGCTGGCAGCGCGCCCGCACCCTGCCGGCGCGACTCAAGGCCCTCGCCGGGTTGCGGCCCGCGCAGCTCGTGCCGGTCATCGGCCTGTTGCGCGGCCTGACCGATCCGGTGGTCGGGTTGTCGATGGGCCAGACCGCGGAGATCATCGCGCAACGCTTCGCCATCAGCCGCGAGGCCATGGACGGCTTCGCGCTGGCCAGTCATAGCAGACTGGCGGCGGCGCAGGATCAGGGCCTGTTCGCCGAAATCGAGACGGTCTACGACCGGCAAGGCCACTGTTACAGCCTCGACGACGGCGTGCGCCGCGAGACCGATATGGCCCAGCTCGGCAAACTCAAACCGGTGTTCGACCGCCCCTTCGGCACAGTCACCGCCGGCAACAGCGCGCAGGTCAGCGACGGCGCCGCTTGGCTGATCCTGGCCTCGGAATCGGCCGTCGAACGCCACCGGCTGCCGGTGCTCGCGCGCCTGGTCGACAGCCAATGGGCGGGGCTCGATCCCTCGCAGATGGGCTTGGGGCCGGTGCACGCGATGGCGCCGCTGCTGATGCGCCACGCCCACGACAGCGGCGACATCGATTATTGGGAGATCAACGAGGCCTTCGCCGCGCAGGTGCTGGCCTGTCTCGCGGCCTGGTCGGACGACGCCTATTGCCGCGCGCAGTTCGGGCGCGCGGCCTTCGCCCGCATCGACCCAGCGCGCCTGAATGTCGATGGCGGTGGTATCAGCCTCGGTCATCCGGTCGGCGCCAGCGGCGCACGCATCACCCTGCACCTGATCCAGGTGCTCAAGCGACACAACGCCCGGCGCGGCGTCGCGAGCCTGTGCATCGGCGGCGGTCAGGGCGGCGCCTTGCTGGTGGAGAACATCGCATGAGTAGCGTCGCGCAGGATTGGACACTGGAGATCGATGCCGACGGACTGGCGTGGCTGCGGATCGACACGCGGGATTCCAGCGCCAATGTGCTGTCCGAGTCCGTGCTCGATCAGTTCGTCGCCCACCTCGAACACCTGGAGCGGCACCCGCCGCGCGGGCTGGTGATCCTGTCCGGCAAGCCCGGGGGATTCATCGCCGGCGCCGATGTGCATGCCTTCACCCCGATGCCCTCGCACGAACAGGCCCTGGCGCTGATCCAACGCGGCCAGCGCGCCTTTGATCGCCTGGAGGCCCTGCCCTTCCCGAGCCTGGCGCTGATCCACGGCTTCTGTCTGGGCGGCGGCCTGGAACTGGCACTGGCCTGCGATTACCGCATCGCCCAGGACGACGACAGCACCCGTCTCGGTCTCCCCGAGGTGCGGCTCGGCATCCACCCGGGCTTCGGCGGCAGTGTGCGCGCCGTGCGCCTGCTCGGGGCCGTCAAGGCGATGGACCTGATGCTGAGCGGGCGCAGCGTCTCAGCGCGCCAGGCCTGCAGACTCGGGCTGGTCGATTATGCGGTGCCGGCGCGCCAAGCACAGGCCGCGGCACGCACGTTGCTGCGCGACCCGCCCCCGCGGCGCAAACCGGGGCGTCTCGAGCGCCTGTCGAATCATGCCCTGATCCGCCCACTGCTCGCGCCGCTGTTCAGACGCAAGCTCGCCGCGCGCGCGCGGCCCGCGCATTACCCGGCACCCTATGCACTGGTCGAGTTGTGGCAGCGGCACGGGGACGATACGCAAGGCATGCTCACCGCCGAGGCCGACTCGGTCGCGACGCTGATCACCGGAGACACGGCCCAGAATCTGGTGCGCGTGTTCCTGCTCCAGGAACGCCTCAAGGGCCTGGCGCGCGCCGCCGACAGCGCGGTCTCGCATGTGCATGTGATCGGTGCCGGCGTGATGGGCGGCGATATCGCCGCCTGGTGCGCGCTGTCGGGTCTGCGCGTGAGCCTCCAGGATCAGACCCCGGAACGCATCGCCCCGGCCCTGGGCCGCACCGCCCGGCTCTTCAAACAGAAATTCAAGGACCCGCGCAAGGCCACCGCCGCCTGGGACCGGCTGATCCCGGACCACCGCGGTCACCTGGTCGAACGCGCGGACCTGGTGATCGAGGCGATCTTCGAGGACCGCGAGGCCAAGCGGCAGTTGTATCGCGAGATCGAACCGCGGTTGCGCCCGGATGCCCTGCTGGCCAGCAACACCTCCAGCATCCCGCTGGAGGAACTGGCAACGGCGCTCGAACAGCCCGGCCGTCTGGTCGGACTGCACTTCTTCAACCCCGTGGCCAAGATGCAGTTGGTCGAGGTCGTGCGCGG
>JBHEOS010000086.1:0-7118 GCA_046260695.1 Gammaproteobacteria bacterium
GCCCGCGGCCTGCGCCGCCTGGATCACCTCGGCCAGCGCCGCGGCATCCAGCAGGCCGAGATTGACGCCTTGCCCGGCCAGGGGATGGATCACATGCGCGGCATCGCCGACCAGGGCCAGGCGCTCGGCGACGTACTGGCGGGCGTGCAAGCGCCGCAGCGGGAAACTCACGCGTTCCCCGACCGCGGTCACTGCCCCGATGCGTCGGCCGAAGGCCTCGGTGAGCCGCGCGCAGAAGGCCGCGTCGTCCAACCCGCACAGTTCGACAGCCTGGTCTGGCGTGGTCGACCAGACGATGGAGCTGCGCCCGTCGCGCAGCGGCAGGAAGGCCAAGGGCCCCGTGGGCAAGAAGCGCTGCCAGGCGGTTTCCTGATGCGGCGCCTCCGTCGTCACCACCGCCACCAGCGCCGTCTGCTGATAGTCGCGCACCGAGATCTCGATGCCGGCCTGCTCGCGCACCTTAGAGGTCGCGCCGTCGGCACCGACCAGCAGACGCGTGCGCAGTACCCGGCCATCGACGAGCGTCACCCGCAGCGCATCGGCCTCGGGTTCGGGTTCAAAACCCGCGAGTTCCGCCGGGCACAGGCGCGTCAGCGTCGGCAGGCTCGCCAGCCGCGCATTCAGTGCGGCCTGGATCACCCGCTGTTCGATGATGTAGCCCAAGGTCGGCTCGCCCAGTTCGGCGCAATCGAAATGGATCTCGCCGGCACCCGCGGCATCCCAGACCCGCATCTCGCGAAACGGGCTGATCCCGCCCTGTTCGATGGCCTCCCAGCAGCCAATCGCGCGGAAGATACGCTCCGAGGCCCGGGTGATCGCGAACACCCGCAGATCGACGCTGCCCGCCGGCCACGCCGACGGGGCCGCGCGCGCCTCGACCAGCGCGACCTGCACGCCGTCCTGCGCCAGCGCGCAGGCCAGCGTCGTGCCGACGCAGCCGCCGCCGATGATTGCGATGTCGTAGTCCATGGAATTCATCCGCCCCTCTCAACGGACACGCCAAGCGCCTTGCGCAGCGGCCCGATCACAACTCCAGGCCCCGCGCCAGACGCGGCAGGCGGCCGACGCGGCCCATGCTCAGGCGCGCGAACAGGCGCTTGGCCGGCGGGCACAGGTTCAGGGCCAGCATGCCGAGGTCGCGCGCCCACACCACCGGCGGCAACGGGCTGGCGAAAAGCCGCGTCAGCCCGTCGGTGAAGGCGATCACGCGACGGGTATCGGCCTGGCGCCAGGCGGCGTAGCGGGCCAGCACGGCCGGCGCGCCGATATCCCGACCGGCGCGCCGCGCCTCGATCAGCACCTCGGCGAGCGCGGCCACATCGCGCAGGCCGAGGTTGAAGCCTTGGCCGGCGATCGGGTGCAGGGTGTGCGCGGCGTTGCCGATCAGGGCCAGCCGCGGACCCACCGCCGCGCGCGCGCGCACCAGGTGCAACGGATAGGCCGTGCGCTGGCCGACCCGCAGCAGCCGGCCCAGACGCCAGCCGAAACGTTCCTGCAGGCGCGCCAGGAAGGCCGCATCATCCAGGGCCAGGACGGCCTCGACCTGATCGTTGCGCAGCGTCCACACCAGCGCGCAGCGTCCGCCGCTCATCGGCAACAACGCCAGCGGGCCGGTGTCGGTGAAGCGTTCATAGGCGATGTTCGCAGGCGGGCGTTCGGGGCTGAGGTTGGCGATCAGCGCGGTCTGGCCGTAGTCCCGGCGGTCCTCCGGGATGTCCGCCAAACGGCGCAGGGTCGATTGCGCGCCGTCGGCGGCCACCAGCAGGCGCGCGGTGAGCACGCGTTCGGCTGCGCCGCTGGCAACCCTCACCTGCACACACTCGGCGCGGGTCTCGATACCGGTCACCCGCGCCGGGGCGATGCACTCGACATCGGCGCAGGCCGCCAGGCGCGCCGTGAGCGCCGCGCCAAGCTCACGGCCCAGGGCGACATAGCCCAGCGCCGGTTCGCCCTGCTCGGCGCGATCGAGCCGCACGAAGCCGAAATGCCCGCGGTCGGAGACATGAATCTGGTGAATCGGCGTGACCTGCGATGCCAGCGCCGGCCACAGGCCCAGGCTCGCGAAGATCCGTTGGGTCCCGGCGGCCAGCGCGATGGCGCGGTCATCGTAGCTCGGCTGGCCGGGCTCGCCGTAGGGCACCGCCTCGACCAAGCCGATGCGCAAGCCCTGACCGGACAGCGCGCAGGCCAGGCTCGCGCCGACCAGCCCGCCACCGCCGATCAGGATGTCATAGCGGTCGTCAGCGGGCATGCCCGGATGCCATCAGCGCCTCGATCTCGGCCACCGTCTTGGGCGCGCCGCGGGTGATCACCTCGCAGCCGGTCCGGGTCACCACCACATCGTCTTCGATGCGCACGCCGATGTTCCACCATTTGCGCGCCACGCCCTTGCTGCCGGCGGGTATGTACAGGCCCGGTTCGACGGTCATCACCATGCCGGGTTCGAGGATGCGCCAGGCATCGCCGACCTTGTAGTCGCCGACGTCGTGCACATCCATGCCCAGCCAGTGGCCCGTGCGGTGCATGTAGAAGCGCTTGTAGGCGGCCTCCTTGATCAGCGTGCCGACACGGCCCTTGAGCAGACCGAGCCCGACCAGGCCGCGGGTGAGCACCTTCACCGCCGCGTCGTGCGGATCGTTCCAGTGGTTACCGGGGCGGACCGTGGCGATGGCCGCCAGCTGCGCGTCCAGCACCAGCTCGTAGATCGCGCGTTGCGCCGGGCTGAAGCGGCCGTTGACCGGGAAGCTGCGGGTGATGTCCGAGGCGTAGCAGTCGTATTCGGCACCGGCGTCGATCAGCAGCAGCTCGCCGGCGTTGAGCGGCATGTTGTTCTCGTTGTAATGCAGGATGCAGCCGTTGGCGCCGCCGCCGACGATGGGGTTGTAGGCATGCTGGCAGCCGTTGCGGCGGAACTCGTGGGCAAACTCCGCCTCGATCTGGTACTCCCACAGACCCGGCCGACAGGCCCGCATGGCCCGGACATGCGCGGCGGCGGCGACCTTGGCGGCGCGCTTCATGGCCTGGATCTCGGCCGCGCTCTTGTACAGGCGCATGTCGTGCAGCAGGTGTTCCAGGGAGACGAACTCGCCGGGGGTGCGCTGGCCGGAGCGGGACTGTTCGCGGATCCGGCTCACCCAGCCGATGACCTGGGCATCGAACTCCGGATGCACGCCCATGGTGTGATAGACCCGTTCGCGGCCCTCGATCAGCCCCGGCAGGATCTCGTCGATGTCCCCGATCGGGAAGGCATCGTCGGCCCCGTAGTCGGCGCAGGCGCCTTCCGGGCCGGCGCGCCGGCCGGTCCAGGTCTCGCGCTCGGGATCGCGCTCGCGCACGAACAGGATGGTCTCGCCATGTTTGCGGCCCGGGGCCAGCACCAACACGGCCTCCGGCTCGGGAAAGCCCGTCAGATAGTAGAAATCGCTGTCCGGCCGAAAGGGGTATTCGGCATCGCGGTTGCGGATCTTCTCCATCGCCGTGGGCAGGATGACGATGCCATCGTGCCCCATCATGCGCATGAGCTGTCGGCGGCGGCGGGCGAATTCGCTGGTCTTCATAGGGCTCCGGGAGCTGTTCACGCGGCGCTCAAGCATATCACTGCAGGCGCGGTGGGGCCTTGAGCGGCTGGAGTTCGTCGTTGATCAGCAGCACGCCGATGCGCACGTATTCCACCACGTCGCAAAAGGCCACCTCGTCGTCCTGGTCGTCCTCTTCGACTTCGAAACCGGCCCGGGCGATCTCCGTGAAGTCGCGGAGGAGTTCGCCGACGTCCTCCGTTAGCGGCGTATCCTTCCCCACCCCGCCGGCGGCCAGCCCGAGCAGATAGCCCTGGCACCACTCGCCCAGCGCGGCGGTCCGTTCGAACAGCGGCGCAGCCTCGGCCGGGAGCAACAGGTCCATCCCCAGCACCGGATCGTTCATCGCCCCCACCGTCCAATCCGCCAGCGACTGCACCGCGGCCAGGCCCTGGCGGATCGAGACATTGTCGGGGTCCAGGTCCGTGAACACCTGTTCGATCCAATGATTCTGATCGAGGCGGCCGGCGGCACACAGCAACCCGCACAACAGGCCGTGGACCTCAGCCGCCCCGGCCGTCGCGTCGGCACGGCCAAGCAGTTGGTCGAGTTCGAGATAGTCCGGGGGTCTGTGCTGATTCATCGAAAGCGCCCTGAGCTCGCAGGCACTCGATCGCCTGCATATATATGGTTGGGCCCGCGATTATGCCACAGGCGTCGATCGCCGATTGACCGCCCCCGGCCCCCGCACTATAGTGGCCGCATGTCAAAAAACGTCTCACAACAAGTGATAGATCAGGACCTTAAGCGGCTCGAATACCGCGTCGAGGAACTTATCCGCAGCATTGAGCGGCTCAAGGAGGAAAATCGCTCGCTGCGAACCCAGCAGGAACACATGACCGCCGAGCGCGCGCAACTGATCGAACGCAATGAAATGGCGCGCACCCGGGTCGAGGCGATGATCCTGCGCCTCAAGGCCATGGAACAGAATGCATGAGCAAACCGCCCGCGCCCAAGCCCATCACGATTCACATCCTGGACAAAGAGTTCCTGGTCAGCTGCCCCGAGAACGAACGCGATGATCTCGTGGCGTCTGCCGAGTTGCTCAATGCCAAGATGCGCGAGATCCGCGACGGCGGCAAGGTCGTCGGCATCGACCGCATCGCCGTGATGGCCGCGCTGAACATGGCGCACGAATTGCTGGAACACCGTAACAACAAACAGGACGTCCAGCAGTCGATCGGCACCCGCATCCGCACCCTGCAAGAGAAGATCGAACTGGCGCTGAACAAGGGCAATCAGCTCGAACTGTAGGGTTGCGCGCGCCCGGCGATCTGCCTGGGCTATAATCCCCCCCGAGGCATCCCCTGACCTGCAGGTTAGCGGCAGTAACACCCTTGAGCCGATAATCATCGACCCTGGGGGCATAGTTGTGAGTTCGGTGTGCATGCCCGCCTTCGAGCGGTAAGCCTGAAGACCTTGCCATTGCCCCCACCATGAACCACTGGTTCAAGGTCGAAGGCTGCGACGGCAGAACGGAGGGTGCCTCACTGAATTCCGCCCTGCTCGCACACGTGCTGCGCGGGCTGACTGCGAAGGGGGAGAAAACAACTCCCCCCTCGCAACCCCCCAGCGGCGCGGCTAACCACTTCCCATCCCAAATATTCCGCCCTGCTCAAACACGGGCTGCGCGGGCTGACTGCGAAGGGGGGCGCAATCGTGTCACAATCCGGCCAGGGCAACGCGTCGGCGATGCCGCCAGCCAACCACTCCGTAGCGAAATGCCACCAACCGATCAGCACTCGGACCCTACTGCTCGCCGCGCATTGCGCGGTGAACTGCGCGCGGCGCGCCGGGCGCTGAGCGCTGCCGAGCGCCAACGCGCGGCAGAAGACTGCGCCCACCGGCTCGTCGGTCAGGCCCTGTTTCGCAATGCGCGCCGCATTGCCGCCTACCTGCCCAGCGACGGCGAATTGGATACTGCGCCGCTGATCGCGCGGGCCTGGGCGATGGGCAAACAGGTCTATCTGCCGGTGCTGCTGCCGCAGGGCGAGAACCGGCTGTGGTTTGTGCGCTACAACCCCGACACCCCGCTGCGCCGCAACCGCTTCGGCATCCCCGAGCCGGAGCGCGCACCGCACACGCGGGTCTCTCCGCTGGCGCTGGACCTGGTGCTCGCACCCCTGGTCGGCTTCGATGCGCAGGGGCACCGTCTCGGCATGGGCGGGGGGTTCTACGACCGCAGTTTCGCCTACCTGCTGCGGCACAGCCGCTGGCTGCGCCCGCGCCTGATCGGGCTGGCCTACGATTTTCAGCGCCTCGACCGGCTCGATGCCCAAGCCTGGGACGTACCCCTGCGGGCCATCGCCACGGAGCGCCGCCTCTACCAATGCACCCCCAGCCCGATCCCCACAAGGTGAGTTCCCGGACCATGAACTATTGGCTGATGAAATCCGAACCCGAGGTTTTCGGCATCGATCACCTGCGCGCGCGGCCCGAGCAGACCGAGCACTGGGACGGCGTGCGTAACTACCAGGCCCGCAATATGCTCCGCGACCAGATGCAGATCGGCGACCGGGTGTTCTTCTACCACTCCAACTGCGCCGAACCGGGCATCGTCGGTATCGCCCGGATCGTCCGGGCCGGTTACCCGGACCACACCGCCCGCAACCCGGAGAGCAAATACCACGACCCCAAGAGCACGCCCGAGAACCCGCGCTGGTACATGGTCGACGTGAAATTCGAGCGCAAGCTCGCGCGCACCGTCACGCTCGACGAGCTCAAGACACACGCGGAATTGAGTGATATGCCGCTGCTGCGCCGCGGCAACCGGCTGTCGATCATGCCGGTCAGCCCAGCAGAGTGGGAATACATTTTAGGCCTGGAATAAGGCCTTTCATCCGCCTCTGCGCTGGCGCGCCGACTGGAGCTCAGCGCACGGCGCCTGCCTTTCCGTCAACGCGCGCACAGCGCATCCGCGTGTGACGCGCGTACCCCCTACACAGCATCGAAGAAAACATCAAGAAAAAAACTGGCATTTTGTCTCGGGCTGTTTATACTCATCCGCGGACCCCTGTTAACCACTTGGAGGAAACACAGATGGCCACTCGCAAGAAAGCCGCTTCCAAGAAGTCCGCAACAAAAAAGAAAGTCCTAGCGCGCAAAAAGGTCACCACGAAGAAGAAGGTGACCGCCAGCAAAAAACCCGCAGCCAAGAAAAAGACTGCGAAGAAGAAAGTAGCGAAGAAGGGCGGCAAGAAGAAGGCCGCCAAAAAGAAGGTCGCTAAGAAAAAGGTAGCCAAGAAGAAAACGGCTAAAAAGAAAGCTGCTAAAAAGAAAACTGCTCGGAAAAAGACCGCTAAAAAGAAGACAGCGGCCCGGTAAGTAGTCCGACATACCGGCTTCCGAGCCACATTGAAGGCCCGCCTCGGCGGGCCTTCTTTTTGGTCCGCGCCAGGCGGGACGGCCGGGGGCCCCCCAGTGTCTGGCTAGTGGTCCATGCGTGAAGTTCGGTGACTAAGAAGCACAGCCGGTGCGTGCAGATCAAGGCGCGAGCGCGCAGGAATAGCACCGCTATTTCAAGCTTGCGCAACGCAGAGCTGC
>JBHEOS010000087.1:0-6540 GCA_046260695.1 Gammaproteobacteria bacterium
GGCATGCAGTCAGCACTGCATTCCGGTTCCGGCGAGAACGGCCAGGGTCGTGCGACCAACGTTGTCGGTTACAACAGCCCGGATTACAGCGGTTTCAGTGTTGCCGCGACCTACTCGTTCGACGAGGATTGCGGTCTTCCTAACAACAGTAATGCGACCACCACGGCGTGCGCAGCTGACGACGATTCCTACAGCCTGGGCGCCCGCTACAACACCGGCCCGATCCTGGTGTTCGCGGATTACCTGACCAACGACAACGGCGGCGACGACGATGCCTGGAAGGTCGGTGGCAGCTACGCGCTCGGCGACTTCACGGTCTACGGCCAGTACGAGAATGACGGTGGCCTGCTGTCCGCGGTTATTGACCCCAATAATGTGGTGAATACGGAAAATCGGGTCGCCGATGGTTTTGACATATGGCATGTCGCCGGCTCCTACACCATGGGCAACGCGATGCTGTATGCCGGCTATGGACAAGGTGATGATCGCTCGGTCGGAGGCGTGGACATGAATTCGGAGTATGACGCTTGGACGCTGGCGGGCATGTACAACTTCAGCCAGCGCACCCTGGCCTATATGGGCTACAGCGTGATCGACTTTGATGAGTTCGGCGAGGACGAGCAGCTTTCCATCGGTCTGCGCCACAAGTTCTAATTCGTCGCCAGACGATGCCGGACTGGAAACGGGGCCTTCGGGCCCCGTTTTTTATGCGTGGTGTATCCGGGCCCTGCCCCGACAGCAGGTGCTAGAATAGTGCCCCTCAGTCGACCGACAGCGTGCCCCCACCGACCTCGATGACCGCCAACCCCGCCCGCATCCGCGAGATCCCCTACAACTACACCTCGTTCTCCGACCGCGAGATCGTGCTGCGCTACCTGGGCGCGGAGATGTGGGAGGTGCTCAACACGCTGCGCGGCTCACGCAAGACCGGGCGTTCGGCGCGCATGCTGTTCGAGGTGCTGGGCGATATGTGGGTCATCGACCGCAATCCCTACATCCAGGACGACCTGCTCGACAACCGCAAGCGCTGGGCCTCGCTGGTGCATGCGCTGCATCATCGCCTGGATCAGATCCTCGCCCGTGCCGAGGGCAATGCCCACGCCCTGCAACTGGTCGAGCGTGCGCGCGCGGCGGTGAGCCGTTTCGAGGCCTGGTTTCCGCAGACCCGCGCACTGCGTCGCCGCGCGCGCCGGCGCCTCGGGCGGGTGACGCGCGCCGATAACATCGACTTCGGCGGCCTGGCGCGGGTATCGCACGCCACCGATGCCACCGACTGGCGCGTCGAGATGCCGTTCGTGGTGATCTCGCCCGACACCGAAGACGAGGTCTGCGCGGTGGTCGCGGCCTGTATCGAGCTGGGCCTGACCGTGATCCCGCGCGGCGGCGGCACCGGCTATACCGGCAGCGCCGTGCCGCTGTCGGGCGCCAGCGCGGTGATCAACACCGAGAAGCTGGAGGCCTTGGGTGCGGTGGCGTTGCGCCGCCTGGAGGGCGTGGACCGCGAGGTCGCCACCGTGCGCGCCGGCGCCGGCGTCATCACCAAGCGCGTCGCCGAGCGCGCCGAGGCCGCGGGCTTCGTGTTCGCCGTCGATCCGACCTCGCAGGACGCCTCGACCATCGGCGGCAACGTGTCCATGAACGCCGGCGGCAAGAAGGCGGTGTTGTGGGGCACCACGCTGGACAACCTGGTGTCCTGGCGCATGGTCACGCCGGATGCGCAGTGGCTGGAGGTGGAGCGTCTCGACCACAACCTGGGCAAGATCCACGAGCAGGATCTCGTGTGTTTCCGCCTCACGCGCTATGGCCGCGACGGCCGCACCCGTAGCGGCGAACCGGAGCTGCTGCGGCTGCCGGGCGCGTCGCTGCGCAAGCAGGGCCTGGGCAAGGACGTCACCGACAAATTTCTCGGTGGGTTGCCCGGCATCCAGAAAGAGGGTTGCGACGGCCTGATCACCTCGGCGGAGTTTCTGCTGCACCGCATGCCGAAATTCACGCGCACGCTGTGCCTGGAGTTCTTCGGCGCCGATCTGCACCGCGCCGTGCCGGCCATCGTCGAGACCAAGGATTACCTGGACGCGCGCGACGACGTGCTGCTGGCGGGCCTGGAACACCTCGACGAGCGTTATATCCGCGCGGTGGACTACAGCACCAAGGCGCCCAGACGCGAGTTGCCGAAGATGGTGCTGCTGATCGACATCGCCGGCGACGACGCGGATGCCGTGGCCGAGGCGAGCTCGGCGGTGGTGCGGATGGCCAATGCGCGCGGCGCCGAGGGTTTCGTGGCGGTGAGCCCGGAGGCGCGCCGACGCTTCTGGCTGGACCGGGCGCGTACCGCCGCCATTGCCGCGCACACCAACGCCTTCAAGATCAACGAGGACGTGGTGATCCCACTGGAACGCCTCGCGGACTATGCGGCGGGCATCGAGCGCATCAATATCGAATACTCCACGCGCAACAAGCTGGCGATGATCGACGCCGTGCTGGCGTATCTGTCCGGTGAACTGCCGGAACTGCGCGTCGGGACCGAGTACGAGGACAGCGCGGAGAACCGCGCCATCGTCGCCGCCAAGACCGCGGCGGCGCGCGACCACCTGGGCGCGGTGGCCGAACGCTGGCGCATGCTGCTGGCGCATCTGGACCAGCCCGCGGAACGCCATGCCGCGCTCTTGCAGGCGATGCTGGCCACGCGTGAGCGCGGTGCGCCTGCCGTGCCCCCCGTGGACGCGACACCAGCCAGCGCGGCACCGCGCCTGCCGCAGGGGCAGGCCCCCGGCGAGACCCTGCTGTCGCTGTTGCTCACGCGCGCGCTGCGCGTGTCCTATCGGCGCGAGGTCGAGCGCCCGCTGAAGGAGATCTTCGCCGGTCGTGAATGGGAGGGGGTGACCGCGCAGCTCGATGCCATTCACAAGCGCATCCGTTCCGGCCGCCTGTTCGTCGCCACCCACATGCACGCCGGCGACGGCAACGTACACACCAACATCCCGGTCAATTCCAACGACTATCCGATGCTGCACGAGGCCGGACGCATCGTCGACCGGGTCATGGCGCTGGCCATCGCGTTGGGCGGGGTGATCTCCGGCGAGCATGGCATCGGCATCACCAAGATCCAGTATCTCGACCCGGCGGTGATCGAGGCGTTCGCCGCCTATAAGCGCCGGGTCGATCCCGACAATCACTTCAATGCCGGCAAGCTGCTGGCCGGTTCCGGCCTGGAGAACGCCTACACCCCCTCGCTGCGCCTGGTGCAGCAGGAGGCGCTGCTGCTGGAAGACAGCGAACTGGGCGCGCTCAATGACGATATCCGCAACTGTCTGCGTTGCGGCAAATGCAAGCCGGTGTGCAGCACGCATATCCCGCGCGCGAATCTGCTCTACTCGCCGCGCAACAAGATCCTCGCCACCGGGCTGATCATCGAGGCCTTCCTCTATGAGGAGCAGACCCGGCGCGGCATCTCTATCCGCCATTTCGACGAGATGAACGACGTGGCCGACCATTGCACGGTCTGCCACAAGTGCCTGAATCCCTGCCCGGTGAACATCGACTTCGGCGATGTCTCCATCCGCATGCGCCACATCCTGCGCGAACGCGGCCAGAAGCGCGCCAGCCCGGTCACCTGGGTGGCCATGGCCTTCCTCAATATCACCGACCCGCGCAGCATCAAGCTGATGCGCAAGCTGATGATCGAGTGGGGCTATGCCGGCCAGCGCCTGGCGTACCGGTTCGCCCGGCGGCTGCTGCCGAGCGCGGGCGCGCCGCCGCACGCCACCACCGGCGCCATGCCGCTGCGCGAGCAGGTGGTCAACTTCGTGAAGAAACCGATGCCCGGCGGCCTGCCGACCCAGACGATGCGCGCGCTGCTCGGGGTCGAGGACAGCAAGCTGGTGCCGATCCTGCGGGATCCGGCCAAGGTCAGCGACGAGTCGGACGCGGTGTTCTATTTCCCCGGTTGCGGTTCGGAGCGGCTGTTTTCCCAGGTCGGGCTGGCGACGCTGGCCATGCTCTACGAGGTCGGCAGTCAGACCGTGCTGCCGCCGGGCTATCTGTGCTGCGGGTATCCGCAGACCTCCGGCGGCGACGCCGAGCGCGGCCGCAAGATCAGCACCGACAACCGGGTGTTGTTCCATCGGCTGGCGAATACCCTGAACTACATGGACATCAAGACCGTGATCGTGTCCTGCGGCACCTGCATGGATCAGCTGATGGGCTACGAATTCGACAAGATCTTCCCCGGCTGCCGGTTGCTCGATATCCACGAATATCTGATGGAGAAGGGCGTCAGCACACAGGGCGTGGCGGGCGTGCAGTATCTCTATCACGAGCCCTGCCATACGCCCATGAAGACCCATGCCTTCGGCGGCGTGGCCGCCCAATTGCTCGGGCAGCCGGTGCAGTTGTCGGATCGCTGCTGTGGCGAGGCCGGTACCCTGGCCGTATCGCGCCCGGACATCGCCACCCAGCTTCGCTTCCGCAAACAGGCAGAGATCCAGCAGGGCATCCGGCAACTGACCGGCGCCGACCGTGCCGTGGCCGGCAACGTGAAGATGCTGACCTCCTGCCCGGCCTGCCAGCAGGGGCTCATGCGCTACGCCGACGACACCGGTCTGGAGACCGATTACATCGTGGTGGAACTGGCCCGCCGTCTGCTCGGCAATCAATGGCAGCAGGTCTTCATCGAGCGGGTGAAGGACGGCGGGGTGGAGCGGGTGCTGCTCTAAAGCGTTTTCGTCAACACGAAGGCGCGCGAGGGAAAATCATGACGAATGCCAGGGGCAGATCCCGTAGGGCGCAATAGGCGGCTTTATAGCGCCCCGCAATGCCGGCGCGCTTCCGCGCCGGGAGGGGGAGCAACCGGTTCTGCCTTGATCGGCGCCTTTGCGTGGAAGGATTTTTGACTTATCAAGTCAGCGTCTTCACGCCGTCCTTGGTCCCCAGCAGCAGCACATCCGCCGGGCGGATCGCGAAGATGCCCACGGTGACGATGCCGGGGATGTTGTTCAACACCGCCTCCAGTTGGGCCGGCTCCATGATCCGGAGGTTGTGCACGTCCAGGATGAGGTTGCCGTTGTCGGTGGTGAAGCCCTCGCGCAGCACCGGGGTGCCGCCGTGTTTCACCAGCTCGCGGGCGACGAAGCTGCGGGCCATGGGGATGACCTCGATGGGCAGCGGGAACGCGCCGAGCACGTCCACCAGCTTGGACTCGTCGGCGATGCAGACGAACTTCTTCGAGGCCCCGGCGACGATCTTCTCGCGGGTCAGTGCGCCACCGCCGCCCTTGATCAGGTGCAGGTGCTTGGTGGATTCGTCGGCGCCGTCGACATACACAGACAGCTCGCCGGCGGCGTTGAGATCCAGCACCGGGATGCCGTGGCTGCGCAGCCGGTCGGCGCTGGCCACCGAGCTGGCCACCGTGCCTTCGAGCTTGCCCTTGATGCGCGACAGCGCGTCGATGAACAGGTTCGCGGTCGAGCCGGTGCCGACGCCGATGACGGTGCCGGCCTCGACGTATTCCAGGGCCGCCTCGGCGACCCTCTTCTTGAGTTCGTTTTGGTCCATGGTCTGCGCTTCTGTATAGGTTCGGGGTCCGATGATATAGGTGCGGCCCCGTGGGGCGCAATGCGCACCGCGCAGGGCGCCCCACGGGTTTCAGACGTATGACGGGATGGAATGATGCAGGCTGGCCCCTGGCGCTCAGCGTCTATATCATCCTGGGATGCCTGACCGTTACCTGAAAATGATCCTCAACGCGCGCGTTTACGACGTCGCCCGCGAAACCCCCCTCGATCCCGCCCCGCGACTCAGCCAACGCCTGGGCAATCCGGTGTGGATGAAGCGCGAGGATCTCCAGCCGGTGTTCTCCTTCAAGCTGCGCGGCGCCTACAACAAGATCGCCCATCTGTCCGCGGCGGATTGCGCCCGCGGGGTGATCGCCGCCTCGGCCGGCAATCACGCCCAGGGCGTGGCGCTCAGCGCTCAGCGGCGCGGCGTCAAGGCGCTGATCGTGATGCCGCGCACCACCCCGCAGATCAAGGTCGCCGCGGTGCGCAGCTACGGGGCGCGCATCGTGCTGCACGGGGACAGCTATGACGAGGCCTATGTGCATGCCCAGGAGCTCGCCGCCGCCAAGGGTCTGGTCTTCATCCACCCCTTCGACGACCCCGAGGTCATCGCCGGACAGGGCACTGTGGCCATGGAGATCCTGCGCCAGCACAGCGGCGCTGCCCATGCCATCTTCGTGCCGGTCGGCGGCGGTGGCTTGATCGCCGGCATCGCGGCCTATGTGAAGCAGCTGCGGCCCGAGATCCGGATCATCGGCGTCGAGCCCGAGGATGCGCCGAGCCTCTACCAGGCGCTGGACGCCAAGCGCCGCGTGATCCTCAAGCAGGTCGGCATCTTCGCCGACGGTGTGGCGGTGCGCCAGGTCGGCCAGGAGAACTACCGGATCGCGCGCAAGTGCGTGGACGAGGTGATCCTGGTCAGCACCGACGAGATCTGCGCCGCCATCAAGGACATCTTCGACGACACCCGCTCCATCGTGGAACC
>JBHEOS010000087.1:6550-6995 GCA_046260695.1 Gammaproteobacteria bacterium
CGCCAACATGAATTTCGATCGGCTGCGGCATGTTGCCGAGCGCGCCGAACTGGGCGAGCGCCGCGAGGCGCTGCTGGCGGTGACCATCCCGGAGCAGCCGGGCAGCTTTCAGCGCTTCTGCAAGGCCATCGGCCAGCGCTCTATCACCGAGTTCAATTATCGCTATGCCGATCCGGCCCGGGCGCATGTGTACGCCGGCGTGGAACTGGCCGAGGGCGACGGCGAGCGCGCGGACCTGGTCGAGTGGCTGCGCCGGGACGGTTATCCGGTCATCGACATGACCGACAACGAGGTCGCCAAGTTACACATCCGCCACATGGTGGGTGGGCGGGCGCCCGCGCTCGACAACGAGATCCTCTACCGCTTCGAGTTCCCGGAGCGACCCGGTGCCCTGTTGCGGTTCCTGACCGCCATCGGCGAGCGCTGGAACATCAGCCTGTTCCAC
>JBHEOS010000088.1:0-392 GCA_046260695.1 Gammaproteobacteria bacterium
CCCATCGGTGGATAATGCAGGGCCACCTCCATCTCGATCGGTTTACGGGCACTCCAGCGGTGTTCCATGGTCATCGGTGAATCCCCCCTTGTGGTTCGCCAGTCTGAATTCTGACGGTAGGGTCAGGAAGGCAATATTGATGCCAGAATCCCGTAGCGGACCTGTATAATGGCCCGTTCCAGGGCGCGCTGATATAGTACCGGCCGCGAAACACACCGCAGGGCTGGGTCTTCATTGAGTGCGCAAGAACCTCTCGTCACTGCCCCCATCGCGGCGGTTGACCTCGGCTCCAACAGCTTCCACATGATCGTCGCTACCCAGCAGGATGGCCAACTGCGGGTGCTCGACCGCCTGCGGGACCCGGTGCGTCTTGCCGCCGGTCTGGATACGAA
>JBHEOS010000088.1:458-6235 GCA_046260695.1 Gammaproteobacteria bacterium
GCGGCAGCACCGAACTGATCATCGGCGAAGGCTTCCAGGCGCAGCGCATGGATAGCCTGCACATGGGCTGCGTGAATCTGAGCGAACGTTTCTTCCGCGGCGGCAAACTCGGCAAGTCCAATTTCATGGACGCCGAGTTGTACGCGGGGCAGGAGCTGGAACCCATCCAGGAACATTTCCGCCGCCTTGGCTGGCACACGGCCGCCGGTGCCTCGGGCACCATCCGCAGCGTATCCGAGTTACTGATCGAGGCCGGCTGGGCCGAGCAGGGTCTGAATCTCCCGGGGCTGCGTAAACTGCGCAAGGCGCTGATCGACGCCGGCAGCATCGATAAATTCAAATCCAAGGGCCTGTCCGACGACCGCCGTTCCGTGCTCGCTGGCGGCGTGGCGATCCTCAATGCGACCTTCGAGGCGTTGAACATCGAACGCATGCAGATCGCCCAGGGCGCGTTGCGCGAAGGTCTGCTGTACGACCTGCTCGGACGCATCCAGCATGCCGATGTGCGCGAGGCGGCGGTACAGGCCATTGCCGGTCGCTATCAGGTGGATAGGGCACATGCCGCGCGGGTCGAGGCGGTTGCCCTGAATCTCCACGGGCAACTCGCCGCGGACTGGGGACTGACGCATCCGATGTATCCGACCTGGCTGCACTGGGCTGCGGTATTGCACGAGGTCGGTCTGGTCATCGCCCACAGCCAGTACCACAAGCACGGTGCTTACCTCATTCAGTACTCCGACCTGGCCGGTTTTTCGGTGCGCGATCAGTCATTGCTGGCCGTGCTGGTGCGCGGCCACCGCCGTAAGCCGCCGCGCGAGGAACTTGCGGCCCTACCCAAGGCGCTGGAGGAACCAGCGCGCAAGCTGATCGTGCTGCTGCGGCTGGCCGTCCTGCTGCGGCGCGACCGCGCCGACGTGCCTTTGCCGGCGGTGATCGCGCGATCATCCGGCAACCAGCTCACGCTAGGCTTTCCCGAGGACTGGCTGGAGGCGCATCCGCTGACCTGCGCCGATCTCACCGAAGAGCGCAAATATCTGGAGGCGTTCGGCCTCGATCTGAAATTCGTTTGAAAGACTGCGATGGGTGGATAGGCCTCGGCGGCGGCGTTGACCGCAGCGTTTTCGGGATACATAACCGGTTGTGCGGGACAGGTTCGGTAGGACTCGCCAGCAGGCCCCGGCGCTGCCGTTCATCGCTCCGTCTCCGACTGGCGTAAGTCGACTGCGCGACGAACGGCAGCGCCGGGGCTCTTGAGCTCACACAGGCGTTAAATTTTCGGGGATCTAATCTACTGCACCAGGTCGCGGGCGGGGCGCTATCCGCGACCCTGCGCCACTGTAAAGCGAAATGTGATGACTACCGGATTCAGCCCGGTGCCGCGCGATGTTCCAGCAGCGTGGTCTGCGCGCTGCGCGGCTTCTGATTGCTGGCCGGCTTGGCGCGACGGTATTCGCCGTCCTTGTTCAGCACCCAGGCCTGGGTGTTGTCGGCCAGGTATAGTTCCAGACCTTCCTTGACGATGCGGTTGCGCAGCACCTGATCGTCGATCGGGAAGCACACCTCGACGCGCTGGAAGAAGTTGCGGTCCATCCAGTCGGCACTGGACAGATAGAGATCATAGTCGCCCTGGTTGTGGAAATAGAACACGCGGGTGTGTTCCAGGAAGCGGCCGATGATCGAGCGCACCTGGATGTTCTCCGAGACACCGGGCAGACCCGGACGCAGGCAGCACTCGCCACGGACGATCAGGTCGACCTTTACCCCGGCCTGAGAGGCCTGGTACAACGCGCGGATGATCTGCGGTTCGATCAGCGCGTTCATCTTGGCGATGATGCGCGCCGGCTTGCCGGCCCGTGCGGTCTCGGCCTCCCGCTCAATCAGGCGCAGCAGTTCCTTGTGCAGGGTGAACGGCGCCTGGAGGATCTTTTTCAGCTTTTTCACGCGGCCCAGGCTGGTCAGTAGCTGGAACACGCGATGGACGTCCTCGCCGATGGACTTGTCGCAGGTGAACAGGCCGTAGTCGGTGTACAGGCGCGCGGTGCGTACATGGTAGTTGCCGGTGCCGAGGTGGACATAGTGCCGCAGACGGCGGTTCTCGCGTCGGGTAATCAGAATCATCTTGGCGTGGGTCTTATGCCCGACCACGCCATAAACGACGTGGGCGCCGGCCTCTTGCAGACGCGTGGCGAGCTTGATGTTGTCTTCCTCATCGAAGCGCGCGCGCAGTTCGACCACCACGGTGACCTCCTTGCCGGCGCGCGCAGCCTCCACCAGGGCGGTGACCACGGCGGAATCGGGACCGGTCCGATACAGCGTCTGCTTGATCGCCAGGACGTTGGGGTCGGCGGCGGCCTGGCGCAGAAACTCGACCACCGGGAGGAACGACTCGAACGGGTGGTGCAGCAGGACGTCGCGCGCCTGGATGGAGTCGAACAGGTTCTGATCGGATGCTACGGCGTTCGGGCGCGCGGGCGAGAACGGCGGATATTTGAGATCCGGCCGGTCAACCATGTCATAGATCGCCAGCAGCCGGTTGAGGTTCACCGGGCCGTTGACCTGGTAGAGGTCATCCATATCCAGTTCAAACTGGTGCAGCAGGTGATTGGTCATTTCCGCGTTGCAGTTGTCCGCCACCTCCAGGCGCACCTCGTCCCCGTAGCGGCGCGACAGCAGTTCGCCCTGCACGGCGCGCAACAGATCCTCGACCTCCTCGTCGTCGACGAACAGGTCGCTGTTGCGGGTCACCCGGAACTGATGGCAGCCGGTCACCTTCATGCCCGGGAACAGCTCACTGACATGGGCGTGAATCATCGATGAGAGGAATACGAAATCATGCGGGCCACGGCTGTAGCTCTGCGGAACCTGGATCAGGCGCGGCAGCGAACGCGGTGCCCGGACGATGGCCACGCCGCTGGAGCGGCCGAAGGCGTCTTTGCCTTCCAGCGAGATGATGAAGTTCAGGCTCTTGTTCAGGATGCGTGGAAACGGATGCGCGGGGTCCAGCCCGAGCGGACTCAGCACCGGCAGCAGCTCGTGCGCGAAATGGCGTTGCACCCATTGCGCCTGCTTGGGGTTCCAGTCACTGCGGCGCAGGAAGCGGATGCGTTCTTTGGCCAGCGCCGGAAACAGCTCTTCGTTCAGTACCCGGTATTGTTCGGCGACCAGTTGATGCGCCTCGGTGCTGATCCGCGTGAGGGCCTCCTGCGGGGTAAGCTTGTCGGCACCAAGCTGCAAGGCGCCGGAGACCAGCTTCTCCTTCAGGCCGGCGACGCGCAGCTCGAAGAACTCATCCAGATTGGTGCTGGAGATGCACAGAAACTTCAGGCGCTCAAGCAGTGGGGTGGCGGGGTCCTTGGTCTGTTCGAGCACCCGCTTGTTGAAGGCCAGCAGGCTGAGTTCGCGGTTGATATACAACTCGGGTTGAGTGAGGTCGGGGCTGTCCATAGTTTGATGTCGGCAGGGAGGATGCGGCGAATTATGCCTGAAAATCCCCTACCGGCCAGGGCGGTAACAAAAATGTCATATAACATTCCGGGACGCAGGGCGGCTTCGTCGGGCAGACCTGTCTACGACAGCAGCAGTTCCAGCAGGGCCTTCTGCGCATGCAGGCGGTTTTCGGCCTCGTCCCAGACCACACTCTGTGGGCCGTCGATGACCTCGGCGGCGACCTCCTCGCCGCGGTGCTCGATAAAGGTCTGCATGTCGGCCAGCAACTGACAGGGATGGCAACGGTCGGTCAGGGCATTGATCACCGGCACGCCCGAATGTGCGGCGAAGCGCTCGATCTTTTCGTGCTCATAGGTGCGGATCATGATGATGTCGACCATGCGCGAGAGCACCCGCGCGGTGTCCTCAATGGGCTCACCACGGCCGAGCTGGGTATCGCGCGGCGACAGGAACAGGGCGTGGCCGCCGAGCTGGGCCATGCCGGCCTCGAAGGACACGCGCGTGCGCGTCGAGGACTTCTCGAACACCATGGCCAGGACCTTGCCGCGCAGCGGCTGATAGAACTCTCCGGCGCGCAGCTTGGCCTTCAGCTCGATGGCTCGGCGGAGCAGGCCCAGGAGTTCCTCGGGCGACAGGTCGAGCAGGGTGAGGAAATGACGTACCGGCATCGCGGCTTACCCTTGGGCGAGAAACGCGGTGATCAGCTCGCTGACCTCGGCGACGATGCGCTCGGCCTGCTGGTCGCTCAGGATCAGCGGCGGCAGCAGGCGCACCACCTGCTCGGCTGTGACGTTGATCAGCAGCCCACGTTCCAGCGCCTGTCTGACCAGCGCCGCGCACGGGCGATCCAGTTCCACGGCCAGCATCAGGCCGAGCCCACGCACCGCGACCACGCCAGCGGTATCGGTGAGCCGTGCACGGAGACCGTCGAGCATGCGCTGGCCGAGTTGTTCGGCGCGCGCGACCAGACCTTCCTGCTCGATGGTCTGCACCACGGCCAGCGCGGCGCGGCACGCCAGCGGGTTGCCGCCGAAGGTGGAGCCGTGATTGCCGGGCTCGAATACCTCGGCCGCGGCGCCGCGCGCCAGACAGGCGCCGATCGGCATGCCGTTGCCCAGGCCCTTGGCCAGGGCCAGCACATCGGGTTTCACGTCGTGATGCTGGCAGGCGAACCAGCGCCCGCTGCGGCCAATGCCGGTCTGGACCTCGTCGAGCATCAGCAGCCAGCCGTGGCGGTCGCACAGCGCGCGCACGCCGCTGAGATAGTCGGGATCCGGAATACGGATGCCGCCCTCGCCCTGCACCGGTTCGACCAGCACGGCGACCACGTCGTCGCTGTTTTCGGCGACGGTGCAGAGGGCATCCAGGTCGTTGAACGGCACGCGGATGAAGCCCTTCAGCAGTGGCTCGAAGCCGGCCTGGACCTTGCGGTTCCCCGTGGCGGTCAGTGTCGCCAGGGTACGGCCGTGGAAGCTGCCTTCCATTACCACGATGGCCGGTTCCTTGATGCCGCGTTTGTGACCGTGCAGGCGCGCCAGCTTGATCGCGGCCTCATTGGCCTCGGCGCCGGAGTTGCAGAAGAACGCCCGGTCCATACCGGCGAGCCGGGTGAGTTCCGCCGAGAGCTGTTCCTGCAGCGGGGACTCGTAGATGTTCGAGGTATGGATCAGCCGTCCGGCCTGGTTGCACAGGGCCTCGGTGACCGCCGGGTGGGCATGGCCCAGTCCGCACACGGCAATGCCGCACAGTGCATCGAGGTATTCGCGGCCCCGCTCGTCCCAGAGGACGGCGCCGGCGCCGCGCTCGAAGCGCACCGGCAGGCGGGCATAGGTGTTCATCAAGGTCGTGCTGCTCATGTGTCCGCAACCCTTAAAAACAAACGGCAGCCCACAAGAGCCGCCGGAAAGTGGCCGATTCTAGCGGGGTGCCGGGCGGGGTGCAAATGCCGGTTACAGACCGCGGACAGGCCGGAAACGACAAGCCCGGCGCAGGGCCGGGCTTGTTCGCGGGGTTTGGTCGGTGCCCCGCCGCGGGATGCCCCGATGCTTAGAACGGCATGCCGTGGCCTTGGGCGGTCATGCCCAGGATCATCGGGACCGACAGCAGGGTGTTGGTGCGGGAGGCCATCAGGGCAACGAACTTGGCCTTGGCGATCTGCTCCGGGGTGGCCTGGACGATGCCCAGGATCTTCTTCTGGTTCGGCCAGATCAGTACCCAGACATTGAACAACATGATGGTGCCGAGCCAGGCGCCCATGCCGATGATCCGATAGCCTTCCTGGAAGGTGAAGGCGGCCATAAAGCCGGAGCCCGGGGCGGTGTGCATGGCCT
>JBHEOS010000088.1:6245-6907 GCA_046260695.1 Gammaproteobacteria bacterium
CCAGGGCGCCGGTCAGCCAGGTCACCAGGGCCGCCCAGCGGAACCACAGCAGGGCGCGCGGGGCGACGTATTTATTGATGGCCGCGGCGCCGGGGCCGCCACTGCTGGCCTCGGCCAGCGCCTGGCCCACGGCCGGCACCTGCACGAAGTTGAAGTAGTACAGCAGGCCGATCCAGGTGATGCCGACCAGGACATGTATCCAGACCCAGAACTCCCACGGATTGATTGCCCCGGCGGGTCCGAGCGCGAAGATGAGGACGATCGCCAGCGCGAAGCCGGACAGGATGGTTCCCAAGATGGACTTGAGCGGGTTCATGGATGAGCCTCCGAGATTCCTTTAGGAAAACATTGAAAAGCGGGTGCTTAAGAATAGCCGACTGTTTTTCTAAGGTTCGGCAGAATAGAGCAGAGCCCGGGGCATTGCAATATGTCAACGTCTGTCGCGGGCGCCCTTGCCAAACCAGTACTTAACAAGGTTGGTGTTTGGTTGCGGCGTTGTGGCGGTGGCAGGCGCGGACCCGCATAATGCGCGTCATCCTCAACCGTTGGAGTCACACGATGCGCGTAGGATTACGGAGTATTTTGCTGGTGCTGTGGGTCGGCCTGTTGAGCGGTTGCGCGGCGGCCGTGGTCGGCGGGGCGGCGGCCGGCGGGTACTACAT
>JBHEOS010000089.1:0-6860 GCA_046260695.1 Gammaproteobacteria bacterium
CCATTGTCACGCACCTTAAGTCCAAGGGCGCGCATCTGGCCGCCACCGAACAGCCCGTGGACACGTCCACGGCGGCGGGCAAGGCGTTCTTCGATATGCTTGGTGTCTTCGCTGAGTTTGAGACCAACCTGCGCCGGGAACGCCAAGCCGAAGGTATCGCGGCCGCGAAGCGGCGCGGTGTCTACCGTGGGCGCATCCCCAAGATAGATATCGATGCGATTCAGGCAAAGCTGGCAGAGGGCTGCTCGCCCACCGAGATCGCCCGCAATATGGGCGTCTCGCGCGGCCTGTAAGATGTTCTTTAATTGTTCCTACGAAAGCCCAAATATGCAGCGTCGGGCCAGCTAGGCCTACCCCCTTGCCCCCCGTTATCGGAGAGAGTGCTTGGGAATCACAGAAAAACTGAATATTCGAGCTTCAGCACCCTTCAAGATCAAGCTGTATGGATAACTCATCCATTCGAGTTACCTGCGTCACCGTGAACAAACCATTCAGGCCCCGATCGTGGTACTGATATGGATTTCAACAAAGTGGTGATCGATAATTTGTGCTCTAGCATCAAATCTTGGGGAAGGCGTGAGAAGTAATGGTTCAGTTTGATGTCATTTTTGCAATTACCGCGATCATCGTTTTTATTGTTATATTGTTCTATTGCTACAAGCTGATTGAACAGAGAAATTACTTTGTCAGCTTCATTTGGTTTTCTTATAACATAATTTTCGCTGGCTATATTTATGTGTTTTACTAAGACGCTCTTTGATATGAAACATTTTTTCTGTGCTCTTCCGGTAGTGACTATAAGGGGTCTGATGCCGGAGGGGGCAGGACCATACGCAAAGGAATTTCCCACGTTTGCCTCCCGGTATCTCTGTGAAATCGCCCTCGAACAGCCTCTGAGAGCGTCCGTAAGGGGAGGGTTGAGCGGTCAGGCTGGGGTGCCGTACCACCAAACAACGAAACTGGGTTTTCTGAAAGTCTCGTTTAGGTAGTACGATAAGTATATCAAAAGCCGTGCCTTATCCTTACGTTGCGGCTATGATCGTGTGCTTAGCGTATAATTCTGCCCCCTCCCTCCGGCATTAGACCCCATCCTGCACTCGGCGTTGAGTTGCGATCCGATCACTCGGGCTCACTCCGGTACTGTTTGGCTCTGCGTGCGGACGAGGCCTGCATCGCGGCCTCAGGGCGCCCGGAGCGGGCCGGGGGTTTGCGCGACACCTTTATCGTACGGTCCTTTGGCATGCCTCATCGTAAAGAGGGATTTGTCGGCCGTCCTTCCAGCGAGAGGCTCGCCGCGGCCGGCGCAGTTTTGCACACTACCTTGCCGCGCCGGATCACATGGGTGCGCGTGGCCCGGGTGCGGATCGCCTCGATCGGATCATCGGCATCCAGAACAACCATGTCCGCATGCGCGCCCGGCTCCAGCCCGTAGCCATCCAATTTCATGATCTTCGCAGGATCGGCGGTGACCGCCTCAAAGCAGTCGGGCAGACCAGCGCGGTCAGTCATGTGGCAGGCATGGGCGGCGATCCACGCGATGTCCAGCAGATCGCACTGGCCCAGCGGATACCACGGGTCCAGCACTGAATCCTGCGCGAAACCCACGGTGCAGCCCGCCTTCCGCAACTCCGGCACTCGCGTCAGCCCGCGCCGCTTGGGGTAGGTGTCGAACCGCGCCTGTAGATGCAGGTTGGCGGGCGGATTGGCCATGACGTGCAGCCCGGCATCCGCCATCATGCCGATCAGCCGGTTGGCGTAGAAATTGTCCATGGAATGCATCGAGGTCAGGTGCGAGCCCGTCACGCGGCCCTGAAGCCCCAGCCGCCTGGTCTCATAGACCAGCGTTTCGATCATACGCGAGTTGGGGTCGTCGTTTTCGTCACAATGCATGTCCACCATGGCCCCACGTTCGGCTGCAATCTCGCACAGCGCCGTAATCGAGGCACGGCCCAGTTCGGCCGTGGGCTCCAGGTGCGGAATGCCGCCCACCACCTCGAACCCCATGTCCAACACCGCACGCACGCTGTCGGCCATGTCGGGCCGCGAGAAAAAGCCCATCTGCGGGAAGGCCACCAGTTGCAGATCCAGATAAGGCGCAACTTCGCGGCGCACCTCCGCGATCACCTCGGCGGCCATCAGGTTGGGATTGGTGATGTCCACATGGCTTCGGATCGCCAGCAGGCCCTTGGAAACAGCCATGTCGCAATAGCGCAGGGCGCGGTCACGGAAATTCTCGGCCGAAAGGCCCGGCGAGATTCGACCCCAGAGCGCGATCCCCTCGGCCAGCGTGCCGCTTTCGTTGTAAAGTCCGTCCGTGCCCAGGCTCAGCGTCGCGTCGATGTGGAAATGCGCATCCACGAACGGGGGCGCCACTAGCCTGCCGGTCGCGTCGATCTCGCGCGCGCCCGGCGCAAGCTTCGGGGCGATGGCGGCGATCTTTCCATCCGTGACGGCAATATCCTGGCCGATGCGGCCATCGGGGAGGGTGGCTCCTCGGATCACGAGATCGAATGTCATGGCTGTCTGTCCTTGCTGATCGTCATTTCTCAAACGCCGTTCGCAGCGCCGCCGTGATATCGGGCACCACCTGTGTGATCACCGCCTCGCCCTTCTCGGCCGTAGCCCCGGCGGCCGAGGACAGCACACCCGAGGGCGGGATCGGTCCGGTATCGACGGGGTAGACATCATAGGGTGGAAACGCCGCCGACGCATCATCGGGGATCTGGTCGTTGCGCACCAGGTCAGGCCAAAGGTGCAGCATGCATGAGGTCTCCATCACGGCCGCGTGCTCTAGCTCCCAGCTGAGCAGACCGTCGGGGAACAGCACCGCCTCGGTTTCAGGGGTGATGAAGGTCCAGTAGCCCAGCTTGACGATGCGGGTGTCATCCACCCCCTCGGCCCTGAGTGCCCGCAGTGCTAGGTCCGACGCCTCGGTGAGGAACCACTGGTTCTCCATATGGCCATCGAACAGCACGATCTTCGTCAGCCCGTGGCGCGCCAGATCGCAGATGATATCGCGCACCATCAGGATATAGGTGGTCCCGTCGAGGCTGGCACAACCGGGGAAGTGGTTCCCGCCGCCGGATTTCGGCTGCGACTTGTAACCATAGGGCAGGGCCGGGGCCACCAGAGCGCCCAGCCGCTCGGCCACCAGCTCGGCGATCCGCGCGGGCATGAACCTGTCGGTGCCCAGTGGCAAGTGGGGGCCGTGCTGTTCCAGCGATCCGGCCGGCAGGATCACGATGGGCGGGCCGTCGCGCGTCAGCCGGTTCAGCTCTGGCCATGTCAGCGCGTCGAGGTGAACGTTCATGCGGCGCCCCAAGCCGGTTCATGGCCCAACCGCATCACACCCACGTCACGGGTGTTGCATCGCTTGTGGATCTCGCGAAAATACGGATCGAACTGGCGGTTCATCGCCTCGGTATGTTCGTGTGCGGCGATGAACGCAGGCATCTCCTCGCGCAGCTCGGCCAACAGTTCGGCCTCGTTCACGCGCAGACAGCGGCCGTTCTCTGCCATGATCTCGCCGTTGACGATGGCATGGGTGATGGAACTGCCGGTCTCGCAATAGACAAGGTGATTGGACAGGTCGTTCATCGGTGTGAAGGGGATCGTCTCGAGATCCAGAACCAGAAGGTCGGCTTTCTTGCCCGGCTCCAGACTCCCGGTCTGGTCTTCGATACAGGCGCTGCGCGCGCCGTTCAGCGTAGCGCAGCGCAGTACCTCCTCAGCAGACAGCCACAGGTCCGTGTCGGGAGTCTGCACGTTATGGATAAGACCTGCTGCATGCATCACCGAGAACATCCGCGTGGTGTCGGAGGTGGAGATCCCGTCCGATCCAAGCGCGACATTCACGCCCGCCCGCATGATGCGCTTGACCGGTGCCACGCCGGCGCCCAGCTTTTGGTTCGAAATCACATTATGCACGATGGATATACCGGCATCGCCCATCATCTCGATATCGGCATCGGTGACCCAGATCGAGTGGGCAATGGTGGTCTGGCGCTGCAACAGGCCTAAGCGCTTCATGTAGGCGATCAATGTCTCACCGTAGAACTCCTGGCCGGTGACGGCCTGAACCCGGGTTTCCAGAATATGGGTATGGAACGGCGTGTCATGCGTCTGTGCAAGTTCCATCGCCTCCTGCATCAACGCGGGCGTGCATCGTTGTGGAGCCGAGGGCGCCACCATGAAATTCAAGCGCCCGGCGCGACCGTGATGATGCGTCAGCGCGTGGCGGCAATGGGCCAACCAGTCCGCGCCATCCGCGGCACCGACGGCATCGGCCTGCGCGCACAGCTCCGACGGCACCAGATCGCGACTGAACGGGATGGTGTCGAGAAAGGGTCTGTCTACAACGTGGCCCGAGATCGTCGCGCGCAGCCCGACATCCTCGTAGGCCTGGAACACGGCATCGAGCTGCTCGGGCGTCTGGCGGGGGCTTTCGTAGACATCATCGGTCACGCAGGTCGATCCTGTCTTCAGCGACTCCATCGCGCAAAGCGCGGTGCGCAAGTACGCCAGCCGGGGCGAGAGCGTCTGCGCGCCGAGGATCGGGTAGGCGTAGAGCATCCAGACCTCGAGCGGCATGTTGTCATAACGACCCTTGTAGAGCGCTTCGGGCGAATGCATGTGGCTGTTGACCAGCCCCGGCATGACCAGTTTGCCACGCCCGTCGATTATCGTGTCGGCCTGCGGGTCCCCGGCATCGCCCACGGCGACAATCCGGTCGCCCTCGATTAGGACGTCACCGCTGACCGGGTGCGCGCCCTGTCCCGGTGCCATCGTGATGATCCGGGCCCCCTTGATGAGAATGGACATATCAGTTGATCTCCCCTGGAAGGACATAGCCCACATCGGCGGGCCAACTTGCGAAGACGGCCGCTCCGGGCCGTAGGTCGAGCGCGTCAAGCTCGCTTTGCTGTTTCTGGACCTTCATCTCGGTCCCGTCCGAAAGGCGCAGCATGACCGTCACGAAGGATCCGGTGAACTCCTCGGTCAGCACCTTGGCCGAAAGCTCATTATCGGCGCCGGATGCCGCGCCCGCCAGCGTTACGCGATCGGCCGGCACCAGAAGGCTGGCGGCCGCACCCGAGGCTGGAGGCACACCGCGGGCGGCGGCAAAGGCGCCGACCGGTGTCGCCACTCGGCCTACCGCATCCATGCGCCCGTCGAGGATCGTGTTTGCACCCACGAATTCGGCCACGAACCGGTTGGACGGGGTCCGGTAGACATCCTTCGGCTTGCCGATCTGCTGCACCTTGCCGCCGTCGAGGATCGCCACGCGATCGGCCATGGCGAATGCCTCGGACTGGTTGTGCGTGACATAAAGAAAAGTGATGCCCAACTCGTTATGCAGCCGCTTCAGCTCGGACTGCATGTACAGCCGCAGGTTGGCGTCCAGCGCCGAGAGCGGTTCGTCCAGCAGCAGGATCTCGGGCTGCAGGGCGAGGGCGCGCGCGATGGCGACCCGCTGGCGCTGACCGCCCGAAAGCTGGTGGATCGACCGGTTGGCTAACTCCGCAATGCCAAGCCGGTCCAGCCATTCCAGCGCGCGCTTACGCCGGTCAGGGCCTGCAAGCCGGCGCTTCTGCTTCAGCCCGAATTCCACGTTTTCCAGCACGGACAGGAAGGGAAACAACGCATAGCTCTGCCAGACCATCGGCATGTCGCGCTCCCATGGCGGGGTCTGGGTGATGTCATCGGCGCTCCACATCAGGATTCGTCCGGCACTGGCATATTCCAGCCCCGCGATCAGCCGCAACGTCGTTGTCTTGCCGCAGCCCGAGGGGCCCATGAGCGCGATGAACTCACCCTTCTCGATCATCAGATCGGTCGGATGCAGCGCGACCGTGTCACCGAAGCTCTTGCTGACCTGTTCCAGCGCGAGGATAGGAATGGGTGCGACCATCAGGACGACTCCTTGTCGGCTTTACGGGTTGTGAGGATCTGTGCCACCAGCACGAGCGTGATCGAGATGAAGAACACGATGGATCCGATGGCGTTGATGCGCGGGCTGACCTGACCCTGCAGCAGTGCGAGGATCCGCACTGGCAGCGTCTCGTTCATGCCCGAGACGAACCAAGCAATCATGAACTCGTCGAACGACACCGCCGCGGTGATCGCCAGCGCCGAGATGATGGCCGGTTTGCAGAACGGGATCACCACGCTGCGCATCGTCGACCAGCGGGTGGCGCCCAAGTTCCAGGCGGCGCCTTCGAGGTCGGGGCTCATCTCGGCCAGCCGCATCCGGATCAGCGCCATCGCAAAAGGCGAGCACAACACGACGTGCCCCGCGATCACCCCACGCAATGTCCCCACCAGATCAAAAAGCGAGAAAAACGACAACATGGCCAGACCGAGGATAAGCACCGGTACCGTGGGGGGCAGTGTGGCCAGTGCCAGAAAGGCCAGTTTGCCGAAGAAGCGGAACCGGTAATCGGTATAGGCCGTGGCAAAGCCGATGAAGGTGGCGATCACCGCGACGATAGCCGCGACCCGCAAACTACGTAGAAAGCCTGTACGTATCGTGTCATCGCTCAGGATCAGCCGGTACCATTCCAGACTGAACCCGCCCCATGGCAGGCTGGGAAAGCGATCGACGTTGAACGAGAACACGATGATCGACGCCACTGGTGCAAGAATGAAGAGGAAAATCAGGATCGTGAAGGCGCCCAGCAGGCGATCGCCCCATGCACCACTCATACCCGTGCCCTCCCGCGTCCATAGGCCAGCGCCAGTGCCGAGAACAGTACGGTGATCAGCGTGACAATCATCACCACGGCCACCACTGCCGCACGAGGCCAGTTATTGCCGGATTTCGCCTGATCGACGATCAGGATCGACAGGGTGGGTGGGCT
>JBHEOS010000009.1:0-908 GCA_046260695.1 Gammaproteobacteria bacterium
TGCACCAGCGCCTGCCCCTGGTCGCCCATCCCCTGACAGAGTTTGTCGGCATCGCGTTCGCCGGTGACCAGCGGGCGGATCAGCCCGGCCAGGCGCGCCATGTCGCCGCCGGCCTGGAGCATCTGCGTGGCCATGTTGGCGATCAGCTGCAGGGCCTCGAGATTGCCGGCGCGCGCGGCGTGGATCAGCGAGGCCAGCCCCGGGGCGGCCATCCCCGGATCGAAGTCCGTGCCCAGATCGGGCAGGGTCGCCGGGTTCTGGATGCCGCGCAGGATGGACTCCACCAGGGTGAAGTCCTCCTCGTCGAGGTGGCGGAACGCGCCGATCTCGCGCTGGCCGGCGAGGACCGTGCGGATCGCCGCGACCAGCGCGGTCCAGCCGTTGTCGCTGGCCTGTTTGAGAATGTCCTCCAGATCCGGCACCCGCGCGCGGTTCTGGCAGGCGATCACCACGCGGTGGATCAAGCCCGCATGGGCTTGTAGGATTTGCTGGGTTTTTTCCGGCAGTGTAGGCATGGGCTCGATATCCACTGGCGTTGGTCGCGGGCAGTGTAGCGGATGCCGCCGGGCGCCGGTATGTCGAGCGTTACGGCCTCCTGAAGGATCTCGGCCGCTTCGAGGCCGCCCGCAAGGAGGCCGACAAGCAGCTGTTCAAGGTGCCGACGCTGCGCAACATCGCCCTGACCGCGCCGTATTTCCACAACGGCGCGGTCACCCGACTCGACGAAGCGGTCCGGGTGATGGCCAAGACCCAGCTCAATAAGGCGCTTGATGCGCAGCAGGTCGAGGACATCGTCGCCTTCCTGGGTGCCCTGACCGGTGAATTTCCCGCGCAGACCTTGCCGCAACTGCCGCCGACCGAAGGCTGGGCCTTCGAATACAGCGCAGACCGCTGATTGCCGTGATCGG
>JBHEOS010000009.1:933-43724 GCA_046260695.1 Gammaproteobacteria bacterium
CGCCCTGAGCTTGTCGAAGCCTGTCCTGAGCCAGTCGAAGGGGGCGAACGGGCGACTTGATCAGCATCCCTAACAATGAGGAGACATGCACACAATGAAAAGCTATCCCCTGTTTCGTAAAGAAAACATCCCCGCCTACCTGACCATGATGAGCGCCTGGGCCACGGTTGCGGTGATTGCCGCCTTTGGTCTGACCGCCGTCGTCCCGGGGTTGCCGATGCTCACCGCGGTGATCTGGGCCGGCGCCAGCGTGATGTCCGGGATGGGGATCATGTTCGTCGCCAGCGCGATCAACCTGCGCAAGCTGGGTCCTGGGTTCAGGCGCCTGGCCGAGGGACAGCGCGACCCGCAGATACCGCCGGTCTGGTGTCCCGTGCTCACGGCGGCGACCAACGCGGCGCTGGAACTGGAGGGGAAACTGCTCGATCAGCCCGAGGGCGCGAAACCGGCGGGCCGGGCCTGATCTCTGTAGGGCCCCCGCGCTGCTCACGTCCCGCAGCGTTGTTTCCAGAGATTTACGATCGCGCAGAACAGATCCGCGGTGCGCTCGGCGTCGTAGATCGCCGAGTGCGCGGATTCTTCGCTCCATTCGAAACCCGCCGCCTGCACCGCGCGCGCCAGCACCGTCTGTCCATAGGCGAGTCCGCCGAGGGTGGCGGTGTCGAAGGTGCTGAACAAGTGGAAGGGATTGCGCTTGATCCCGACGCGCTGGACCGCGGCCTTCAGGAAGGCCAGATCGAAAGACGGGTTGTGTCCGACCAGGATCGCGCGCGTGCAGGTGCATTCCTTCACCAGACGGCGTATCGGGACGAACACGGCCTCTAAGGCCTCGCGCTCGGGCTTGGCGAAGCGGAACGGGTGATAGGGGTCGATGCCCGTGAACGCCAGCGCCTTGGGGTCGAGATTCGCGCCGGGGAAGGGCTCGACGTGGCAGGCATGTGTCTCCAGGCGCGAGAGCCTGCCGCTGGCGTCCATCTGCAGGGTCACGGCGGCGATTTCCAGCAAGGCATCGGTCTTGGCGTTGAAGCCGGCAGTCTCGACATCGACGACCACGGGGAGGAAGCCACGAAAACGCGCGCCGAGGCTGTGGTCGGCGGGCGCGGGTTGCGGGGGGGATGACATGCGGCAAGGATACCCCAGCCCGGGCGATTCATGAACGACCGACTGCGGTGTGCAGCGGAGGGTTCATGGAATTGTTTTTTCAGCCGGAAATCCTCATGCTCCCGGCCGGGATGCCGCTATGCCCTCGGCATCCGCACATCGGCGGGTCAGTGCCGGTGGCCGGGGCGTACGGTCAATCACGGAGGTATCGCATGCGGGGACGCTGGATAGGGGGAATGCTGGGCTTGCTGCTGGCGGCCTGGGTGCAGGCGACACAGGGCGCCGGCCCGGGCGCGGCGGCGGTCGAACACGGCGCCACGCCGCAGGGCCTGCTGTGGCGCATCGAGAAACCTGGGCTGCCGCCCAGCCATCTGTTCGGGACCATGCATTCGGAACACCCGGCCATCGTGACCCTGCCGAGGCCGGTGCAGGAGACCCTGGCCAGCTCCGCCCGGGTGACCCTGGAAATGCTGATGGACCCGGACACCATCGCCGCACTGTCGGCCAGCATGCTGATCACCGAGGGGCCGGCGCTGCCCGAACGGATCGACCCGGCGTTGTACCGGCAGACGGTGCAGGCGATGGCCGCGCAGGGCGTCCCCGAACAGACCCTGCGCACGTTCAAGCCCTGGGCCGCGGCCATGACCCTGATGGTGCCCAGGAACAACACCGGCCTGTTCCTGGACCGGGTGCTGTATCTGGAGACGCTGGCCAAGGGTCTGCCGGTGGCCGGGCTGGAGACCGCCGCCGAGCAGATGCAGGTCTTCGAGGGTCTGAGTGCCGAAGACCAGGTGGAGCTGCTGCGCGAGTCGCTCAGGCAGTATCCCCGCCTCGATGAGCTGTATGCCGAGATGCGCGCGGTCTACCTGCGGCGCGATCTGGACGGTCTGCGGGAACTCAGTCAGGCGTCGTTGCGCGCAGGCGACGCGGGGCTGGCGAAACGCTTCAACGTGCGGGTGATCCTCGATCGCAATCGACGCATGGTCGAGCGCATGCAGCCTGGGCTTCAGAGCGGCAACACGTTCTTTGCCGTCGGCGCGCTGCACCTGCCGGGCCCGGAGGGCATCCTCGAATTGCTGCGCCAGCAGGGCTATCGGGTCTCGGCGCTGTATTAGCCCGGAACATGTATGAGCGGCCGATGGCTTGCACCGAAGCGTATTCCACCCAACCCCCTGAAAGCGGCGCCGGGTGCCGTGGGTATTCGCCGGTTGGGCATGACCTGACCGGTCGCCTGACCGGTTAATAGGAGTAGGCGCGGGCGTCGCCCCTCCTACACGGGCTATGTGCTGATTTTTAAGGCTCGCAGGGATCCCCCGGCCAACCCCGGCGCCTGCCGGCAAGCCCGATCGTTCAGGTTAAAGATCATTCCCCGCCTGGCCGTTAACATGACCGGAGGCGGTGAATATCTTGCCCATTCGGGACCTCGATATATCCGCCATGCACTCAACCTGCTTCCCGCGCCGGCACGGCCAGCCCGGGAGAGGAGAAACACACCATGTCTCTTATCATCAACAGCAACATTGCCTCGCTGACTGCGCAGCGCAACCTGACCGGTTCCCAGAGCACCCTGCAGACCTCTCTGCAGCGCCTGTCTTCCGGTCTGCGCATCAACAGCGCCAAGGACGACGCCGCCGGCCTGGCCATTTCCGAGCGTTTCAGCACCCAGATCCGCGGTCTCAACCAGGCCGCCCGTAACGCCAATGACGGCATCTCCCTGGCCCAGACCGCCGAAGGCGCCTTGGGCGGTGTCACCAACCTGCTGCAGCGCGTGCGCGAGCTCTCGGTGCAGTCGGCCAACGCCACCAACAACGCCTCCGACCGTGGAGCGTTGCAGGCGGAAGTGACGCAGCTGGTGCAGGAAATCAACCGTGTCGCCCAGACCACCTCGTTTAACGGCGTGAAACTGCTGGACGGCAGCTTCTCCGAGCAGGCCTTCCAGGTGGGTGCCAACGCCAACCAGACCGTGTCCATTGCCTCTATCGCCAATGCCACGACGTCGGTGCTCGGCGCGACGGACATCAGCAACTATGCGGAAGTGACGACGGGTGGCGGTGCTACTGGTGTGTTGGCAGGGCTTTCCGGTATGAGTATCAACGGTGTCGCCGTCGCTAATACCAGTCGTGATGCCAGCGCCATCGTCGCTTCCATCAATGCGGCGGGCATCGATGGCGTCAGCGCGTCTGCCGCCACCACCACGGGTAGCCTGGGTGCCTTCACCACGACCGCTGACGGTACTTATAGTCTGTCAGTGGGCGGTGTGGCCATCCTTACTGACGCCGCCGCCGGTGTCACTGCAGCCGACGTCTATACAGCTGTTACAGTGACCAATGCGGCAGCATTGGCGGCTGCCGGAATCACAGTTTCGGGTGCCGATGGAGATAACCTTGTTTTCGCTAGTGCTACGGGCGCCAACATCGAAGTCAGCGAGAGCTTCGGTGCCGGGGTGACTGCCGGTGGCTTTGCCAGCATCGGTGGTGCGGCTGTTGCCAGTACCACGCAAGCGGCCACCTCCTACGGTGCCGTTACCATCGCCAGCACCAGCTCGCAGGGCATCCAGTTTAGCGGACAGTCTGAGACGGCTGTTCAGGCGAACTTTAGTCCTACTGCCGCCGGTGCAGTGACGACCACCAGCTATGTCGTGTCGCAGGTGGATATCTCCACCGCCGAGGGCGCCCAGATCGCCATGCAGGTGATCGACAGTGCCCTGACCGAGATCAACAGCTCCCGCGCCGAGCTCGGTGCCCTGCAGAACCGCTTCGAGGCGGTGGTCAGCAACATCGGCATCACCTCCGAGAACCTGACCGCAGCCCGCAGCCGGATCATGGACGCGGACTTCGCGGCGGAAACCGCCGCGCTGACCCGTAGCCAGATCCTGCAGCAGGCCGGTGTGGCCATGCTGGCGCAGGCCAACAGCCTGCCGCAGCTGGCGCTGTCGCTCCTGCGCTAAGGGACCGGGTCTACCGGCGTCCGGGGATGAACTCCCTGGGCGCCGGGCGCCCCCGGCCTTCATCGCGGACCCGCGAACACGCGAGGTGATCCGACATGAGCAATCCATTGACCAGCCCGCTCAACGCCACGTCTAGCCACCCGACGCTGGTGCGCGCGCCCGTGGCCGTCGAGCGCCCCGGCTTGCCGTCCGACCGGCAAACGCCGGCCGTTACCGGCCAGAGTCCGCCGCCTGCGGGTACCACCGTGGCTGAGCCGAACGTGTCCTCCGAGGCGTTGACCCAGGCCGTGAGCGATATCAACAATTATGTGCAGTCCGTACGCCGTGAGCTCCAGTTCAGCATCGACGAAACGCTCGGGCGCACAGTGATCAAGGTGCTGGATAGCGAGACCCAGGAGATTGTGCGCCAGATTCCGACCGAAGAGGTCCTGGCCTTGGCCCGCTATCTGAGCCAGTTGGAAGACAAGCAAGTCGAGGGGCTGTTCCTGCAGGCGCGAGTCTGACCCACGGCTGGCCCTGATTTTGCATTTTCGGTGTTGGGTGCGCCCCATCACGCGCACGCCGCATGACACTCGGGGGGTTGGTACAGACATGGCTTCGATTTCGGTATCGGGTGTTGGTTCAGGTATCGACGTCAATGGTCTGGTCAAGCAGCTGGTTGCGGCCGAACAACAACCCGCCACGGCACGGCTTGCGACCCGCGAGGCGCGCTACCAGGCGCAGATCTCCGCCTATGGCCATATCAAGAGCGCGCTGGAGCAGTTCCGCGCGACCCTGAGCCCGTTGAGCCGGGCGAGCACCTTCGAGGCCGTCACCGCGACCAGCGGCGATACCTCCGTATTCACCGCCCGCGCGGCCACTGGGGCCACGCCCGGCAACTACCGTATCAACGTCGATACCCTGGCCCAGGCGCACGCCCTGGTGATGACGGGTGTGGACGATCTGAATGAAGTCGTCGGCAACGGCACGCTGACCTTCAGGTTCGGCACCACCGACTACGACGTCGAGACCGATGCCTACGATGGCTTTACCGTGAATCCGGAGCGTGCCGTGCGCACGCTTACGGTGGACGCCTCCAACAACACTCTGGCCGGCCTGCGCGATGCCATCAATGCGGCCGAGCTGGGCGTGACCGCGGGCATCATCCATGACGGCAGCCAGTACCGGCTGTCCTTGACCGCCAGCGATGCGGGCGCGGCCAACAGCCTGCAGATCGAGGTCGCAGACGCCGACGCGGTGCATACCGATGCCAGCGGTCTGTCGCGTCTGGCCTTCAACGCCGATGCGACGCAGCTGGAGCAGACCGTGGCGGCGCAGAATGCGCAGCTCAGCATCAACGGCATTGCCGTGACCAGCGCGGGCAATACCATTACCGGAGCCATCAGCGGCGTGACCCTGGACCTGAAGACGGCCAGCGCAGGCCAGGCCGTGAATCTGGAGGTCGCGCGCAATACCGCCGCGGTTGGCAATGCCGTGCGCAGTTTCGTGACCGGCTACAACCAGCTGATCGACACCGTCACGGCCGCCTCGGGTTACAACGCGGCCAGACAGCAGGGCGGAGTCCTGATGGGCGATGCGGCGGTGCGCGGGATCTCCAGCAGCATCCGCAGCGCCCTGAACCAGGCCATGCCCGGGTTGACCGGGGCCTTCGGCGCGTTGGCCGAGATCGGTGTGGGCACCGCGAGGGATGGCAAGCTGGTGATCGACGAGACGCGATTAGAGGCCGCGCTGGCGCGGGATGCCGACGCCGTCGGTCGCCTGTTCGCGATGAGCGGCCGCGCAAGCAGTGCGCAGCTGCGTTATACCGGTGCGGCCAGCGCGACCCAGGCGGGCGATTACACCGTCGAGATCACCCGGCAGGCGACCCAGGGCAGCTATACCGGCGCCGCATTCGTCTACGGCGGCTCCGTTGTGATCGACGCTGACAACGACGACTTCGCGGTGCGCATCGACGGCGTGACGAGCGCTACGCTGAGCCTGACCCAGGGCAGCTACACCGGCGCGGATCTCGCCGCCGAGCTGCAGACGCGCATCAACGGCGACGCCAATCTGCGCGGTGCGGATATTGCGGTGAACGTCAGTTTCGACGCCGACAACAGTCGTTTTGTGATGACCTCGGCGCGCTACGGGAGCGCCTCGTCGGTCGAATTCACGGCGGTCGGCACCACCAGTGCCGCCACCCTCGGTCTGAGTGTCGGTGCGGGTAGCGCGGGCCAGGATGTCGCCGGTCGCATCGGCGGGCGGGCGGCGTCCGGTTCCGGCCGCACCCTGGTCGGTACCGGGGCGGCGGAGGGATTGCGCGTCGAGGTGTTGGGCAATTCCACGGGTCTCTTGGGAACCCTGTCTTTCGCGCGGGGCGTGGCCGATCGGCTCAACAACCTGGCGATCGATCTGCTGGCGGACGACAGCGCGTTGAATGGGCGGATTGCCGGCATCACCTCCCGGATCGACGATATCGGCGCGCAGCGCGAGGCGCTCGGGCGCCGCATGATTACGCTAGAGGCGCGTTTGCGTACCCAGTTCACCGCCATGGATGCGTTGGTGGGGCAACTCAAGGCCGTGAGTTCCTATCTGGAACAGCAGCTGGCCAATCTGCCGACCATTGGCGGGTCGTAAAGTCGCTGAAGTCGCGCCGGCGGTGGCCGCTATGGATCAGACGCGCGCGCAGTGGCACTGACGCCACGAGCATCCCGGATCGGCATCCGCGCGCCGCTGGCCCGGATGCATCAGGATGCGGACGAACCCAGTCATCAGCAGGCAGGAGAAAACAAGCAATGAATTACCTCAACCCGCAGGCTGCGTTGCAACAATACAAAAACCTGAATGCCAGCACTCAGGTTGCCAGCGCCAGCCCGCACCGGCTTATCCAGATGTTGCTCGACGGCGCGCTGGAGAAGATCCGCCTGGCGCGCAGTTTCATGCAGCAGGGTCGGCTGGGCGAGAAGGCGCAGCACATCACCTGGGCGATCTCCATCATCGACGGCCTGCGCGTGAGCCTGAACAAGGATGCCGGTGGCGAGCTCGCGCAGCACCTCGAAGATTTGTATGACTATATGACGCGGCGCCTGACCGAAACCAATCTGCACAACGACCCGGCGATCCTCGACGAGGTGGCCGGTCTGCTCGGCCAGATCAAAGAGGCCTGGGACGCCATCGGCGAGCAGACGGGCGCGCCGCAGCCGCCGCGCGGCACCGGCCTCGGTGGCTGAGTCCGACGGTATGGCGATGGCGAATCAGGCTGATATCGCCCGGCTGCGCGCCCTGACCCAGGCCCTGCTGGGCAGCGCGGAGTCCGGCGATTGGGATGCCGTCGCGCGCGTCGAGGGCGAGCGCCGCGGCTTGCTGTATGCCGTGTTTGGCACCGATGGGTCGGGCGCACAGGCCGGGCGCCAGGCCCTGCTCAATGAGATCCTGAGCGCCGATCGGCAGATCGTGCGACTCGCCCAGCAGCACCGCGATGAACTCGGTGGCCTGCTGCGTCAGGTCGGCCACGGACGCACCGTACTCAAGGCCTACGACGACAACCGCCGCTGACCCCGGCGAAACCGCCGCGGGCAGCGAGCGTCAAGAACTCCCCCCGTCCCCGACAGACCGTTTCCACGGTCGATCCCTGCCCCCCGCATTTTTTCTGGTGTTCCATTAGAGAGTTGTTGCTAGAATCTCACCCGACCTGCACGTGAGGGCACGTGACCTGCCGAGAATCCTGGAGATTCGGGCAGTGCACACGAGGGAACTCCAGAGCGGGGCCAACCATACGTCGGTTTTTTGACATTTCCGGCGCGCGGTGCTTAACTCTGAGGCGCATGACACATAAAGACTGGGGGGTGTCGGACACGGCGACCACCCGGTTGGGCAGCGGTCCTGGAGGGAAAACACATGTCTGGCGAAGGCAAAGTGCTGATCATCGAGGCGGATGCCGACCGCGGCAACGAACTCAGCGCAATCCTCAAGTTCATCGACCGCGAGCCGGTCATGGTCTCCGATTGCAACCACTGGAAGGAGCCGGTCGAGAATGCCGACGATTACATCGCCGTGCTGATCGGCCAGTGCAAATCCGATAAGGCACTGGAGAAACTCCTCAAGGAGATCCACGATCTCGATCAGTACCTGCCGATCTTCCTGCTGGCCTACAAGGGCAAGGAGCCGACGGTGCAGATCGACGCGAGTTCCTGCATCCTCGGGCGCATCGAATTGCCGTGCCGCTACAGCCAGGTCACCAATGCGCTGCACCAGGCCGAGGTTTACCGCGAGGCGCACCAGGAATCCGGTCGCCAGCGACCGGTCGATCTGTTCCGCAGTCTGGTCGGCAGCAGCCGAAGCATTCAGCAGGTGCGCAAACATATCCAGCAGGTCGCCGATTCCGACGCCAATGTGCTGATCCTCGGTGAGTCCGGCACCGGCAAGGAGGTCGTCGCGCGCAATTTGCACTACAACTCTTCCCGCCGCGACAAGGCCTTCGTGCCGATCAACTGCGGCGCGATTCCGCCGGACCTGCTCGAATCCGAATTGTTCGGCCATGAGAAGGGCGCCTTTACCGGCGCCATCAGCACGCGTCAGGGCCGTTTCGAGATGGCCGAGGGCGGCACCCTGTTCCTCGACGAAATCGGTGACATGAGCCTGCCGATGCAGGTCAAGCTGCTGCGCGTGTTGCAGGAACGCACCTTCGAGCGGGTCGGCAGCAACAAGAGCATCGAGGTCAATGTGCGCGTGGTCGCGGCGACCCATCGCAATCTCGAAGAGGGCATCAAGGAAGGCACGTTCCGCGAGGACCTCTACTACCGGCTCAACGTGTTTCCCATCCAGATGCCGCCGCTGCGCGAACGCGCCGAGGACATCCCGATGCTGGTGAACGAGCTGATCCGGCGCATCGAGCACGAAAAGCGCGGTTCGGTGCGCCTGACCTCGGCGGCGGTGGTGGCGCTGTGCCACTACCAGTGGCCGGGCAATGTGCGCGAGCTGGCCAACCTGATCGAGCGCATGGCGATCCTGCACCCGTTCGGCGTGGTCGACATCGGCGACCTGCCGGAGAAGTTCCAGCTCGACGACGACAGCGTGCCACTGGCCAAGCTCAGTGAGGATCTGGTGGTCAATCCGCAGCCGCTGACCTTCGAAGAGCCGCGCCTGCCGCGCGGGGGCATCGACCTCAAGGAGCATCTCAGCCACCTGGAGGTCACTTTCATCAAACAGGCCCTGGACGACGCCGGCGGCGTGGTCGCCCACGCGGCCAAGCGCCTGGGCATGCGTCGCACCACGCTGGTGGAGAAGCTGCGCAAATACGGCCTGCAGCGCGGGGATGCGACCGCCCTCTGACGGTCGCCCCACAGCGTCACGCATCGAATCCCGGCCCAGGCCGGGATTTTTTTGCACCCACGCCCGCCCGTACAGCGGGGTAGGTCGCGACGTCAAATTGACGACCCCCCAAGTTGGCCCCTGTAACCGCATGATCTGACGGAGTGTCACGTTTCGGGCACGCTTGTTGCTTTGCTTCCGCCACACGGGCCGCGCTGGCCCATCACTGTGATCAGGGAGCCACCCGGACATGCAGCTCGATCCCCGCAGTCAGGCACTCGCCGCGGCCTTCGAGGCCTTCAACCGCACCTCCGGGCAGCTCGAACAGTCCTATCGGGAACTGGAGCAGCGCGTCGCGCAGTTGAATGCCGAACTGGCCGAGGCCCGCTCCGAGCGGCTGCGGCAACTGGACGAGAAGGCGCGGCTGGTCGACCGCCTGCAGACCCTGCTGGAGACCCTGCCGGCCGGGGTGCTGGTACTCGACGGCGGGGAACAAGTGCGCGAATGCAACGCCGTTGCCGTCGATCAGCTGGGTGAGCCGCTGCTCGGCGAGCCCTGGTCGGTGGTCACCGCGCGCGCCTTCAACCTGGAGGACAGCCAGGGTGCCGAGCTGGCCCTGCGCGATGGCCGTCGCCTGAACATGGCCAGCCGTCCGCTGGACGCCGAGCCGGGCCGCATCCTGGTGCTGCACGATGTCACCGATACCCATGCGCTGCACGATCATCTCAGCCGTCAGCAGCGCCTGAGTGCGTTGGGCGAGATGGCCGCGAGCCTGGCGCATCAGATCCGCACGCCGTTGTCGGCGGCCGTGTTGTACGCCGCGCACCTGGGCAAGGACCGCCTGCCCGCGGGTGACCGCGCCCGCTTTGCCGGCCGCCTGACCGAACGCCTGCGCCACCTGGAACGCCTGGTCAACGACATGCTGAATTTCGCCCGCGGCAGTGCCGTGCCCCTGGAGCGGCTCGGCGTGCGGGAGTTGCTTGAGACGCTACAACAGTCCGTCGAGGCGCAGGTGCAGGCGGCCGGTGCGCACTGGCGGATGCCGGAACCCGCGCCCGATCTGGCGATCCTCGGCAACCGCGACGCCTTGTTGGGCGCCCTGGGCAACCTGATCAGCAACAGCCTCCAGGCCAGCCCGCAGGGGGCTGTGCTGGAACTGCGCGTGCAGACACCGACGCCGGGGCTGATCGAGTTGCGCCTGCGCGACAACGGCCCCGGCATTCCCGCCGCGGACCGGGCGCGCATCTTCGACCCCTTCTTCACCACCCGCTCAGGCGGCACCGGACTCGGCCTGGCCATCGTCCAGGCGACCCTGCGCGCCCACCACGGCGACGTGCGGCTGGAGACGCCGCCGGGCGGTGGTTGTGAATTCGTTCTGAGCCTGCCGAGCCCGACGGCCTGCAGCGAACGCGCGATCGGTACCGCCGGCACGAACTACCTCACGAACGCCTGGCCCGTCGCGCCGGCGGTCTGTGGCATCAACTGAGGAGCGATCCATGAATCAAGCACGCGTCCTGATCGTTGAAGATGACCCGAGTCTGCGCGAGGCCCTGTGCGATACGCTGGAACTCGCCGGCTACGCGGTCACGGCGGCCAAGGACGGTCCCGCGGCACTGGAGGCGCTGCGGCGCGAGTCGGTCGGCATGGTGGTGAGCGATGTGCAGATGCCCGACATGGACGGCCACACCCTGCTGAAGCGCATCCGCGGGGACAACCCGGAGCTGCCGGTGGTGCTGATGACCGCCTACGGCACGGTGCAGAAGGCGGTGGATGCCATGCGCTGCGGCGCGGCCGATTATCTGTTGAAGCCCTTCGAGGCCGGGGTACTGGTCGACATGGTGGGCCGCTATCTGCCGATCACGCGCGCCGAGGACGGCCCACTGGTCGCCGAGGACCGGCGCACCCGGGAACTGCTGGGACTGGCCACGCGGGTGGCGAGGACCGATGCGACGGTGATGATCACCGGCGAATCCGGCACCGGCAAGGAGGTGTTCGCGCGCTACATCCACGCGCACTCGGCGCGCGCGGCCGGCCCGTTCGTCGCGATCAATTGCGCGGCGATCCCGGAGAACATGCTCGAAGCGGTGCTGTTCGGTTACGAGAAGGGCGCGTTCACCGGCGCCTATCAGGCGCGCCCCGGCAAGTTCGAACAGGCCCAGGGTGGCACCCTGTTGCTCGACGAGATCTCAGAGATGGATCTAGGCCTGCAGGCCAAGCTGCTGCGGGTGTTGCAGGAGCGCGAGGTCGAACGCCTCGGCGGGCGCGCGCCGGTCAGCCTGGATGTGCGCGTGCTGGCAACCTCCAACCGGGTGATGCGCGAGGCGGTGGCCGCCGGGCGTTTTCGCGAGGACCTGTTCTACCGGCTCAACGTGTTTCCCCTGCACCTGGCGCCGCTGCGCGAGCGTGCGCGCGACATCCTGCCGATCGCCCAGCGCTTGATCGAACGCCATTGCACGCCGGGCCTGGCGGTGCCGGGCCTGTGCCCAAGCGCCGAGCAGCTGCTGCTCGACTATGCCTGGCCGGGCAATGTACGCGAGCTGGAGAACGTACTGCAGCGCGCGATTATCCTGATGACCGGCGACTGTATCGAGGCGGCCGATCTGCATTTCGAACTCGGCGGCCCCGGCCTGGCGACCGCCACCCCGGTCAGTACCGATCGGCCGGCCGGGCCGCCCAAGCACTCGCCCGGCGAGTCGCCCGGCGAGTGCTTGGGCGAGGACCTGAAAAACCACGAACAGACCCTGATCCTGGAGGCCCTGGCGGCCGGCCGCGGCAGCCGCAAGCTGGCCGCCGAGCGTCTGGGCATCAGCCCACGCACCCTGCGCTACAAGCTTGCGCGGATGCGCGAGGACGGCATCGCTGTCCCCGGCTGATCCCGGGTAAGTAAGCTGGATTCGTAATCGCGCATTCAAGAGGACACGAACATGACGGACATCGATGTGAATCAACTGATGGTGCAGATGCGGGCGATGGCCGCTGCCGCCCAGTCCAGTGCGCCCGCCCCGGGCGTGGAGCCGGCCCAGGGCGGCGGCTTCGGCGACCTGCTCAAGCAATCCATCGACGCGGTCAATGCCTCCCAGCAGCAGTCGCGGGATTTGTCCAACGCCTTTGTCAGGGGGGAGCCGAACGTCGATCTCACCGAGGTGATGGTCGCGGTGCAGAAGGCCAGCCTGTCGTTCCAGGCCATCACCCAGGTGCGCAACAAGCTGGTGCAGGCCTATCAGGACGTGATGAACATGCCGGTGTGATCCCCGGCCCGGGTTCCGACGAGGGTGATCGCGGCTGAAGGCCGCGCTAACAAACACGCTAACAGACAACAGGGCGCAGACAACAATGGCGATGGTGAAGGCACAGACGGTCAGTGGGTTCTCGGGGCTCCCGGCCTTGAGGCAGGTCGGGCTGATGATCGGCCTGGCGGCCAGCGTGGCCCTGGGCGTGGCGGTCGCCCTGTGGTCGCAGACCCCGAGCTACAGCCTGTTATACGGCAATCTGGAAGCGCGCGATGCGGCAGCGGTGACCGATGCCCTGCAGAAGTCCGGTATCCCGTTCAAGATCGACCCGGCCAGCGGTGCGCTGATGGTGGCCTCGACACAGGTGCAGAAGGCGCGCCTGCAACTGGCGGCCGATGGGCTGCCCAAGGGTTCCAGCAACAATTTCGAGATGCTCAACGAGAGCCAGGGCTTCGGCACCAGCCAGTTCATCGAGACCGCGCGCTATCAGCACGCCCTGGAAGGCGAACTGGCCAGCACCATCGGCAATCTGCGCAGCGTCGAGCGCGCGCGCGTGCATCTGGCCCTGCCCAAGCGCACGGTGTTCGTGCGCCAGCAGGAGGAGCCGAGCGCCTCGGTGGTGTTGAGCCTGTATGCCGGCCGCAGTCTCGACGAGGGCCAGGTCGCGTCCATCGTGCACCTGGTCGCCTCCAGCGTGCCGCATCTGAAACCCAATCAGGTCACGGTGGTCGATCAGCGCGGCAATCTGCTGACCACGCGCGACAGCGCCTCCGAGGTCGGCATGACCTCCACGCAGTTCGCCTATAACCGCAAGCTCGAAGACAGCTACACCCGGCGTATCGAGGATCTGCTCGGTCCGTTGGTCGGCGCCGGCAAGGTCCGGGCCCAGGTCGCCGCGGAGCTGGATTTTACCCGCATCGAAAAGACCCAGGAGAGCTACAACCCGGATCTGCCCGCGCTGCGCAGCGAGCAGCTCAGCGATGAGCGGATGTCGTCGAATAGCGCCGGGATGGGCATCCCCGGCACCCTGTCCAACCAGCCGCCCGCCGCCGCGACCACGACGCCGCCGGGCACGGTCGAGACCGTCGGCGAGAGCAGCGGCAACTCCAGCCGGCGCAGCACCCGCAACTACGAGCTGGACAAGACCATCAGCCACACCCGTCTGGCGGTTGGCGGGGTACGCCGGCTGTCGGTGGCGGTGGTGCTGGACGACAAGCAGACAGTCAGTGACACCGGCGAAACGCAGCGCGCGCCCTGGAGCGAGGAAGAGCTCGCCAAATTCACCACCCTGATCAAGGAGGCGGTGGGCTTCAACGCCCAGCGCGGCGACAGCGTGCAGCTGATCAATGCCGCGTTCCAGCCACAGCCAGAGGTCGAGCCGCTGCCGGAGCCACCGCTCTGGGAACAGCCCTGGGTTCGGGACGTGCTCAAGCAGGTGCTCGGCGCCGTCGGCGTGCTGCTGCTGATCTTCGGGGTGTTGCGGCCGACCCTGCGCAGCCTGACCGAGAAGGGTGCGGCGCTGCCGGCGCTGGCCGGGGCCGGCGAGGCGGGCATCGCCGAGGACACGCTGACCCTGGGCGCGCCGCGCCCGGGCAGCCTGCCGGCGCCGCATATGCAGTATGAGCAGCAGATGACCACGGCCAAGGGCATGATCCAACAGGACCCCAAGCGGGTCGCGCAGGTGGTCAAGAACTGGGTGAATCAAGATGGCTGAGGCGGGCTCGACAGGCAAATTCTCCGGCGTCGAGCGCGCCGCGATCTTCCTGCTGTCGCTGGGCGAGACGGACGCCGCGCAGATCCTCAGGCACATGGGGCCGAAGGAGGTGCAGAAGGTCGGCACCGCCATGGCCTCGATGGCCAACATCTCGCGCGATCAGGTCCAGACGATCCTCGGCGACTTCATCGACACCGTGGACAACCAGACCGCGCTGGGGGTGGGCTCCGACGATTACATCCGCAAGGTCATGGTCGATGCGCTGGGCGAAGAAAAGGCCGGCTCGCTGATCGACCGCATCCTGCTCGGGCGCAACACCAAGGGCCTGGAGTCGCTCAAATGGATGGACGCCCGCGCCGTGGCGGAGATCATCCGCCTGGAACACCCGCAGATTATGGCCATCGTACTGGCCTATCTCGATAGCGATCAGGCGGCCGCCGTGATCGGCTACCTGCCTGACCGGGTGCGTGTCGACGTGCTGATGCGCATCGCTACGCTCGACGGCATTCAGCCAGCGGCGCTGGCCGAGCTCGACGAGATCATGGAACGGCAATTCTCCGGCAACAACGGCAACGTCAAGTCGTCCTCGGTGGGCGGGCTGAAGTCCGCCGCGAATATCCTCAATTTCGTCGGCAACGCGACGGAGGGCGAGATCATGGATCTGATCAAGGACGCCGATGCCGAGCTGGGCCAGAAGATCCAGGATCTGATGTTCGTGTTCGACAACCTGGCCGAGGTCGATGACCAGGGCATCCAGGCGCTGTTGCGCGAGGTGTCGTCCGAGAATCTGATCATCGCCCTCAAGGGGGCCGACGAAACGGTGCGCGAGAAAATCTTCAAGAACATGTCCAAGCGCGCCTCGGAGATGTTGCGCGACGATCTGGAGGCCAAGGGCCCGGTGCGTCTGTCCGAGGTCGAGACGGCGCAGAAGGAGATCCTGGCCATCGCCCGGCGCATGGCCGAGTCCGGCGACATCGTGCTCGGCGGCAAGGGTGCCGAACAGTATGTGTAGTCCACGCGCCTCCCATTGGGCGGCGAACAGATCGGAGGCGGTGTGCAGAGCACGACACGGGTGATGAGCAAAATTATTTCCAAAGACGCACTGGGTGGAATCGAGAGCTGGACGCTGCCGGAGGTGAGCGCGCCCGGCCGGCACGAGGCCGCGGCGCGGCCGGTGACCGCGCGGCAAATCGAGGAACTGCACCAGCAGGCCCGCGAAGAAGGCTTCCAGCAGGGCCGGCGGGAAGGGCTGGAGTCGGGCAAGAAGGATATCCGGGCGCGCGTGCACGAGCTCGAATCCCTGATGCAGACGCTGGCCAAGCCGCTGGAACAGCTCGATGCGCAGATCGAGCAGGAACTGGTGAGCCTGGCCCTGGCCGTGGCGCGGCAGTTGGTGCGCCGCGAGATCAAGACCGAACCAGGACAGGTGCTGGCGGTGGTGCGCGAGGCGCTGTCCGCGTTGCCGCTGGCCGCGCGCAACGTGCGCTTGCACCTGCATCCCGAGGATGCCGCGCTGGTGCGCGAAACCCTGTCGTTGAGCGAGGGCGAACGGGGCTGGAAGATTGTGGAGGACCCGCTGCTCACGCGCGGCGGCTGCAAGCTCAGCAGCGATACCTCGCAGATCGACGCCAGCGTCGAGCGGCGCCTGCAGGCGGTCATCGCCCAGGTGCTCGGCGGCGAACGCGAATCCGATGCCGAGTGATAGCCGGATACCGGCGACAAGCCTGAACGGAGAGGGGTGGACAGCATGGCCGGCGTGATCAGCAGGACGCCCGAGGCCCAGCGGGCCGCGCACTGGCAGCGGCGCCTGGCCGCCTACACGCAGCGCGCGGAGCGGCCTTTGCCGCTGGATGTGGAGGGACGACTCACGCGCATGGTCGGCCTGACCCTGGAGGCGGTAGGGTGTCCGGCGGCGATCGGCAGCCGCTGCATGATCGCCAACCCCGACGGCACGCGCATCGAGGCCGAGGTCGTCGGCTTTGCCGGCGAGCGGCTTTTCCTGATGCCGATCGGCAACCTGCACGGGCTGGCGCCGAATGCACGGGTGATCCCGAGCCGGCAGGGTTGCGCGGCCCCGGTCGGCCCGGGCCTGCTGGGGCGGGTGATCGACGGCGCCGGTCAGCCCTTGGACGGCAAGGGCCCGCTGAACGCCGCCGCGCATGTGCCTCTGCGCGGGCGGACCATCAATCCGCTGATGCGCCGGCCGATCCGCGAACCGCTGGATGTCGGCGTGCGGGCCATCAATGCCCTGCTGAGTGTCGGGCGCGGACAACGCATGGGTCTGTTCGCCGGCAGCGGCGTGGGCAAGAGCGTGTTGCTCGGCATGATGACGCGCTATACCAACGCCGATGTGATCGTCGTCGGTCTGATCGGCGAACGCGGCCGCGAGGTGTTGGAGTTCGTGCAGAACAGTCTGGGCGAGGCCGGGCTGGCGCGCTCGGTGGTGGTGGCCACACCGGCCGATACCTCGCCGTTGATGCGCCTGCATGGTGCAATGCTGGCGACCAGTATCGCCGAATACTTCCGCGATCAGGGCCTGCAGGTGCTGCTGCTGATGGATTCGCTGACGCGCTTCGCCCAGGCTCAGCGCGAGATCGCCCTGGCGATCGGCGAGCCACCGGCCACCAAGGGTTATCCGCCCTCGGTATTCGCCAAGCTGCCGCAATTGGTTGAACGCGCCGGCAACGGCGATGTGGACGGCGGATCGATCACGGCCTTTTACACCGTGCTCACCGAAGGCGATGACCCGCAGGACCCCATCGCCGACGCGGCGCGCGCGATCCTGGACGGGCATATCGTGCTGTCGCGCGAGCTGGCCGAGGCGGGCCACTACCCGGCCATCGACATCGAGGCCTCGATCAGCCGTGCGATGACCGAGATCACCGATGCCGGCCACCTCGATGCCGCGCGGCGTTTCAAACAGCTCTATTCGACCTACCACCAGCACCGCGATCTGATCAGCGTCGGCGCCTATCAGCGGGGCGCGAACCCGCGGGTCGACGAGGCGATCGCCTACCAGCCCCGGCTGATGGAGTTCCTGCAGCAGGACATGCACGAGCCGGTGACGCTGGTCGACAGCCTGGACGATCTCGACAAGGCCATCGCGCGCACACCCGATACGCATCCGCCCGCGCCGCTGGTGCCGGCGGCGCGTCGCTGATCCCGGCGCTGAACCATGACCCGCAGCAAACGCATGCAACCGGTGGTGGAGGTCACGGCGCTGCGCGAACGCGAGGCGGCGCGCCGGCTCGGCGAACTGCTACAGCGTGAGCAGGCCGACGAGCAGCGGCTTCAAGAGCTGACCCAATACCGCGACGATTACACCCGGCAATTCGCCAGCGGCACGAGCCTGGGCGCGGCGCGCTTGCAGGATTACCGGATCTTCCTGGGGCGTCTCAATCAGGCCATCGTCCAACAACAGGCCGTGGTCGAGCGCGCCCGCCAGGCGTGTGCGGCCCAGCGTGCGCACTGGCTGGCGTTGCAGACCCGGGTCCAGGCCCTGGACAAGGTGGTAACCCGCTACCGCGACCGCGAGCGCAGCGATCAGGACCGCCGCGAACAGGGGGAGTCCGATCAGCGTGCGCACACTCCGCGCGGGCGCACCTCGGACGACGACTAGGGGCCTGGCGCAGTAGATCAGTCCCAAATCCGACAGGCCGCTAGTGGTCCATACGTGAAGTTCGGTGACTATGGAGCACAGCCGGAGCGTGCAGATCAAGGCGCGAGCGCGCAGGAATAGCACCGCTATTTCAAGCTTGCGCAACGCAGAGCTGCGCGTTCCGGCGCCGCGAACAGTTACCGAACTTTTTGCGCATGGACCACTAGGCAGCCACCTGGCACGCCACTTGCTGAACTGTACTTATTCAGCCGATTCACCAGGAGCGATCCATGCCGGACATCATGCTGCCCCAGGTTTCCCCCGCACCGGCGAAGGCCCCGGGCCCGCCCGCCGCGGCGGCCGAGACGGCCGCCGGCGCGCAGGGGAAATCGGACTTTTCCCAGACCTTGCAAGCCCAGATGCCGTCCGAGTCGGCGCGCGCGGAGACCCCGGCGGAACAGCCCGCAGACCCGGTCACGGCCGCCGCCGAAGCGTCCGACGGGGCGGCAACGGCCGGGGCCGAGGCCGGCAACCCGCTGCCGCTCAGCGGCAAGCCGGCGGCGGCCACCGGCAATCCAGCGGCGGCCACCGGCAATCCGGCGGCGGTACTTGCCGTGCTGGATGCGATGCACCAGGGCGCGCAGACGGAGGCCGAGACGGCGGCAAACGCCGAGGCCGTGCTGCTGCCGGGGTTACCGCTGCCGACGGTTGCGCTGGTGGTGCCCGGCAAGCCCGGGTCCGCGGCCGGGTCCGTGCGCCCGACCGCGGCGCCTTCGTCGGCCTCGGGCGAGGCCGCGCAGGCCCGGCGTACAGCACTGCCGGGCGTGCGCCTGGACCTGCCCGAGCCGGCCCAGGCCAACCTTGCCCAGGCCGTGCGCGAGGCCTTGGCTGAGGGTTCAGAGCCGAGCGTGTCGCGACCGGTGGCCGAGGCCGCCGCCGCTGCGCTGCGCGCCATGGCCGCGGCACAGCCCAAGCTCCCCCTGTTGGACGGGGTGCAGGAGCGCCTGACGGCGACGCCGACATCAGCGGTTGCGGGTGCCGCCACGCCGGGGACCCCACTGACACCGGAACTGCTCGGCGCACGCGCCGCGTTGCCGAGCACCACGCTCGACACCCCGTTTCGACAGCCCGGCTGGGACCAGGCCTTGAGCGAGCGGGTGATGTGGGTGGCCAATCAGAAATTCCAGATGGCGGAGATCAAGATGAACCCGCCCCAGCTCGGCCCGATCGAGGTGCGCGTGCAGGTGCAGCAGGACCAGACGCAGATCAGTTTCACCGCCCATAACGCCGCGGTTCGCGACGCGCTGGAGGCGGCCTTGCCGCGCTTGCGCGAGATGTTCAACGCCAGTGGCCAGAATCTGGTCGACGTGAATGTCTCCCAGCATTCCTTCGCTGAGCAGCAGCGCCAAGCACAAGGTGGTCGCCACGGCGGCGGCGCGACACAGACGGACGAGGCCGAGTCCGGGCTCGTCGCACAACAGGCCCGCGCGCAATCAGTGGTGGCGGCGCGTGGCGGTGTCGATCTGTTCGTGTGAGGAACACCGGTCGCGCCGGGTAACAATTGCTCAGCGGAGCCGGTTCGCAAAGCAAATATATTCAGGATCATAAGGCCCTGCGCCGGGTGCATTTGCACGCCGGCGCGGGCGTGTTGCGCGTCAGGAAATTGCCTTGTACATCGGCCGCGAACCTGTGCTAACGTCATTCGCAACGATCATAAGAAATAATAATTAATACAATGGCTGGGAATCACAAAGACAGACACAGGGCCCTGGCGGAGGCGTGCAAGACGTCTCGCCATTCACACGCGCGCGAGCAGCGCAAAGACTTCAATTACGTCTTGCAGATTGGCGCTGGCGATGCGCAGATCCTGCGCAAATATCACCAGTTTCTTACGCAAGGCGCGGCGGCCTTCGCGCAGGAATATTACAATTACCTGTTCGACATTCCCGACGCGGCCGATGTGCTCTACACCTATGAGCGTAACGGCGGCAACATCGGTGATCTGGTGCGCGCGCAATTGCATCAACTGCTGCACGCACTGGACGCCGAAGATGACTATGACGCGGACTCAGTCACCTCGCAGCCGTTCGCCGTCGGTCTCAAGCCGGTCTGGGTGATGGGCGCCTATCGGTTGTACCTCGATCACCTGCAACGGCTCGTCAACGGCCTGCCCGAGATCGCCCCCGAGGATCGGCCCGCGCTCGCAAATGCCTTGGTGAAACGTATCTTCCTGGATCTGGGCCTGACCTTGCAGGCGCAGTGGGACGACACGCGCGTAGCATTGGAATCGGCCTGCGACACCTCCCGGTCTGCGCACGCGCGGGTCGAGACAGTGTTCGACAGCCTCTCGCTGATGCTCTGGTCATACGATGTCCGCGCGCATGAACTGCTGTATGCCAGTCCGGCCCTGCACGCACTCTGTCAGCCCGACAGCCAGGATCCGATCCCCTGTTTCGAACGCCTGCATGCCGACGACCGTGAGAAGGCCAGCGTTGCCTGGCAGCTCGCCCTCGACGGCGCGCCGACCGAGGTGCGGGTGCGTCTGCATCTGAACGGCGGGGCCGAGCGCTGGTGTTCGCTGCGTCTGCAACCGGCTCGCAGCGGCCACCGCCGCGTGCAACGCATCGACGGTCTGTTCGCGGACATCACCGAGGCGCACAACGCCTTCGGCGTCCTGGAGCATCAGGCCACCGTCGATGCGCTGACCGGCCTGGCCAATCGGACCCTGTGGTCCGACCGCGCGCATCAGGCACTGTCCCACTGCCGGCGCGAGGAGGGGCTGGAGGTTGTGCTGATGCTGCTCGATCTCGATCAGCTCAAGTCGATCAATGACGACCTCGGACGCCCGGTCGGCGACGAGATCCTGTGTCAAGTCGCGCGGCGTCTGGGCGAGGCCCTGCGCGATTCCGACACGCTGGCCCGGATTGGCGGCGACGAGTTCGCCATCCTGATGCCGGCTGTTGCCTGTGGCGAGCTTGCCGGTGAGCGCGTCGCCGCTAAGCTGGTGAGCTGTTTCGAGCACCCGTTCGACGCCGCCGGGGGGGAGCTGTTCCTGAATATCGCCGTCGGCATCGCGCTGTACCCGCAGCACGGGGACAGCGTCGATGAACTGCTGAACCACGCCGACATCGCCTTGCACCGGGCCAAGCGCAGTGACGGCCGTTACAGTTTCTATGTCGCCGAGGGTCAGGCCGGCGATGTGCGGCAGTTGCGCTTCTCCGGGCAATTGCGCCAGGCCCTGGACCGCGATGAGTTCGAGCTGCATTACCAGCCGAAGCTTGGCATGCGCGACCGCGAGGTCTGCGGGGTCGAGGCGCTGCTGCGTTGGCGGCACCCGCAACAAGGGCTGATGGAGCCGGCGATGTTTTTGCCGCTCGCCGAACAGATCGGGCTGATGTCGCCGATCACCAGCTGGGTCCTGGTCACCGCCTTGCGCCAGTGCCGGGCCTGGGGCGACGACGGCATCTGCATGCCGGTGTCGGTGAACGTCTCGGCGCGCGCCTTCCAGAACCCGCGCCTCCTGGAGCGCGTCGAATGGGCCCTGGAGCAGGCCGGGGTCGACGGGGAATGTCTGGAGATCGAGATCACCGAGGACACCCTGATGGCGGATACCGTGCGCGGCGCGGAGTTCCTCTCGCGGCTGCACGCGCTTGGCGTGACGGTCGCCATGGACGACTTCGGCACCGGGTATTCCTCGCTGGCCTACCTGCGGCGCCTGCCCATCAATACGCTGAAGATCGACAAATCCTTCCTGGCCGACGGGGCCGACCACGGCAACGACGCGACCATCATCCGCTCGATCATCGACCTGGGGCACAACCTGGGCTTCCGGGTGCTCGCCGAGGGCGTCGAGGACGCCCAGGCCTGGGAGATGCTCACGGAACTGGGCTGCGACGCCGTGCAGGGTTATCACATCAGCCGGCCGCTGAGCGATACCCAGTTCACCGAATGGTTGCAGACCGCGGCATACCGAAACTAGCCGCCTGTCGGGTTTGGGACTGATCTACTCGGCCGCTCTCCCGGCGGGCTCGCCACGCCCAAACCCGACAGGCGGCTAGCCAAGTTTCTGTCTGCTCCCCGGGCCCTCCATTCGTCAATCCTCCGGCGCTCTGCCGGGATTCGCGTCCAGCACCTTGTTAGGTATCAGAAAATAATTCTCTGACGCCGTGGCATAGCTCTTGCTTTCACCCGGATAACACGCAGCGGGGGAATTGAGGGAAATGCCTAAGGAAGATCTGGATCTCGATGTTGAGGCCGTGGAACCGGAGAAGAAGCCCGGTCGCCTGAAGTGGCTCGTGATCGGCGTGGCCGGACTGCTGCTGCTGGTCAGCGCGAGCTTCGCGGCCCTGTATTTCTCCGGCGTCATCGGCGCTGGGGACGAGGCACCGGCCGTCGCGGAGCCGGATGCCGCAGCCCAGACCGACAAGTCCGGCAAACCCGCCGCCCCCAAGACCCCGCAGATCTATCTCGCGCTGGACCCGTTCGTGGTCAATTTCGACATGCGCGCCGACGTGCGCTTCATGCAGGTCACCGTGCAGGTCGCGGCGCGCGATGCCCAGGTGATCGAGCGGGTCAAGGAACACACCCCGGTGATTCGCAACAGCCTGCTGATGCTGTATTCCAGTCAGGACCCGGTGGCCCTGAACACCCGCGCGGGCAAGGAGGTCCTGCTCAAGCAATCCCTCGACGAGATCAATAAGGCGCTCAAGGAACAGACCGGCAGCGCCGGCCTGGAGAACGTCTATTTCACCAGCTTCGTGATGCAGTAAGGACGCACCCGTGAACGATTTGCTCTCACAAGAAGAGATCGACGCCCTCCTGCACGGGGTGGGCAGCGGCGACATCGACACCGATGGCGACGCGTCGCTCGCGCCCGGCGAGGCGCAGAACTACGACTTCACCAGCCAGGACCGCATCGTGCGCGGGCGCATGCCCACGCTGGAGATGATCAATGAGCGTTTTGCCCGTTATTTCCGCATCAGTCTGTTCAATATGCTGCGGCGCACCGCGGAGATTTCCATCGGCGGCGTACAGATGCTCAAGTTCGCGGAGTACGTGCACAGCCTGTTCGTGCCCACCAGCCTGAATCTGGTGAAGGTCAACCCGCTGCGCGGGACCGCCCTGTTCGTGCTCGATCCCAAGCTGGTGTTCATCATTGTCGACAACTATTTTGGCGGCGACGGGCGTTTCCATACCCGGATCGAAGGCCGCGAATTCACGCCCACCGAACAGCGGGTGATCCAGCGCATCCTGAACCAGGCCTTCGCCGATCTGATTCAGGCCTGGACGCCGGTGATGCCGGTGTCGTTCGAGTACCTGAATTCCGAGGTCAACCCTCAGTTCGCGAACATTGTCAGTCCCACCGAGGTGGTGGTGGTCTCGACCTTTCACATCGAACTCGAAGGTGGCGGTGGCGCGTTGCACGTCACCTTTCCGTATTCGATGGTCGAGCCGATTCGCGATCTGCTCGATGCCGGCATGCAGAGCGACCGCAGCGAGATCGATGACCGCTGGCGGGTGGCGATCCGCGAGGAGATGAAGGACGCGAGCGTCGAGCTGTCCAGCACGCTGGTGGAGACGACCATCAGCATGCGCGATGTGCTCAATCTTCAAGCGGGCGACGTGATCCCCATCGAGTTGCCGGAACTGGCCACGCTGTGCGCTGAGGATGTCCCGGTATTCCGCGGCCGCTTCGGTGTCTCGCAGGGCAATCGCGCCATCAAGATCACGGAACGTGTCCAGCTGCGACAGCTGGTGGTTTCCCCCCTCAACCCCTAGATCAGCAGGTATCTGCCATGAGTGACGAAATCGACAGCCAGGACGGGGCAACGGACGACTGGGGCGCAGCGCTGGCCGAGCAGGCTACGGCCGAGAAGGGCGGCAAGCCGGCGGCTGCACCGGCACAGGTGGCCGAGTTCGACACGCTGGAAAGCGACGGCCTGCCCATGAGTCGCGACGAGGACCGCAACCTGGACATGATCCTGGACATCCCGGTGAACATCGCCATGGAGATCGGCCGCACCAAGATCAGCATCCGTAATCTGTTGCAGCTCAATCAGGGCTCGGTGGTGGAACTCGACCGTCTGGCCGGCGAGCCGATGGACGTGCTGGTCAATGGCACCCTGGTCGCGCACGGTGAGGTGGTGGTGGTGAACGAGAAATTCGGTATCCGCCTCACCGATGTGGTGAGCCCGGCCGAACGCGTCAAGAAGCTCAAGTGAGGTCAGCGCCGATGTCTGCCCGCTCGGTCCGTCGCACTGGCGCCTTGGCGGTCTGTGGCCTGCTGTGCGCCCAGGCCGCGCGGGCGGCCGAGGACGGTGCGGCCAAGGCGCCGGCCCTGGTCGAGCCGCTGGCCGGCGCTGGCCTGATCCAGGTCGGCCTGGGGTTGTTCGCAGTGCTGCTGATGATCGTCGGTGTCGCGTGGCTGATGCGCCGCCTCGGTGGTCTGCCCGGCACGCAGGGCGGCGCCCTGCGGGTGCTCGGTGGACTTTCGATGGGTGCCCGCGAACGCGTGGTGCTGATTCAGGTCGGCGAGACGCAGTTGTTGCTCGGGGTGGCCCCGGGTCGCGTGCAGACCCTGCACGTGCTCGGCCAACCGCTGCCCGCGCAGGGACCGTCCGAACCCCTGGCAGGCGGCTTCGCGGCCAACCTGAGCGCGGCCCTGCGGCGCGGAGACAAGCCGTGAGATTTCTGGTGCGCGCGCTCCTGCTGATGACCGGCCTGCTGGCGCCGTTGGCCGCCCTGGCGGAACCGGGGCTGGCGGCGATCAAGATGGTGACCGACGCCGACGGCGGTCAGACCTATTCCGTGAGCATTCAGGTGCTGGCGATGATGACCGCGATCGGCTTCCTGCCGGCCGCGCTGATCATGATGACCTCGTTCACGCGCATCGTGATCGTGCTGTCGATCCTGCGCCAGGCCTTGGGCACGCACTCCACGCCCTCGAACCAGATCATCATCGGCCTGTCGCTGATGCTGACCTTTTTCGTGATGGCGCCGGTCTTCGATGAGGTCTATGAACAGGCCGTGCGGCCGTATCTCGATGAGGAGCTGGCGCCGCAGGCCGCGCTGGAGAAGGCCTCCAAGCCGTTTCGTGAATTCATGCTCGGCCAGACCCGCGACAGCGATCTGGAGACCTTCGCCGAGATCGCCCGCGCCGAGCCGATCGCCGAACCCGCGCAGGTGCCGTTCTCGCTGCTGTTGCCGGCCTTCGTGACCAGCGAACTCAAGACCGCGTTCCAGATCGGCTTTCTGATCCTGATCCCGTTTCTGGTGATCGACCTGGTGGTCTCCAGCCTGCTGATGTCCATGGGCATGATGATGCTGTCGCCGATGATCATCTCGATGCCGTTCAAGATCATGCTGTTCGTGCTGATCGACGGCTGGACGCTGATCATGGGCACGCTGGCCTCCAGTTTCTACATCTGAGGAAACCGTCATGACACCCGAAACCGTGATGACCGTGGGCCGCCAGGCGATTGAGGTCACGGCGCTGCTGGCCGGTCCGCTGCTGATTTCCTCGCTGATCGTTGGCCTGATCATCGCCATGTTCCAGGCCGCGACCCAGATCAACGAAATGACCCTGACCTTCATTCCGAAGCTCATCACCATCGGTGCGGTGTTGGTGATCGGCGGGCCGTGGCTGCTACAGGTCATGATGAATTTCACGATCCGTCTGATCCAGAGTATCCCGCAGCTAATCGGCTGACCGGGACGGCGTGGCAGTTCATGAAGCGTCCAGGCTAGCGAGGCTTTGATCAAGTTCCCCCGTTCGCCCTGAGCTTGTCGAAGGGCTCACCACGAACGGACTTATTCAGAGAAACCCTAGAGAGATGACGCCCACCGGTCCTATCTGATGCTATTTACCTCCACCCAGATCGCCGCTTGGCTGGCCGATTTCCTGTGGCCGCTGATACGCGTGGCGATGGTGCTGGCGGTGGCGCCGATCTTCGGCGGTCGGCTGGTGCCGGCACGGGTGCGGGTATTGCTGGCCGTGCTGCTGACCTGGATGTTGCTGCCGGTGATCCCGCCGGTGCCGGCCGTCGATCCGCTGTCCGCCGCCGGGGTGTTGATCACCGCGCAGCAGTTGCTGATCGGCCTGGTGATCGGGCTGATGCTGCAATTGGTGTTCGTCGCGCTGATGATCGCCGGCCAAGTGGTTGCGATGGGCATGGGCCTGGGTTTTGCCACCATGGTCGATCCGCAGAACGGTGTGCATGTCCCGGTGATCGGCCAGTACTACACCACGCTGGCAATGCTGTTGTTCCTGGCGATGGATGGTCACCTGTTGCTGATCAGCGTGCTGGCCGACAGTTTCCACGGCATGCCGGTCGCGGTGGACGGCATCGCCCGGCAGTCGCTGCTGGAGGTGGCGCTGTGGGGCAGCCGCATGTTCGCCGGTGGCATGCTGATCGCCATCCCGGCGGTGACGGCCCTGCTGTTGACCAATATCGCGTTTGGCGTGATCACCCGTTCGGCGCCGCAGATCAACATCTTCGGTGTCGGCTTTCCGATGACGCTGACGCTCGGCTTCGTGATCATCCTGTATACCGTGCCGGCCCTGCTGCCGCAGTTCACCGCGTTGCTGGAGGACGCCTTCGGATTTCTGAACGGCGCGCTCCAGGCGGGCGGGGGTGGGCATGGCTGAGAATAAGGACGGTCAGGAACGTTCAGAACAAGCGACCGGAAAACGCATCGAGGATGCGCGGCGCAAGGGCCAGATTCCGCGTTCGCGCGAGTTGAACACCATGGCCATGCTGGTGGCCAGCGCGCTGGCCCTGCTGCTGCTGGGCGAGACGCTGATGCAGGACTTCGCCAATCTGCTGCGCGAAGGCCTGACCCTGGACCGCGGCATGATCTTCGACCGCGCCGGTGCGGTCGCCGGGTTGGGGCGCATGCTCCGCGAGGGCTTCTGGATGCTGGTGCCGTTTCTGGGGGTGTCGCTGGTCGCCGCGCTGTCGGCCTCGGTCGCGCTCGGCGGCTGGGCGTTCAGCGTCGAGGCGATGGCCTTCAAGGCCGAGAAGCTCAACCCCCTGGCCGGCCTGAAGCGCATGTTCGCCCTGCGCGGCCTGGTGGAGCTGCTCAAGGCCCTGGCCAAGGTGTTGCTGATCGGCGGGGTGGCGATGCTGCTGATGTGGCAGCTGGGGGATGCGGTGCTCGGTCTGGGCTACCAGGCCCCCGAGGCGGCGCTGGCGCACGCCGGACAGATCCTGGCCTGGTCGTTCCTGGCCCTGAGCCTGACCCTGATCCTGATCGCCGCGATCGATATCCCGTTTCAGCTCTGGGATCACGCCAAGCAGATGAAGATGACCAAACAGGAGGTGCGTGACGAGCACAAGGACCTGGAGGGCAGGCCCGAGGTCAAGAGCCGGGTGCGGCAGATGCAGCGCGAGATCGCCCAGCGCCGCATGATGGAGGCGGTGCCGGAGGCCGATGTGATCATCACCAACCCGACCCATTACGCCGTCGCGCTGAAGTACGACGGCAGCAACATGCGCGCCCCGCGGGTGGTCGCCAAGGGTCGCGGCCTGATCGCCGCGCAGATCCGCAACCGGGCCCAGGAACACGCGGTGCCGCTGTTCTCGGCCCCGCCGCTGGCGCGCGCGATCTACCACAGCACCGAGATCGATCAGGAGATCCCGGCCGGGTTGTATTTCGCCGTGGCCCAGGTGCTGGCCTACGTCTACCAGTTGAAGAGCGCCCGCGCCGGCGGCGCCCCGCAGGCCCCGGTCGATCTGCCGGTGCCCGACGAGCTGTACCACGCGCCGGACGATCCGGACGGGCCGGAAACCCTGCACTGAGCCCCCGCCCGCCGGGTGACCGGCCCAGGACATCGATCCAGAACATCGAGACCAGCACGTCACCGTAAATCCGCGGCATGAAGGCGATAACGGGCGCGCCTGCGAGTACCGGTCGCGTGCGCCGGACGCGGGTGTCAAACGACGGACATCGGGAGCACCCGCCACCGCCCCCCGCTGGCCTGAGCCCCAGGCGCCCCCCGCAACCCCCTGAAATCCTGGCCTGCTACCCGCGTCAGAAAAACTTTTCCAATCCTGGCAAGCCTTTTGAATAGATTTCCCGGAGTGCCGACGAATTGACGTCGGCCCCGGACGAGGCGGACATGAACGGCGATACCCTCCTGAACACCCTGCGCGAGCTGGCCCGCAATGGCCTGGGCGCGCCGCTGTTGCTGGTTCTGATGCTGTCCATGCTGGTGGTGCCGCTGCCGCCGCTGGCCCTGGACCTGCTGTTCACCTTCAACATCGCCCTGTCCCTGGTGGTGATGATGGTGGTGATCTACGCCATGCGCCCGCTGGACTTCGGCCTGTTCCCGACCGTGCTGCTGGTGGCGACCCTGATGCGCCTGGCGCTGAATGTGGCCTCGACGCGGGTGGTGCTGCTGGAAGGCCACACCGGCACCGACGCGGCCGGCAAGGTCATCGAGTCCTTCGGCGCGTTTGTGATCGGCGGTAACTACGCGGTCGGTCTGGTGGTGTTCGGCATCCTGGTGATCATCAACTTCGTGGTGGTGACCAAGGGCGCCGGGCGCGTGTCCGAGGTCAGCGCCCGCTTCACCCTGGACGCGATGCCCGGCAAGCAGATGGCCATCGACGCCGATCTGAACGCCGGCCTGATCACCCAGGACGAGGCCCGCACCCGACGCGCCGACGTGACCCGCGAGGCGGATTTCTACGGCTCCATGGACGGCGCCAGCAAGTTCGTCCGCGGTGACGCGATTGCCGGCATCCTGATCTTGTTCATCAACATCCTCGGCGGGTTGGCGATCGGCATGTTGCAGCATGATCTGGCCTTTGCCGTCGCGATGCACAATTACACCCTGCTGACCATCGGCGACGGGCTGGTCGCGCAGATCCCCTCGCTGGTGCTGTCGACCGCCACCGCGATCATCGTCACCCGGGTGTCCAGCTCGCAGGACATGCGCGAGCAGGTGTTCACCCAGATGTTCAAAAAGCCCGCCGCGCTCGGGGTGACCGCCGGGGTGATCGGGCTGCTCGGCATCATCCCGGGCATGCCGAACCTGGCCTTCCTGACCCTGGCCGGGTTCGGCGGCTGGGGTGCCTGGTGGCTGAGCCAGCGCCAGAAGGCGCAGGCCTTGGCCGATCAGGCGCCGCCGGAAGAGGCCCGCCCGGCCAGCAACGAACCCCGCGAGCTCAGTTGGGACGACGTCGGTCCGCTGGACGTGGTCGGCCTGGAGGTGGGTTACCGGCTGATCCCGCTGGTCGACCGCAGCCGCGGCGGGCCGCTGATGGAGCGCATCAAGGGCGTGCGCAAGAAGCTCTCCCAGGATCTCGGCTTCCTGATCCAGCCGGTGCACATCCGCGACAACCTGGACCTGGCCCCGAACGCCTACCGCATCGCCCTGCTGGGGGTGCCGGTCGGCGAGGCCGAGGTTTACCCCGACCGCGAACTGGCCATCAACCCGGGGCAGGTCTACGGCAGCGTGCCGGGCATCCAGACCCGCGACCCGGCCTTCGGTCTGGAGGCGGTGTGGATCGAGGCCGACCAGCACGACAACGCCCAGGCGCTCGGCTACACCGTGGTTGATGCCAGCACCGTGGTCGCCACCCACCTGAGCAACCTGCTCCAGGAGCACGCCAACGAATTGCTCGGCCACGAGGAGGCGCAGCAGCTCCTTGAGACCCTGAAGAAGACCCAGCCCAAGCTGGTCGAGGACCTGGTGCCCAAGTCCCTGCCGCTGGGCGTGCTGGTCAAGGTGCTGCAGAACCTGCTGGGTGAACGCATCCCGGTCCGCGACATGCGCACCATCGCCGAGGCCCTGGCGGAGCACGCCCCCCGCACTCAGGATGCCGGTAATTTGACGGCCGCGGCCCGCGTCGCCCTGGGCCGATCGATCATCCAGCATATCAACGGGATGGCCCCCGAACTGTCGGTGATCGCGCTGGAACCATCGCTGGAACAGATATTGCTTCAGTCGCTTCAAGGCGGTTCCGAAGGCGGCGCGGGCTTCGAACCGGGGCTGGCGGATCAGATGCACAGGGCGCTCGCCGAGCGTGCCCAGCAGCAGGAAATGCAGGGTAAACCGGCGGTCCTGCTGGTCGCCCCGCCGGTTCGCCAGTGGCTGGCGCGGCTGGTCCGCCACAGCATCCCGGGGCTGCATGTACTGGCCTACAACGAGGTGCCGGACAACAAGCAGATCAAGGTGGTCGCGACGGTGGGTCAACGCCTGCCGGGATTGGGACACGCGGTCACGGCCTGAACGGCCGCGGCCAGGGGGGCGGGTATTCGGACCCGCGCAGCAGATCGAGGGTGTAGGCAATGCAGATCAAACGCTACTTCGCCACGGACATGCGCCAAGCCATCCGCAAGGTGCGCGAGGAACAGGGCCCGGATGCGGTGATCCTGTCCAACCGCAAGGTCGAGGGGGGGGTCGAGATCATCGCCGCGTTGGACTATGACGAGGCGCTGGTCGGTGAGGCCCTGGGCCAGCCGGCCGCCGCACCTGTAGCCCCGGCCACGGTCTCGAAGGTACCGGCGCCCGGGGCGGAAAACCCGGCACTGCCCGCCGAGGCGGCCGCCGCCCGCGGCGCCGACAGGCGCCCCGCGATCAGCTGGGCGCAGGACCCGGCCCTGGTCGCGATGCGCCACGAGATCCACGAACTGCGCGGCCTGCTGGAAAACCAGCTGGCCCATCTGGCCTGGGGCGATCTGCAACGCCGCGCCCCGCACACCAGCACCGTACTGCGTCGCCTGAGCGCGCTTGGCCTGAGCACCGAGCTGTGCCGGGCCCTGGGCGAACAGATCGGCCCGACCAGCGACGAAGATCTGGCCTGGCGCCGCGCCCTGGGCCTGCTCGCCCAGCAGATCCCGGTCACTGACGATGACATTTTGAACACCGGCGGGGTGGTCGCCCTGGTCGGATCCACCGGCGTTGGCAAGACCACCACGGTGGCCAAGCTCGCCGCGCGCTATTCCCTGCGCCACGGCCAGCGCAGCGTGGCCCTGGTGACCACCGACTGCTACCGCATCGGTGCCCACGAACAACTGCTCACCTACGGCCGCATCCTCGGCGTGCCGGTGCAGGTGGTGTCCAGCCACGAGGCATTACAGACCACCCTGGCGAGCCTGGCCGACAAGCGCCTGGTGCTGATCGACACCGCCGGCATGAGCCAGCGGGATCTGCGCCTGGCCGAGCAGTTCGCCACCCTGCGCGACAGCGGCGTGCCGCTGCACACCTACCTGGTGATGGCCGCGACCACCCAGGCGAGTGTGCTGGATGAGGCGGTGCGCGCCTTCGGCGCCACGACCTTGGCCGGCTGCATCCTGACCAAGCTCGACGAGGCCGCCAGCCTCGGCGGCGTGCTCTCGGTGATCGCCAAACACCGCTTGCCGCTGGCCTATGTCGGCGACGGTCAGCGGGTTCCCGAAGATCTACACCCGGCGCGCGCTCACAACCTGGTGAGCCGCGCCGTCTCACTCACGCAGCACGCAGGACAGGATTCCGATGACGATGCCCTTGCAGAAAGGTTTGGGGGGATGGCGGCCAATGTTCATGTCTAACGCTGGCCTGGATCAGGCGGCCGGACTTCGGCAGATGGCCGTGCCGCGGCCGGTGCGGGTGATCGCGGTGACCAGTGGCAAGGGTGGGGTCGGCAAGACCAACGTCTCGGTCAATCTGGCCGTGTCCCTGGCCGAGGCCGGACAGCAGGTCATGCTGATGGACGCCGACCTGGGTCTGGCGAACGTCGATGTGATGCTGGGCCTGCATCCTGAATACGACCTGTCGCACGTGATCCAGGGCGAACGCACCCTGGAGGAGATCATCGTCAGCGGCCCGGCCGGGTTGCACATCGTGCCCGCCTCCAGCGGCACCAAGATGATGGCCGAACTCGGCCCGATGGAGCACGCCGGGATGATCCGCGCCTTCAGCGAACTCAGCCTGCGCTTGGACACGCTGATCATCGACACCGCCGCGGGCATCGCCGACAGCGTGGTCAGCTTCTCGCGCGCCGCCCAGGAGGTGATCGTGGTGGTGTGCGACGAACCTGCCTCGATCACCGATGCCTACGCCCTGATCAAGCTGCTGAGCCGCGAATACGGCATCCAGCGCTTCCGGGTGCTGGCCAACATGGCCCACAGCGCCCAGGAAGGCCGCGACCTGTTCGCCAAGATCGCCCGGGTCAGCGAACGCTACCTGGACGTGACCCTGGAATTCATCGGTGCGATTCCCTACGACGACTACCTGCGCAAAGCGGTCAAGCGTCAGAAGGCCGTGGTCGAGGCCTATCCGCGCTCGCGTGCCGCGATGGCCTTCAAGACCCTGGCGCAGAAGGCGGAGCGCTGGCCGATCCCGAACGGGGCAGCCGGTCACCTGGAATTTTTCGTGGAGCGGCTGATTCACACCAACGCCGCCCACCTGGAGATGCAGTCATGAAGGGAGCCGCCGTGTACGCCGCCAATCGGGACAAGTCGCAAGATGATCTGGTCAACCGGCATGCGCCGCTGGTCAAGCGCATCGCCTATCACCTGATGAGCCGGTTACCGCCCAGTGTGCAGGTCGATGATCTGATCCAGGCCGGCATGATCGGGCTGCTGGAGGCCTCGCGAAACTACGACCCGAGTCAGGGCGCGAGCTTCGAGACCTACGCCGGCATCCGCATCCGCGGTGCCATGCTCGACGAGATCCGCCGTACCGACTGGACGCCACGCTCGGTGCACCGCAAGGCCCGGCAGGTCGCCGAGGCGGTGCGCGCGATCGAGAATCAGAAGGGCCGCGACGCGCGCGACCACGAGGTCGCCGCGCACATGGGCATCGGCCTCGACGAGTACCACAAGATCCTCCAGGACGCGACCGGCTGCCGGGTGTTCAGTTTCGAGGACCCCGCGGCGCTGGGCAGCGGCGAAGACGATGACTTCGGCATCACCGCCCCCAACCAGCCGTTCGACAGCCTTCAGACCCGCGACTTCCAGTCCTCACTGGCCGAGGCCATCGCCGGCCTGCCGGAGCGCGAGCGACTGGTCATGGCCCTGTACTACGACGAAGAGCTGAACCTGCGCGAGATCGGCGAGGTGCTCGGCGTCAGCGAGTCGCGGGTCTGCCAGATCCACGGCCAGGCCCTGATCCGGCTGCGGGCGCGGATGACCGAATGGTTGCACGACTGAAGCCCGCCGGCGGCGGGCCGCTATTGGAGGGGTTCGCGTCCGGGGTGGGCCTGCCCCCCGGACCCGGATCGGACATCGAGAAATCTGGCTGAAAATCCGGCAGCGGATGTTTATCGGGAGGTTGAGTTGGACAAGAACATGAAGATTCTGATTGTGGATGATTTTTCCACAATGCGGCGGATCATCAAGAATCTCCTGCGCGACCTGGGGTTCAACAACACCCAGGAGGCGGACGACGGCAACAGCGCGCTGCCGATGTTGCAGTCGGGGAATTTCGATTTCCTGGTGACCGATTGGAACATGCCCGGCATGACCGGCATCGACCTGCTCAAGGCGGTGCGCGCCGACGCCAAGCTGGCGAGCCTGCCGGTGCTGATGGTCACGGCCGAGGCCAAGAAGGATCAGATCGTCGAGGCGGCGCAGGCCGGCGTCAACGGCTACATCGTCAAGCCGTTCACCGCAGTCACGCTGAAGGAGAAGATCGACAAGATCTTCGAGCGCCTGCAAGCCGCGGCCGGTTGAAGGGGATGACCATGAACCTTCCCCAAACCGTACTCGACGACGAATCCCTGACCCAGGCGCGTCAGTTGGTCGCGGAGCTGGAGTCGGGAAACGCCACGGCGGCCTCCGAGCTGCTCGATGACCTGGCGCGCCGACGCGACTCCGGCCTGTTTCAGGAGCTCGGCAAGCTGACCCGCGAGCTGCACGACACCCTGAACAGCTTTCAGATGGACGCGCGCATCGCAGAGCTGACCGAGCACGACATCCCCGATGCCAAGGAACGCCTGAATTATGTGATCACCATGACCGAGCAGTCGGCCCACCGCACCCTGACCGCAGTCGAGGAAAGCCTGCCGATCGCCGAGGAATTGCAGTCGCGCGCCAACGCCCTGCAAGACCAGTGGCAGCGCTTCCGCCGCAAGGATATGGACGTGGCGGAGTTCCGCGCCCTGGTGCCGGAGATCGACAGCTTTCTGGAGCTGACCAACGGCCACGCCGCCAAGCTCAACGCCCGACTCTCCGATGTGCTGATGGCGCAGGACTTCCAGGACCTGACCGGCCAGATCATCCGCCGGGTGATCACCCTGGTGAAGGATGTTGAGGACAGCCTGGTGAGCCTGATCCGCATTTCCGGACAGCGCATGGCCCCGGCCGACAAGGCCGCCGCGACGCCGGGCGCGCTGCGGGATGATCTCGCGCGCGGCGTCGGTCCGCAGGTGCCGGGGGTCGATCAGGCCGACGTGGTGCACGGCCAGGACGAGGTCGATGACCTGCTGTCGAGCCTGGGGTTCTGAGGGAGCGCGGATACCATGAGTTTCGATCCCAATGACGACATCCTTCAGGACTTCCTGGTCGAGGCCGGCGAACTGCTGGATCGTCTGAACGAACAACTGGTCGAGCTGGAGCAGCGCCCGCAGGACGCCGACCTGCTGAATGCGGTGTTCCGCAGCTTCCATACGGTCAAAGGCGGCGCCAGTTTTCTGAACCTGACCCATCTCGTCGAGGTCTGCCACCGCGCCGAGGACGTGTTCAACACCCTGCGCACCGGCGAGCGGGTGATCGATTCGGGTCTGATGGACGCGGTGCTGCAGGTGGTGGACGTGGTCAACGGCATGTTCGCCGAGATCCACGCCGGGAAGGAACCGGGGCCCGCCGACCCGGCGCTGCTGGTGACCCTTTCGGGTTACACCGGCGCGGCCGCGCCCGCGGCGCCGGTTGCAGCGCCGGCCGCAGCACCGGCCGCGGCAGCACCCGCCAGCGGCGGCGACGATGTGACCGACGCAGAATTCGAGGCGATGCTCGCGGCCGCGCAGGACACACCCGCGGCCGCGCCCGCGGCCAAGGTCGGCGGCGACGAGATCAGCGACGCGGAATTCGAGGCCCTGCTGGACGAACTGCACGCCGGCGGTGCCCCCAAGCCCGCCCCGGTGCCCGCGCCGGCCGCGCCCGCGCCCGCGGCCGGCGATGACCCGATCAGCGATGCCGAATTCGAGGCCTTGCTCGACGAACTCCAGGGTCAGGCCAAACCGCCTGCCGCACCGGCTGCGAAGGCCAAACCGGCCAGCGCGGCGGCGCCTGTGGTGGCCAAGGTCGCCGCGCGCCCCGCGCCGGTCGCGGCCGAGTCGACCGCAGCCGCCGCCGAGACCAGCGTGCGCGTGGACACCAAACGCCTCGACGACATCATGAACCTGGTCGGCGAACTGGTGCTGGTGCGCAACCGGTTGGCGACGCTGAAGGCCAGCATCGGCGATGGCGATGTGGCCAAGGCGGTGGCCAATCTGAACGTGGTGACCGGCGACCTGCAGACGGCGGTGATGAAGACCCGCATGCAACCGATCAAGAAGGTGTTCGGCCGCTTCCCGCGCGTGGTGCGCGATCTGGCGCGCTCGCTGAACAAAGAGGTCAACCTGGAGCTGCAGGGCGAGGAGACCGACCTCGACAAGAACCTGGTCGAGGCGCTCGCCGACCCGCTGGTACATCTGGTGCGCAACGCCGTGGATCACGGCATCGAGAGCCCCGAGGAGCGCGAACGCGCCGGCAAACCGCGCGCCGGCACGGTGATCCTGGCCGCCGAGCAGGAGGGCGATCACATCCTGTTGTCGATCGAGGACGACGGCAAGGGCATGGACCCCGAGGTGCTGCGCCGCAAGGCCGTCGAGAAGGGCTTGCTGGATGCGGAGGCCGCCGCGCGCCTCGACGAGAAGGACTGCTTCAACCTGATCTTCCTGGCCGGCTTCTCGACCAAGACCGAGATCTCCGATGTTTCCGGGCGCGGCGTGGGCATGGATGTGGTCAAGACCCGCATCGCCCAGCTCAACGGCAGCATCGACATCGATTCAAAACAGGGCCGCGGTTCGCGCCTGAGCATCCGTGTGCCGCTGACGCTGGCGATTATGCCGACCCTGATGGTGGTGCTGGGCAAGCAGCCGTTCGCGCTGCCGCTGGCCAGTGTCAGCGAGATCTTCGATCTGGACCAGGCGCGCACCAACATGGTTGACGGCCAGCTGACGGTGATGGTGCGTAACCACGCCCTGCCGCTGTTCTACCTGCGCAAGTGGCTGGTGCGCGATGCGCGCAGCGCCGCCGAGACCGTTACCGCCGGGCATGTGGTGCTGATGCAGGTCGCCAATCAGAAGATCGGATTTGTGGTCGATCAGTTGATCGGTCAGGAGGAGGTGGTGATCAAACCGCTCGGCGCGATGCTGCATGGCATGCCGGGATTCGCCGGCGCGACCATCACGGGCAACGGGCGCATCGCCCTGATCCTCGATGTGCCGGGCCTGATGAAGCGCTACGCGCGGCGCCTGTGAGGGCCGGGCCGGCGCGGCGGGACAGACACCGCGCGGGGCCCCGTCCGGGGCGCGGGCGAACGGGCGAGCACAAGGGCAGAGTGACGTGATCCGTGTACTGGTGGTCGATGACTCGGGATTTTTCCGGCGCCGTATCGTCGAGATACTGGACGCAGACGAGCACCTGCAGGTGGTTGGCACGGCGAGCGATGGACGGGAGGCCATTCAGAAGGTCATGGAACTCAAACCCGACGTCGTGACCATGGATATCGAGATGCCGGTGATGGACGGCATCACCGCGGTGCGACGCATCATGCGGCTGTGCCCGACGCCGATCCTGATGTTTTCCTCGTTGTCCTACGACGGTGCCCAGGCGACCCTGGACGCGCTGGAGGCCGGCGCGGTGGATTTTCTGCCCAAACGTTTCGATGAATTTTCCCAGGACCGCGAGGAGGCCAAGCGCATCCTGCGCGCGCGGGTGCGACTGATCGGCACGCGCCGGCTCACGCCACGGCCCGCGGTGCGCCCCGCCGCGGGCCATGCCCAGGGCGCGACGGTGGTGGCGTTGCGCCCCGCCCCGGCGCTCCGGCGCGGCGACACCCGGCTGGTGGTGATCGGCAGTTCCACGGGCGGCCCGGTGGCCCTGCAGCAGGTGCTGCTGCAGTTGCCCGCGGATTTCCCCCTGCCGGTGCTGCTGATCCAGCACATGCCCGGGAGCTTCACCCCGGCCTTCGCCCAGCGCCTGAATCAGCAATGCCCGATCCGCGTGAAGGAGGCGGAGGACGGCGAGTCGTTGCAGAAGGCCACGGCGTATCTGGCGCCGGGCGGACGCCAGTTGGCGCTGGTCCGGCGCGGAGTCGAGGTCCGGCTGCACGTCTACGACGGCGCGCCGGAGCTGAATTACCGGCCCAGCATCGATCTGGCCTTCGCCTCCGCGGCGGAGGTGTTTCCCGGCCACGTGCTGTCCGTGGTGCTGACCGGCATGGGCGCCGACGGCCGCGAGGGCGCGCGGGCGCTCAAGCAGGGCGGTTCCACGGTCTGGGCGCAGGACGAGGCCAGCAGCGTGATCTACGGGATGCCCGCGGCCGTGGCCGAGGCCCGGCTCGTGGATCGGGTCCTGCCGCTGGACGAGATCGGGCGCGAATTGGTCAGGGGCGTCTGAGACCATGGATATCCTCTCGATCATGGGCGTGTTGCTGGCGCTGGGGGCGATCCTCGGCGGCAACATCCTCGAAGGCGGACACACCGATTCGCTGATCCAGTTGACGGCCTTCATCATCGTCGCCGGCGGCACCCTCGGGGCGATCATGATCCAGGTGCCGATGGCGACCTTCCTGCGCGCCATGCAGATCACCCCCTGGGTGTTCAAGCCCCCGCCGCAGCAGCCGCAGGGCACCATCGAGAAGATCGTCGGCTGGAGCAACATCGCGCGCCGCGAGGGCCTGCTGGGTCTGGAAAGCATCGCCGAGCAGGAGCCGGACGCGTTCGCCCGCAAGGGCCTGCAACTGCTGGTCGACGGCAACGAGCCGGAGATCATCCGCGGCATCCTGGAGGTGGACATGGACGCGCAGGAGCACCGCGATACCCAGGCCGCCAAGGTGTACGAGGGGATGGGTGGTTACTCGCCGACCATCGGCATCATCGGCGCAGTGATGGGCCTGATCCATGTCATGAACAACCTCGCCGATCCCAGCATGCTCGGCTCGGGCATCGCCGTGGCCTTCGTCGCGACCATCTATGGTGTGGGCTTCGCCAACCTGTTCTTCCTGCCGGTGGCCGCCAAGCTCAAGGGCCATATCCATGTGCAGTTGCGCATGCGCGAGATGCTGCTCGAAGGTGTGGTGTCGATCGCCGAGGGCGAGAACCCGCGCAACATCGAAACCAAACTGAACGGGTACCTGCACTGATATGGCGCGCAGACCCAAACACGAGGAGCACGAGAATCACGAGCGCTGGTTGGTGTCGTACGCCGACTTCATCACCCTGCTGTTCGCGTTCTTCGTGGTGATGTATTCCGTGTCCTCGGTCAACGAGGGCAAATACCGCGTGCTGTCCGATTCCCTGACCGCGGCGTTTCGCGTCACGCCGCACAGCATGGCGCCGGTCCAGGTCGGCAATCAGAAGCCGGCCGAGACCTCCGGCGAGCTGATGATCCCGGGTTCGTCGTCGCTGATCTCGTTGCCGGTACCGGTGCTGGCCTCACCGACCCCGCCAATCCTTCCGGCCCGCGAGACGAAGGACTCAAAAGACGCGAAGGATGGACCGGCCGCGCGCGGCGTGGCTGATTCGGGCCAAGAGGCTTCCGGCCAAGAGGCTTCCGGCCAGGAGGCTTCCGGCCAGGAGGCTTCGGGCCAGCAGGCTTCGGACACCCAGCCCCCGGACGTGGCGGAATTGCCCGCCGGCGCCCGCCCCGGTTCGATGATGGACGAGATCGCCGACCTGCTCGTCGAGGCCCTGAGCGACATGATCCGCGACGACCTGATCAGCGTGCGCCGCGACAGCCGCTGGCTGGAGGTCGAGATCAACTCCAGCATCCTGTTTCCGAGCGGCAGCGCGCAGCTGGCGCAGACCGCCGCCCCGATGCTGAAGGAACTGGCCGATATCCTGGCGGCCTTCCCGAATCCGCTGCATGTCGAGGGCTTCACCGACACGCTGCCGATCCGCACCGCGCAGTTTCCCTCCAATTGGGAACTGTCAGCGGCGCGCGCCGCCAGCGTGGTACACCTGTTCGCCCGCTCCGGCATCGCCCCGGAGCGCATGGCCGCGCTCGGCTACGGGGAATACAAGCCGATCGCCGACAACGGGACCCCGGAGGGCCGCGCGCAGAACCGCCGCGTGGTGTTGGTGATCCTGGCCGGCGAGGACCCGCGCTGGGTGCGGGATACGCGGCAGGTCGGCGGGCTGCTCACGCCGGCCTCGCCTGGGCCCCGCCCATGACGGTCTGGGCCGTGGCCAATCAGAAGGGCGGGGTGGGCAAGACCACCACGGCGGTGAGTCTGGCCGGTCTGCTGGCCGCCGAGGGACGCCGCACCCTGCTGGTCGATCTCGATCCGCACGGTTCCTTGACGAGCTATTTCGGCCTGGACCCCGACGACCTCGCCGCCTCGGTCTACAGCCTGTTCAAGGCGCGTGCCGAGCGCGGCGCGTGCGCGCATTACCGCGCGCTGCTGCACCCGACCGGCTTCGAGAATCTGACCCTGCTGCCGGCCTCCACCGCGCTCGCGACCTTGGACCGTCAACTCGGCGTGCGGGATGGGATGGGCCTGGTGCTGGCCCAGACGCTGGTGGAGCTGCGACCGCACTACGACCATGTGCTGATCGATTGCCCGCCGATGCTCGGTGTGCTGATGGTCAACGCCCTGGCCGCCTGCGAGCATTTGTTGATCCCGGTGCAGTGCGAGTTTCTGGCCCTGAAAGGATTGGAGCGCATGCTGCATACGTTGAAGATGATCGCCCGCGCGCGCGGCGATGAGGTGTCCCGGCTGATCGTCCCGACAATGTATGACCGGCGCACGCGGGCCTCGGGCGACGCCCTGGCGGTGCTGCGCGAGCGCTACGGCGAGGGGGTCTGGTCGGGGGTGATCCCGGTGGATACCCAGTTCCGCGAGGCCAGCCGGGCGGGGCGGCCGCCGTCGCTGTGGCAGCCGCGCGCCCGCGGGGTGCTGGCCTATGGCGATCTGCTCGATAGCCTGCTGGGGCGGCCGCCCCGCGTAACCGAACACACCGCGCACCTGAGCGCAGGGGTGCACGCATGACCCGGTCGAGTACCCCTGCCGAGACCTGCGGCGACGCGCGGACCCTGCTCGATCAGCAACGGGCCCTGGGCGCCTACCTGGAGGCGCTGCTGCGGCCGGTCCCGCCGCCCGCCGCGCCCGATCCATCGGGGTCGAGCGCGGCGCCGCCAGCGGCCCCAGCGACCCTGAGCGCCGTCGCGCCGACACCGTCCGCTGCGGCCTATCCCGCCTGGGCCGAGGGTGGCTTTGAGTGCCAGCTGTTTCAGGTCGCCGGTCTGACCCTGGCGCTGCCGCTGGCGCACCTCGACGGGGTACTGCCCTGGGAGGACGCCGCCGCGGTCAGCGCGCCAGCGGGCCGGGGGCCGTGGTTTCTGGGTCAGCGCGCGCATCGGGGCTCTCAGGTCGGGCTGGTCGATGTCGCTAAGCTGGTATTGCCGCCGGACCGGCACGCTGCGCTGGCGCCGGCCGACGGCGGGCGCCTGGGCAAGCTCCTCCTGATCGACGGGGGGCGTTGGGGGCTGGCCTGTGACGCGGTGGCCGAAGTCATTCGCCTGTCGCCGGCGCAGGTGAAGTGGCGCAGCCCGGCCGGCAGCCGGCCGTGGCTGGCCGGCACCGTGATCCAGCGGATGTGCGCCCTGATCGACAGCGCCGCCCTGGCCGCGCTGCTGGCGGGCTGAGTTTCGCGTGCCGCGGCCGGCACCGTGGCACGGTAAATGCTTCGGATAGACATAGACAAACACGGCGGGGCAGGCGTCTGGATTCCGGCATAGGTCCCGAACGCCCGGCCCGGCAGCCGGGTCATTGAACAGGCGAGGCGAACGATGAACCAGACCGCACAGGAGACCAACGATCCCACCCTGCAGTGCGTGACCTTCCGCCTGCAAGACGAGACCTACGGCATCAATGTGATGCAGGTGCAGGAGGTGTTGCGGGTCACCGAGATCGCCCCGGTACCCGGCGCGCCGGCGTATGTGCTGGGCATCATCAATCTTCGCGGCAACGTGGTCACGGTGATCGACGCCCGCCAGCGGCTCGGCCTGGAGGCCAAAGAGGTGGACGACACCAGCCGTATCGTCGTCATCGAGGCCGATGCGCTGGTGGTCGGCATCCTCGTCGACGCCGTCGCCGAGGTGGTTGACCTGCATCAGTCGGAGATCGAGGCGGCGCCGAACGTCGGCAACGACGAGAATTCCAAATACATCCAGGGTGTGGCCAGCCGTGGCGATGATCTGCTGATCCTGGTGGACCTGAACAAACTCCTGAACAACGAGGAATGGGCGGAGCTCGGCTCCATGTAGTTCCCATTGCCCGGATGGCCGATCCCTGGGATGTCAGACTGCCGCCGCCGCTCAGCCCGGTCCAGCCCGGGAGACGCATCGTGGAGCGCAAGTCGCCGCGGCGTCGGCCCGCACGGCCCGAGGACGACACGCAACGCGAACAGGAGCGCAAACCCGATGATGCGGAGCATGTCGACGATTACGCATGAACATGAACCCGACGTGAGCAAAGCCCGATGACCGATCCCCTCACAGCACTACTTGGCGCACTGGTGATCATCCTGGCACTGGTGCAGGTCTATCAACTTTGGGTGATTCGCCGGTTGCGCGCGCAGATGCACAACCGCGAAGGTCAGACCCTGCGCCACCGCGGCGACTTCGACGCCCTGTGCAAGGCCTCGGTCGGTGCCGGCGACCACCTGGTGCACCTGGAACAACAAGTGCGCCGGCTCACCGAACGCCAGGACCAGATCGAAATGCGCAGCGTCGGCGACCGCCCCTACACCCAGGCCATCCAGATGGTTCAGCACGGCGCCCCAGTCGCCGAACTCATCGCCCAATGCGGCCTCACCCGCGGCGAGGCCGAACTGATCGCCATGCTCCACGGCACCGACAAGCAGCCGCTGATGGGCGGCTAGGCGCCTGTCGGATTTGGGACTGCTCTACTGCGCCGCTCTCCCGCCTTGCTCGCTATAATCGCCCAAATCCGATAGGCGCCTGGCGGGCTGTTGAAACCACCCCGCGACGCCCGCCTCACGATGAATAGCAAATTCACCCGCGGCCATCTTTGGCCGCGCTGCTGACGGCGAGCTACGAAAGTGACTTTCTGGATTGCCGTTACGGCTACCGGCCGGGTCGAAGCAAGAAGGAAGCGGTGTGTGACCTCACGAAAGCGAGTACAGCCGAGGAATCGGATGTGGGAAAATCGCACGTCAGGGACTGTGCCGGGGGCACCGGGTAACCGGCGTCCCTACGGCGGAGGCGTCAAACCATGCGCATATCTGAACCTGAACGCTACAAATTGAACTTTGACTCTGCATCTTTTGCTGTGCTGTGTCAGAAGGGAACTCCAAAGTTCTCCGGCATCGCGACGTCACGAATGCCGAAGCTGTATATCGTGAGCGTTGATAACAAGCCAATTTATGTCGGGGTAACAGAACAACCGATCCGCAATCGCTTGCGTCTTGGTTGGAGCGCCAGTGGAAAAAATGGCTATTACGGCTATGCTTGGCGCCATCACCTCAGCAGTGCGAATATAGACATTTAGTGCCATGAAGACGCATCTGATGAAAATCCAAGCTTGGACATCGAGACAGTTGAGGCTGAGGTCGTGTATCTCATTCGGAGCGCTGGGCAGTGGCCTCTGCACCAAACAGAGATTCATTTTCACCCATCCACACCAGCCCATCGCGAAGTCGCAGCCAAAATTATGAGCTGTTATACATTACCGTCCTACACTGCATTCGAGAG
>JBHEOS010000090.1:0-6269 GCA_046260695.1 Gammaproteobacteria bacterium
CGCGCCATCGTCCCAGAGGTTCAGCACGCCGCCGGGGCTGCCATGACCGGCGTACACGACCAGGCCCTGGCTGCCCGGCGTCAGCGCGGCGAGGCCCTCGTGCAGGGCCGTGCGCACGCTGTCGCGGGTGGCCGGCCCGGCGACCGGGACGATGCGGTGGTTACGCAGCGACAGGCCGTTCAGATATTCGCTGTCGTAGAGCCGGGCCAGCGGCTGCAGCGTCGTGGCCGCCTCCGGGGGCGGTTGCCACACGCTCACGTCCGGGGCCGGATCGTCGCCGTCGGTGAAATAGACCTGGATCCGCCGCGCGCCGGGCTGGGCCCGCAGCACGGCACGTGCCCAGCGCAGGTTCTGCTCGATCTGTACCTGGGAGCTGTCCGGATCGTAGCCGCCGCCGATCAGCCAGACGCGGTCCTCGGCCTGCGCGGCGGCCTGCGGCGCGGCCGTGAGCAGCGCGAGTATCGCGGCGCGCAGCGGCTGGCCGTTCATGTGTAGGTCTTGCGCCGGAACAGATCGTTGCGCCGGCTGACCAGGCGGTCGAGGAACAGCAGACCGTCCAAGTGATCCAGCTCGTGCTGCACCGCGCGCGCCTCGAAGCCCTGCATGTCGAATTCCAGCGGCTGACCGTGCGCGTCGTAGGCGCGCAGGTGGATGCGTTCGGCGCGGATCACGTTGCCGGTGTAGTCGGGCACCGACAGGCAGCCCTCGCGGCCGACGGCGTGGCCGTCCCAGGCACTGATCTCGGGATTCACCAGGATCAGGTGGCCGTGATTGGGCACCGGCCGTTTGAGCTGCGAGACATCGACGATCACGACGCGCTGGAACCGCCCGACCTGCGGCGCGGCGATCCCGACCGCGCCCGGGCCGGCGCGGCGCGTCGCCTCAAGATCGGCGATGAACTCGCGCAGCGCGGCGTCGAAGGAGGTCACGGGTTCCGACGCCTGCTTCAGCCGCGCGTCCGGGTAGGTCAGGATCGCCAATGCCGCCATCGGGCCTGCCTCAACCAATCAGGGTCTCGATCGCCTGCACATCGACCTCGATGCCCTCGCGCGCGAGCCCCTCCAGCGCCCGCTGCACGGCCTCGATGCCGTCCCGCGCCTGCCCCTCCAGGGTCATGATGTACACCGGCCGGTCCGCGCTGCCGCCGACATCGGATTGCAGATCCAGGATGTTGAAGCCGGCCCCGGCCAGCGCGCCGGTGACCTGGGCGACGATGCCGGCGCGGTCGGCCCCGTAGACAATGACCCGCACATCGGGAATCAGGTGCTGGTGCAGGTGGCCCTCGATGCGGTCCACATGCGCGCGCAGGCCGAGTTCGCGCGCGATCGGATCGACCACGCTGCGCAGGCCCTCCGACGTGCCGGCGTGTTGCGCCATCAGCATGATCGTGAAATTGCCGCCGAGCCGCGCCATCGCCGCCTCGCCGAGGTTGCAGCCCGCGGCATACAGCGCCGCGGTGAGCCTGGCGACGATCCCGGGGCGGTCTTCCCCGACCAAGGTCAGCATGTACCAGTCCATAACCCGCTCCCTGAATATGCGCGACAGCCTCGCAGACTATACGCCAGCCGAGCGTATGCCCGTCGGGCTCAATGCAGCGTCGAATGCGCGAGGTGGATCGTCAGCACCCCGGCGGCGATCAGCAGGATCTGCTGCGCGGTCGCGCGCCCGTCCAGGCGCTTGTGCAGGCCCGGGATCAGATCGGCGACGGCGATATAGATGAAGCTCGATGCGGCGATCGCCAGGATGAAGGGCAGGGCGGCCTCGGCCTCGCGCAGTCCGTAATAGGCCAACAGCGCGCCGATCACCGTGGTCAGGCTGGTCATCACGTTGTAGGTCAGGGCGCGGGCGCGGGACAGGCCGCTGTGCAGCAGCACGGCGAAGTCGCCGACCTCCTGCGGGATCTCATGGGCCGCCACCGCTAGGCTGGTGACGATGCCGAGGTGGATGTCGGTCATAAATGCGGCGGCGATCAGGATGCCGTCGACCAGATTGTGGATGCCATCGCCGATCAGGATCAGGTTGCCGGCGGCGCGCGCCCGCCCGTTGTCGGCTTGCGCATGGGCATGGCCCTCGTCCAGGGCATGGACCTCACACTCGGCATGGTGGCAATGCCGCCACAGCACCAGCTTTTCCAGCAGGAAGAACCCCAGCAGCCCCAGCAGCACCGTGCCGGTGATGGTGTGCAGGTCATCCACGCCCGGACTGCTCAGGGCGTGCGGCAGCAGGGCCAGAAAGGCGGCGCCGAGCAGGGCGCCGATCGCGAAGCTGACGAGGTGCGGCAGCAGCCGGGTGCGCAGGGCCGCGGGAAACACCAGGAACAGCGCGGCCGCGAGGACGCTGAGCACCCCGCCGAGCAGCGAGAACAAGAGGATCCAGGTCAGCAGGGGCATCGGTCGGGGTTCGGGGAAGGCTCGATACAGGGGCCGGATGATACAGCAAGGTGGGCCGCCGTAGCGCGCGGCCGACGGCGCAGCAAGTCCGTCTAGGCGGAGGACCGCGGGGGCTCCAGCCAGATCAGCGTCGCCAGGCGTCCGGTCGCGCCGTCGCGGCGGTAGGAATAGAACCGTGCGGGGTCCGCGTAGGTGCAGTCTCCGCCGCCGTAGACCCCGGCGACGCCCAGGGCGGCCAGGCGCAACCGGGCCAGCCGATACAGGTCGGCGTGCCAGCGCGCGCCCTGTGCCTGGAAGGCCGCCGCCGCCGCGGCATCCCGGGCCACGAAGGCCTCCCGGACCTCGTCGCCGACCTCGAAGGCCTGCGGCCCGATCGCCGGGCCCAGCCAGGCCAGCAGGCCGGCGGCCGGCACCCCCAGGGCGGCCACGGTGGCCTCGATCACCCCGCCGGCCAGGCCCCGCCAACCGGCATGCGCCGCGCCGACGCAGGTGCCGGCGCGGTCGCACAACAGCACCGGCAGGCAATCGGCGGTCAGCACCGCGCAGACCGTGCCCGGGGCGCGGCTGACCGCCGCATCGCCCTCGGCGCCCTCCGCGTCCATGGCATCCATGGCGTTTGGCGCGGCACGGTCGGCCTCGACCACCCCCCGGCCATGCACCTGCCGCAACCAGACCGGTTCGGCGGGCAAGCCCAGGGCCTGACGCAGCGCCGCGCGGTTGGCCGCGACCGCCTGCGGCGCATCGCCGACATGCGCGGCGAGATTCATCGCGGCATACGCCCCGCGGCTGACACCGCCGCGGCGGGTGGTGGTCACGGCGCGCACCCAACTCGGCGCCGGCCAGTCGGGGGTGATCCAGTCAGGGGTGGAGGCAGCGGTCATGGCGGGCCGGCGGTCATGGACGGGTGCCCAGGGTAGCGCCGAATGCTCGGATTCAGAAGGACTGGCCTGGATTATCTGTCACGGTGCGGCCACGGTGCGGCATCGGAGGCTGCTGTCGTGGGCGTTGGTCTGGATATCACCGCGTGCGTGCGGGGTGCGCCTCGCCGGCAACCGCGTGCGGCCGGGGTTGCGGTTCGGGGAACAGCTGATCGAGCGGTGTCGAGGTGCCGTTGGGTTGGACCATGCGCGCATGGGCACGGCTGAGCTGGCGCGGTGCGGCGACGCCGCAGGCATGCGCGATCATGCCCACCTCGCGGTGAAGATTCTGCACCAGGTTCATTACGCGCAGGGCCTTGTTGCGCGGGTCGAGGCCCTTTTGCAGATGCGGATTGTGGGTGGCGATGCCGGTCGGGCAGGTGTCTTTGTTGCACTGCAGGGCCTGGATGCAGCCGAGCGCGAACATGAAGGCACGCGCGGAGACCACGGCATCGGCGCCCATGCACAGCGCCCAGGCGACCTCCGCAGGATTGACCAGTTTGCCCGAGGCGACCACCTTCACACGTTCGCGCAGGCCATATTCGATCAGCTTGTCGGCCAGCAGCGGCAGGGCCTCGCGCAGCGGCATGCCCATATTGTCCAGCAGGCTCATCGGGGCGGCGCCGGTGCCGCCCTCGGCGCCGTCGACGGTGATGAAGTCCGGCGCCGCGGCCGCGCCGCGGCGCAGGATCTCCGCGCACAGTTCATCGAAGAAGCGGCCGTCGCCGACCACCAGCTTGAACCCGGTCGGCTTGCCAGTCAGCGCGCGGATATGCCCGATCATGTCGAGCAGTTCGCCCACGGTGGCGATCTCAGCGTGCCGGTTGGGGCTGATGGAATCGACATGCACGGGGATGCCGCGGATCCGGGCGATCTCCGCGGTGACCTTGGCGCCGGGCAGGATGCCGCCCTTGCCGGGCTTGGCGCCCTGGCTGAGCTTGAGCTCGAACATGCGTACCTGGGGGTGCGCGGCGACGGCGCGCAGCTTTTCGTCATCGAGCCGCCCCTGGGCATCGCGCACACCGTATTTCGCCGTGCCGATCTGAAACACCAGGTCGGCGCCGCCTTCGAGGTGGTAGGGCGACAGCCCACCCTCGCCGGTGTTCATCCAGCAGCCAGCCATTCGCGCGCCATTGGACAGCGCCAGCACGGCCGGGCGCGAGATTGCGCCGTAGCTCATCCCTGAGATGTTGAAGATCGCGGCGTTGGTGTAGGGCGTCGCGCAGTCGGGGCCGAAGCAGATCGGTCGCGGCGCGGCGGTGTCGGTGTCCAGGGCGGGAAACGCGCAGTTCACGAAGAACACCGTGCCGGGATGGCGCAGGTCGCGGGTCGAGCCGAATGGCACGGTGCTGTCGACGTTCTTGGCCGCGCGGTACACCCAGGAGCGCTCGGCGCGGTTGAACGGCAGCTCCTCCCGATCCATGGCGAAGAAATACTGGCGGAAGAAGGTGCCCAGGTGCTCGAACACGTAACGGAAACGCCCGATGACCGGGTAGTTGCGGCGGATCGCCTGGCTGGTCTGGCTGATGTCGATGACATACATCGCCAGGACCGCGAGCAGGCCCAGGCCGATGGCCACCACGAACAGCGCGGCCAGCAGATTCAGGGCGGTGATCAGGTATTCGGATAGCGGCACGGCAGGCATCCCTTGCGGACGTGCGTCACGCTGAAAATCGACGACGGCTCAAGCTGCTAGCGGCCCGCGTGCGGGCCGCTTTAGCAGCCTGACGATTCAGCGTTGCAAGGGATGCCTATCGCAACCGGCGGGTCAGTTCACATCCAGCGATGCCGGCGGCTACGGCGTGTCGTGGTCGCGTTTCGTACACGGGCGTTCGAGCTCCTCGCCGCTGAGCACGCCGTCGCCATTGGTATCCATCTGTTTGAACATCTTGGCGTGGGCGGCGTTGAATTCCTCCAGGGTCACCTTGCCGTCGCCGTCGGCGTCGTATTTGCCGGGACCGCGTCGGCCGTCCTTGCCCGCCATGCCGCCGCACTTGCCTTCTTTGCTCAGCTTGCCGCCGCATTTACCGTCCATCGGGGCCTTGCCGGCCTCGGCGAGCTGGTAGCCGCTGGCCAACGCGGTCTGGCCGAAGGGGTTCTCGCTGGCCCCGGCGCTGCCGGCCGTGAGCGCGGCGGCGACCGCGGCGCCGAGGGCGAGGGTCAGGGGATTCCGGGATTTCAGGGGGGATTTGCAGGACATGGTCGAATCTCCTTGGGTAGGGTCTTGCCGGGGGGGTTAGGGCAGGAACGATGGTATGACGCACGGCGGACCGGGATGGTTCCCGCCGGTTCATTTTAATGCGCGCCGCAGGCAGCGCAGGTAGGCGGCCTCGTCGGGCGGGACGGCATCGCGCTGGCTGCGCCAGAGCATCTCGGCCAGGCACTCGATCATGCGGTGTTCCCAGGCGTGCGGGTCGGGGAACCGCCGCCGCGCCTGCTGCGCCAGGGCGCGGATGCCGGCGGGGCGGTCGGTGCCGAGTTGTTCGCGGACCGCCAGGTGCAGACCCATGTGCAGAAAGGGATTGGTTTCGCCGAGTTCGGGCAGGTAGTCCTTATCCAGCGCGTCGGGGTCGTCCAGCAGCGGCTGATATTCCGGGTGCGCGAGGATCACCTCGCGGATCTGCAGTTCCAGGGGTTCCAGCGCCAGCCCGGCGCCGTGCTTGCGCCACACCTCGCAATAGAACCGGCGCAGCTGCTCGCGGTCGGGCGTGAACATCATGGCGACAACGGGGTCTTGGCCCGGGACTCGCACAGATCGGCGATCAGGCAGTCGGGACAGCGGGGCCTGCGCGCGAGGCAGGTGTAGCGGCCGAGCAGGATCAGCCAGTGATGCGCGTCGTGCTTGAATTCGTCGGCGACGAACTTCAGCAGTTTCTTTTCCACCTCCAGCGGGGTCTTGCCCGGCGCCAGGCCGGTGCGGTTGGCGACCCGGAAGATGTGTGTGTCGACGGCGATGGTCGGT
>JBHEOS010000090.1:6287-6723 GCA_046260695.1 Gammaproteobacteria bacterium
CGCGGCCCGCTCGTGCGGTACCTGGCCGGCGTGGCGCGCCTCCAGGATCGCGCAGGCGGCCAGGAGGTTCTTGGCCTTGCTGTTGAACAGGCCGATGGTCTTGATGGAGTCCTTCAGGCCCGCCTCACCGAGGGCCAGGATGTCGCGCGGTGTGCTGACGAGCTTGAAGAGTTTCGCGGTGGCCTTGTTCACGCCCTTGTCGGTGGCCTGTGCCGACAGCACCACCGCGACCAGCAACTGAAATACGTTGCTGTAGTGCAGTTCGGTGGTCGGATGCGGATTCGCGGCGCGCAGGCGCTCGAAGATCTTCCGGCGTTTTTCCGGATTCATTTACGCAAGGATCACGCCGCCACCGGCTGGGCCAGGACGACAGGCTGGGCGCGGCGCTGCAGGCGGGCGTCGATCAGGTTCTTGAGCGCGATGAGCAGGCCCAGGC
>JBHEOS010000091.1:0-6173 GCA_046260695.1 Gammaproteobacteria bacterium
CGCCAGCAGGCGTTCATCGATGCCCTCATAGCGCCCTGCGACAAACACCAGTGCCGCTTCGGCGGCCGTCTGCCGCAGCAGCGCCTGGTCCACGACGCGTCCCTGCGGCGACAGATAGATGACCCGCGGGTCGGGCGACGCGGCACGCACGGCCCGGATCGCATCGCGCAGCGGCTCATAACGCATTAGCATCCCCGGCCCACCGCCGTAGGGGCGGTCATCAACCGTCCGGTGCCGGTCATGGGTGTAATCGCGCGGGTTCCAGGTGTGCAGGCTCAACAGCCCGCGTTGCACCGCCCGCCCGGTCACCCCGTACTCGGCAACCTGGCGAACCAGGTCCGGGAACAGCGTCACCACATCTATGCGCATTTCAGATCCCCGCCGCCTGGGCTGGCTCGCCAGATCCGCGCCATGCGACGGGGCCGGCGCGGTTCAGGAGGACTCAGAAATCGGGATCCCAATCGACCTCGATGACCCCGCCCTGAAGATCGACCGTGCGGATCACCTCGCCCTGCACAAAGGGTATCAGCCGTTCGCGCTCACCCCGGACCACGATCACATCGTTGGCGCCGGTCGCAAGCAGGTGATCGACAACGCCCAGATCGACCCCGGCGCAGGTCACGACCCGCAGGCCTTCGAGGTCCGCCCAGAAATACTCGCCGGGGGCCAACGCACCCAACTGCTCGCGGCGTATCGCGATATCCCGCCCCAGCAGGCGCACCGCGGCGTCCCGGTCATCGTAGCCTGCCAATTTGACGACGATGCCTTTACCTTGCGCCCGGCCGTCCTCGACTTCGATCTGCTGCCACTGTCCGTCTGCCTGGATCAGCCAGGGCACGTATCCAATGATTTCGTCTCGCGGATCGGTATAGGAGAAGACCCGCAGCCAACCCCGCACACCGTACAGACCACTGATACGTCCAACGACCACCAAACCGGCGTGCGTCTCGGTCCGGCGGGTATTCATGGCTGCGCTCAAGCGCTCTGCTTGCGCTCCTGTTTGATCAGGCCGGCGACGCGCTCAGAGGCCTGTGCACCCTGCGCCAACCAGTGGTCGGCGCGTGCCATGTCGACCTGCACGCGGGTCTCGCCACCTTTCGCGATCGGGTTGAAGTACCCGATGCGCTCGATATAACGCCCATCACGGCGGTTGCGGCTGTCCGTCACCACGATCTGATAGAAGGGCCGCTTCTTTGCGCCGCCACGGGTCAAACGAATGGTTACCATGCTAGAACGATCCTCTCACCGACAGCCAAAAAGGCCGCCAGATACCGGCGGCCACTGAGTAAGCCGGGCATTCTACGGAAATCGCCGCAAAAGTGAAGCCTTCTATATGCCAGCCTCCGCGACTGGCAGGCTGGGTTGCGCACATCGCCAACACCCGCAACTGGCCTCGCCCGGATTCATGGAATGTTGCGATCTTTCCAGGGCGTCGATCGACTTTACGCCAAATTCAAGCCCGCCGGATACCAGCGCTCCTATCGCAAGCCATTATTTTTACTGGCTAGAATCGCTGAACTGACCGGCCGGGGTGTTGCTGCGGCTGTCGGTCTCACTTACATATTCGCTCCAGCATATCTGCGTCAGCTGCCCGCAAAATACCCGTAAATAACTGATTCATAAAGTTGAAACCCATCCTGGCACAGGGCTTGCTCTGGTACATAGCAAGCGCCACGGCACGGTGTGTAAAACAACAAACAGGATCGGAGGAGTCACCCGGAACCCAACAACAACAACGGGCCAACAAAATAATAATGAGGCAGAGCCAGACCGAACAAAGAGAACAATAAAACTCAAGGCCTAGGCAGACTGAACGGCGGTACCGAGAGGGGACCGCCGTTTTTATTTGCATTACCGCAAAGTTACGGCATCGGGAAGGGCATCTTGCCCTTGAGACCACGGAGCATCTTGCTCATGCCGCCCTTGGACATCTGCTTCATCATCTTCTGCATCTGCATGAACTGCTTGAGCAGCCGGTTGACGTCCTGAACCTCGGTTCCCGAGCCGCTGGCGATACGCCGCCGCCGTGAGCCCTTGATGACGTCCGGGTGCCGGCGCTCCTGGGTGGTCATGGAATTGATGATGGCCACCATGTGCACCAACTCGCGGTCATTGACCCGATTGCGCACGTCCTTGGGGATGTCCGCGACGCCGGGGAGCTTGTCCAACAATCCGCTCAACCCGCCCATACCCATCATCTGCTGCAACTGATCGCGAAAATCCTCCAGATCGAAGCGCTGCCCGGTCTTGAGTTTGCCCGCCAGTTTCTCCACCTTGTCGCGGTCAATCTTGTGCTCGGCCTCCTCGACCAGGCTCAGCACATCGCCCATGCCCAGCATGCGCGAGGCGACCCTGTCCGGATGGAACGGCTCCAGGGCAACGGTTTTCTCGCCCACGCCGAGAAATTTGATGGGCTTCCCGGTGACCGCGCGAATCGACAACGCGGCACCGCCGCGCGCATCGCCGTCGGTCTTGGTCAGGACCACACCGGTCAGCGGCAAGGCTTCATTGAATGCCTTGGCGGTATTCGCCGCGTCCTGACCGGTCATGCTGTCGACCACGAACAGGGTCTCGATGGGGTGTGCTGCCGCGTGGATACGCTGGATCTCCGCCATCATGGCTGCATCGACGTGCAGGCGCCCCGCGGTATCGATAATCACCACATCGAGAAGCTGGCGACGGGCCTGGTCGATCGCGGCGGTGGCGATGGCGACCGGATCCTGATCGGTTTGGCTGGGAAAGAATTCGGCGCCCACTTCGCGGGCCAGGGTCTGTAACTGATCGATGGCCGCCGGCCGGTAGATATCGCAACTGACCAGCAGCACGGTCTTCTTGCGCCGTTCTTTGAGCCAGCGCGCCAGCTTGGCCGTGCTGGTGGTCTTGCCGGAACCCTGCAGGCCCGCCATCAGAATCACCGCGGGCGGCTGGCTGCGCAGGTTCAATTCGTCATTTGCCTCGCCCATGACCGCGATCAGTTCGTCATGGACGATCTTCACCAGGGCCTGGCCCGGCGTCAGGCTCTGCAATACCTCTTGACCGATGGCGCGCCCGCGCACCCGCTCGATGAATTCACGCACCACCGGCAAGGCGACGTCGGCCTCGAGCAGGGCCATGCGCACCTCGCGCAGGGTGTCCTGGACATTCTCTTCGGTCAGACGCCCCTGACCGCGCAGGCGCTTCAGGGTCTGACTGAGACGTTCGGTAAGGTTCTCAAACATGGTGGGCTTTCGCGGCGGCTTGCAAGGGATATCCGGCGGCCCGAGGGCCGGGGGAAACAGGCCGCAGATTATAGCTGGATCAGGTCGCCACCGAACAGGCGGCGAAGCTCGAAATCCTCGATCAGTGCGCGGCATTCGCGCTCGATCTGCGCCTCGGCGCCCGGCTTGAGGTGGGTGAGGTAGAGCCGCGGGCGGTGCCGCAGCTTGCCGAGGTCCCGCGCCAGCAGCTCGGGGCAGTAATGGTAGGCCTTCAGGCACAGGTCACGTTCCTGATTCGGGAACGCGCACTCGATGATCAGTACCGCAAGATCAGCATAGGCGTTGAGTGCCGCCCATAGACTGTCGTTGGTTGTAGTATCGCCGCTGAAGGCCACGACCTGCCCGGCGCTCTCGATGCAGTAGGCCACACCCGGCACCGCGTGATTGACCGGGACCATCCGCAGCGTCCGCGTCCCTTGGCGACAGACCTCGTCCGGAGACATGACCTGGTAGCGCAGCACCCCCGAGGTGGCCGACGGCAATACGGTAAAATCGGGCCAGATCTTCCAGTTGAAGATATGTTCGCGCAGCGCCGCCACGGTCTCGGCGCTGGCATGCAGGGTGATGGGGGTCTCGATCTGACCGAAGATCGAATCCACCATCAGCGGGATACCCGCGATGTGGTCCAGATGGGAGTGGGTAACGAAGATATGCCGGATACGGCTCATCTCCTCCAGGGTAAGATCGCCCACCCCGGTACCGGCATCGATCAGGATGTCATCGTCCACCAGCAGGCTGGTCGTACGCAGTTCACCCCCGATTCCCCCACTACAACCCAGTACCCGTATCTGCATAATCCGGTGTTCCAACACCTAAGTCATGGATGGCGCCTGCGCGAGACCGCGCCATGCTGCCGACGTGCCCCGGCGCGGACCAGGGCCTTGTTCACATTCCGGCGTATTGGCAGATGCATTGGGTGTGCGCTTGCCGGCCGGACCCCTGTCACGTCGACCTGCCCCGACTGCGCGTCTGCTTCAATGCGGAACACAGATATGCCATCATGCCGACGGTTTTGCGTGATATTAGAACACCTGTGCCATGGGAGGAACATGCACAGCCAACTCATCGGCATCCTGGCGATTTTCCTTTACCTGGCGAGCAGCCTGCTGTTCGCGGTGCGCCTGGCACGCCACGACCTGGCCGGCTCGGTAAGCCGGAATACCGCCCTGATCCTGGGGCTGCTCGCGACGCTCCTGCACGGCACGGCGATGTATCCGGTCCTGGTGACCCCGAACGGGCTCAACCTGGGCTTCTTCAATGCGGCATCGCTGGTGGGCTGGCTGACCGCCCTGCTGCTGCTGACCTCTTCGCTACGGCAGCCCCTGGAAAATATCGGGATCGCCCTGCTGCCCACGGCCGCGCTGAGCATCGCGCTGATGTTCGCCTACCCCTCGCAGCACGTCCTCAGCGAGGGCAGTCATTGGCAGCTCGATCTGCACATCCTGCTGTCGATCCTGGCCTACAGCCTGTTGGTGATCGCGGTGCTGCAGGCCATGCTCCTGGCCATGCAGGACCATCAGCTGCGCAACCGTCACCCCGGCGGCCTGATCCGCGCCCTGCCGCCCTTGCAGACCATGGAAACCCTGTTGATCCAGCTGATCAGCACCGGCTTCATCCTGCTGAGTCTGGCCCTGCTGACCGGCCTGCTGTTCCTGGAGGATATCTTTGCCCAGCATCTGGTCCACAAGACGGTCCTGTCCCTGGTGGCCTGGGGGGTGTTCGCGACGCTGCTGTGGGGGCATTGGCGTTTCGGTTGGCGCGGCCGCACCGTGACCCGCTGGACCTTGGGCGGTTTCCTGTTCCTGATGCTCGCGTATTTCGGCACCAAACTGGTCCTGGAATTGCTGCTGGGGGTATGACCCCCGTTCGCGGCCTGCGGCGTAATTTTCCGGTACGCGTTCAACTGCTAGAATCCCCGCGTCCCGCCTAATCTGGAGGCACCCCCGTTCTTGGACGCGATTCCCCTAAGTGTGCTGTTTGGCACGTTGCTGTTTCTGCTGATCCTCTCGGCGTTCTTTTCCGGCTCGGAAACCGGGCTGATGACCCTGAACCGTTATCGCCTGCGCCACCTGGCCAAGAACAGGCACCGCGGCGCGATGCGTGCGCAACGCCTGTTGGAACGCCCCGACCGCCTGATCGGGCTGATCCTGCTCGGCAACAATTTCGTCAACATCCTCGCCTCGGCCATCGCGACCCTGATCGGCATGCGCCTGTTCGGTGAGGTGGGCATCGCCATCGCGACCGGCGCGCTGACCCTGGTCGTGTTGATCTTCTCGGAGGTCGCGCCCAAGACGCTGGCCGCGCTGCATCCCGAACGCATCGCCTTCCCGGCGTCCTTCCTGTACATCCCCCTGCTGAAGCTCCTGTATCCCTTGGTCTGGGTCATCAACAAGATTGCCAACGCCTTCTTGGGGCTCCTCGGCGTGAGTCCCGAGCAGAGCGGCGGTCATGCGCTCAGCAGCGAGGAACTGCGTACTGTCGTGCTGGAGGCCGGCGCGATGATCCCCAAACGCCACCAGAAGATGCTGCTGAATCTGCTGGACTTGGAAAAGGCCACCGTCGAAGACATCATGATCCCCCGCAACGAGGTGGTCGGCGTCGACCTCAGCGACGACATCGAAGAGATCACCGAGATCCTGACCCATACCCAGTACACCCGCCTGCCGGTGTTCGAGGATTCGATCGACCACGTGGTCGGCATACTGCACCTGCGCAGCATCGTGCCGCTCCTGAAACGCGGCGACCTGACCCACGATGCCCTGCGCAGCGTGCTCCGTGAACCCTATTTCATCCCGGAGGGCACCTCGCTGAACCGGCAGTTGCTGAATTTCCAGCGCGAGAGCCGCCGTACCGGGCTGGTGGTGGACGAATATGGCGACATCCAGGGACTGGTCGCGCTCGAGGATATCCTGGAGG
>JBHEOS010000091.1:6183-6632 GCA_046260695.1 Gammaproteobacteria bacterium
ATCGTCGGCGAGTTCACCACCGACCCGTCGGGTCTGAGCAAGGACATCACCCCGCAGGAGGATGGCAGCTATCTGGTCGATGCCGGCATCACCATCCGCGACCTCAACCGCGCCTTGCATATCGAACTGCCGACCGACGGACCCAAGACATTCAATGGGCTGATCCTGGAGCACATGCAAGACATCCCGGAGTCGGGCACCAGCCTGCTGCTGGCCGGCTACCCCATCGACATCATCCAGACCAAGGACAATGCGGTGCGCACGGTGCGCATCCATCCCCAGTTGCGCAGAACCGTGGCCGCCGAGTGACCGGCCCCGTGTGACCCCTCAACCAAGCCGGTCCGGCGCACCCGGCACCCGGGCGCTGGCGAAGATTGTGCAGGGCCATCCGCCGCACATTGGCATAGGCGCGGTCCAGCAGGCGCTAGGAGCGATCGATCGCCATCACC
>JBHEOS010000092.1:0-235 GCA_046260695.1 Gammaproteobacteria bacterium
GGTTCGAGCGCCTGCCACAGGTCCGCGGTCACGTCCTGCGGCTGCGCGCCGCGCAGATCGGCCTGGACCGCGAGGAAGGGCTCGCGGTTGTAGCGCTTGATGACCGGTTCTTCGTAGCGCACCTCGAAGCGGCCGAGCTGGCTGAGCGGCAGCTTTTGCCCGGTGTGGTTGAGCAGTTCCAGCCCGCTGAGTGCCTGCACATCGAGTTTGTGCCCCGCGTGCGAGCCGCGCGCGA
>JBHEOS010000092.1:340-5907 GCA_046260695.1 Gammaproteobacteria bacterium
GTCTTTAAGTGCAGCACCGGTACGCGCTCGTCCCACTCCAGGTGCGCGTCGTAGGCGTGCGGATTCTGCGCGATCACCTCGCGCACCTGGTAGGCGAGGGCGCGCAGGGTGTTGGGGTCCGGTCCGACCACGCGGAACTGCAACGGCCAGATCACCGGCGGCCCGAACAGCAGGCGATAGACACGCACCCGCGCCTCGGGAAATTCGCCGGCGGCGATGTGTTGTTCGAGCGTGGCCATCACCCGGTCACGGGTGGCGGCGTCGCGCGCCACGGCGACGATCTTGCCGAAGGCCGGATCGGGCGGCTCGGGGTTGGCCGAGATGAAGAAGCGCGGCGCGCCCGCCCCGGCGTAGGTCGACAGCGTCTTGACCTCGGGCAGCGGGGCCAGGATGGCCTCGATCTTCCGGAGGGTGCGATCGGTCGCGGCGATGCCGCTGCCCTGCGGCAGATACACGCTCACCAGCACCTCGGGCCGGTCGGAACCGGGAAAGAATTGTTTTTCCACCAGGGCGATCATGCCGATCACCGACAGCACCAGCAGGCCGACGGTGGCGGCCACCACCGACTTGCGCCAGGTCACGCAGCCGGTGATCAGCCGGCGCAGCCGCGCATACGCGGGGGTGTGGTAGATGCTGGAATGATCGTGCTGCTGCCCCTTGGGCACCTCGCGCAGCAGCTTGACGCCCAGATACGGCGCGAATACCACCGCCACCAGCCAGGAGGCCAGCAGCGAGATGCACAGCACCCAGAAGATATTGCCGGCGTATTCGCCCACGCCCGAGCGGGCAAAACCGATCGGCAGGAAACCGGCCACCGTCACCAGGGTGCCGAACAGCATCGGCGCGGCGGTGACGTTCCAGGCATGCGCGGCGGCGCGGACCCGGTCCCAGCCCTCTTCGAGTTTCACCAGCATCATCTCCACGGCGATGATGGCGTCGTCCACCAGCAACCCCAGCGAGATGATCAAGGCGCCCAGGGTGATGCGGTCGAGGTTGATGCCCATGAGCTTCATCAGTAGAAAGGTGATGCCCAACGTCACCGGCACGGCGATGCCGACGATGAGCCCGGCGCGCAGACCGATGGCCAGGATGCTGACGCCCATCACCACCGCCACCGCGACCAGGAATTTGATCTGGAACAGGCTCACCGCGGCGTTGATGGCGTCGGCCTGGTTGGTGAGCTGGGCGAGCGTCATGCCCAGCGGCAGGCGCGCGCGTTCGGCGGCCAGGAATGCCGCCAGCCGCTGACCCAGGGCCGGTCCGTTCTCGCCGCGGTGCATGACCACGCCCAGCAGCACCGCATCCTCGCCGCGGGCCCGTACCAGATAGCTGGGCGGTTCCTCGTGACCGCGTCGGATGCTGGCGATGTCGGCGAGTTTCAGGATCTGCCCGCCGACCCGGATCGGCGTGGCGGCCAGCGCGTCGGGGTCGGACAGGTCCGCGTCCAGGCGCAGATACAGGCGCGGGCCGTCGGTCTCGATGCGTCCGGTGGGAATCAGCCGGTTGCTGGCGTCGATGGCCTCGAAGATCGCCTGTGGCGACAGCCCCAGATTCATCAGTCGGGCATTGTCGAATTCGAGGAACACCCGCTCGCTGCGTTCCCGCAGCAGCATGGCCTTCTGGATGCCTTCGATGCGTTGCAGGCGGTCGCGGATGCGCTCGGCCTCGCGGGTCAGGTCGGCCAGCGGCAGGCCCGGCGCGCTCAGGGCCATCAGGCTGAAATACACGTCCGAGAAGTCGTCGTTGACGATTGGGCCGATCACCCCGGCCGGCAGGCTGCGCGATTCGTCGAGCATGCGCTTGCGCACCTCGTAGAACAGGTCGGGGACCATCGCCTGCGGCGCGTAATCCTCGAACTCGACTTGCAGGATGGCGTACCCGGGCCGGATGGTGGTCTCGATCCGGTAGAGGTACTCGACCTCCTGGATGCGTTTCTCCAGACGGTCGACCACCTGGTCGCGCAGCTGCTCGGGCGTGGCCCCCGGCCAGGCGGCCTGGACCAGCATCACGCGCACGGTGAAGGCGGGGTCTTCGGCGCGTCCCAGCGAGAGAAATGAATACAGGCCGAACAGCACGGCCAGGATCAGAAAGAACAGGGTGACCGCGCGCTCGCGCACGGCGAGCGCGGACAGGTTCGGGAATGCCATCAGGGAAGTTCCCGCACCGCCATGCCCTCGCGCAACAGGTGCGTGCCCAGGGCCACCAGCGACTCGCCGGTCGTCAGCGGCCCGGTGATGCGCGCGCTGCGGTCATCCAGGGCCAGCACCGTGACCGCCACCGGCACGACCTGGCCCTGCTCGATGCGCCACACGCGCGCGCCAGCGCCGCGTTCGTCGAGGGCGCTGATCGGTACCACGAAGGCGCCCGCCGGCAGGCTTCGGCCGGCAAAACGCGCGCTGACCACCGTGCCGAGCACCAGCGTCTCGCCGTCATCGGCCACCGTGTAGCGGGCACGTCGGGTGCGCGACTGGGGTTCGACGGCCCCGGCGGTCTCGCGCAGCGTAAGCGGCAGGACGCCGCCATCGGGCAGCAGCACCTCGCCTTGCTCCGGCGGTGTCACGGCCTCGGGAAAATACACCTCGATCTCGCGCGCGCCGGCCTGGGCCAGTATCGCCACCGGCTCGCTGACGTCCACCACCTGTCCGGGTTCGGCGCTGACATCGATCAACACGCCGGCCGCCGGGCTGTCCAGGCGTGCGTAGCCCAGCGCGTTGCGGGCCTGTTCCCGCCGTGCGGCGGCCGCGTCGCGTCGGCTGCGCATCTCGCGCAGCGCCAGTTCACCGCGTTCCAGCACCTGGGCGCTGATCAGCGCCTTCTCGCGCAGTTGGCGATCGCGATTGAGATCGGCCCGTGCCGTCTCCAAGGCGAGTTCGGCCGCGGCCAGATCCGCCTCGGCGGTGCGCAGGCCCTGTTGCAGATCGGCGGCGTCGAGCTCGAACAGGACCTGTCCGGCGGTTACTGTCTGCCCGGCATCGACCCGCCGGGCGGTGATGCGTCCACGCACCTGAAATGCCAGCGGCACCTCCACCCGCGCCCGCACCGTGCCGGACAGGCCGAGCTCGCCGTCGGTGGCCGCGATGACCGGCGCGCTCAGGACATAGGGTGGTTCGGTGGTCTGTTCGATGGGCTCGGACTGCTCGCTGCAACCGGCCAGCACCGCCAGCATGAACAGCAATACCGTGAGCGAGAGACGCATGATGCGGGCGGGCCTGTTGTCAATTAGTGAACGGGATCGTACAGTAACTCGCCAATCGAAGACAATCGCCGAAGGATCGTCATGCCAGGCAGACGCGGTCGCCCCAGCGACCCCCGGAAGGACCGGGCGATACTCGATGCCGCGCACTGCATCTTGTTCGCCCAGGGCCCCAAGGCGCTGACCATGGAGGCGGTGGCCGACGCTGCGCAGGTCTCCAAGGCCACCGTCTACAGTCGCTATGCCAATCGGATCGCCTTGCTGGAGGCCGTCGTTACCCGCGAGGCGGTCGACATCCACCGGGCGTTGCAGGGGACGCCGGGGGGGCGCGCCGAGCTCGAACAGAGGCTGACGCGGTTTGTCGAGGATCTGGTGACTTTCATGTGCAGTGCGCGGCACCAGCGCTTCATGCAGGCGCTGGCCGAGTTGCCGCAAAGGCGTGGCGATCTGGTGCAGGTCTATCGCAACGGTCCGCAGCGCATGCTGGATGTACTGACGCAGTACCTGGCCCAGGCCAGCGCCCGCGGCCTGCTCGCCGTGCCCGATCCGCTGCTGAGTGCCGAACGCCTGTTGGGCATGGCGATGGGGCTGGATCTGGTCCGGTCCCTGTACCGGGTGCCGCTGAGGCACAAGAATCAAGCGGCCCGCGCCCGGCACGCCGGCGACGTGATCCGGGCCTTTCTGGGTATGCACGCGGGGCGGGGCCAGTCGGCCTGCCGGCCGCGTAAACGCCGATGACCTTGGAACCAATCAGAAGGAAACCGTAGATGGGCGACGAACCAAGACTCTTCGGGTTGACCATCAGCGAGTTCGAGCAGCTCTCGCTGAACATCCTGCTGCCCGCGCTGATCCTTTACATGGTGTTCATCATTGGCAATCTCGCCTACAAGTCCAAGGCCGGGCGCTACGGTTCCCTCTGGCTGTTTCTGGCGCTCGGCCTCGGCCTGATGGGGTTTATCGCCAAGGGGATCATCGAATATCTTCTGGAAGGCTGAACCGGCATCCATGCCGGCGCGGGGCGCACGAACTACATCGTCAGATTGAAACCCCAGCCGACCAGCGTGAAGGCGATGGCCAGCACCCCGGCATAGAGCGCCAGCCCCGGCCATTTGATCACCTTGCGCAGGATGATCATCTCCGGCAGCGACAGCGCGGCGATGCTCATCATGAAGGCCAGGGTGGTGCCGATGGCCACGCCCTTGCCGAGCATCGCCTCGGCCACCGGGATCACGCCGGTGGCGTTGGAATACAGTGGCACGCCCAGCAGCACGGCGCCGGGTACGGCCAGCCAGTTGTCCTTGCCGCCCAAGTGTTCGGTGACCCAGTCCTCCGGGACATAGCCGTGAAACAACGCGCCCACGCCGATGCCGACCACCACCCACAGCCACAGCCGGCCGACGATGGTCTTGACCTCGTTCACGGCATAGTGGTGACGGCCGGCCAGGGAGGTGTCGGGTTTCTCCAGGACGGTCTCGCCCATGTGGATCTTCCAGACGTAGTCCTCCACCCAGCGTTCCGGTTTGAAGCGTTCCATGACCATGCCGCCGACATAGGCCACGGTCAGGCCCGCGGCGACATACATCAGCGTCAGCTCCCAGCCGAGGATGCCGGCCAGGATCACCACCGCGACCTCGTTGATCATCGGGCTGGCGATCAGGAACGAAAAGGTCACGCCGAGCGGGATGCCGGCCTCGACGAAGCCGATGAACAGCGGCACCGAGGAGCAGGAACAGAACGGCGTCACCGCGCCGAGCGTCACCGCCGAGCTGCGCGCCAACCACGGTGGCTTGCCGCGCACATAGTCGCGGACCTTCTCCGGCGAGAGCAGGGCGCGGAACAGCCCCATCACGTAGATGATGATCACCAGCATCACGAAGATCTTGGTCGTGTCCATGACGAAGAAATGCAGCGCGGCACCGCCATGACTGGCGGGGTCGAGGCCCAGCCATTGGTAGACGATCAGATTGGCCAAACTGTCGAACATTAGTGGTGCTCCCGTGCAGCGTGCAGATGCAGATCGGTCGGGCAGCACTCCGCATAGGTCGGGATGCCCGGGCGGCGTTCATACCAGGTCTGGCTCGCGTTCACCACGCGCACCACCAACAGCATGACCGGCACCTCGATCAGCACCCCGACCACGGTGGCGAGTGCCGCGCCGGACTGGAAACCGAACAACACGATGGCCGTGGCCACCGCCAGTTCGAAGAAATTGCTGGCGCCGATCAGCGCGGACGGGCCGGCCACGCAGTGCGGCGAGCGCACCGCGCGATTGAGCAGATAGGCCAGTCCCGAGTTGAAAAACACCTGGATCAGGATCGGCACCGCCAGCAGGGCGATGATCAGCGGCTGGTCGAGGATCTGCTGGCCCTGAAAA
>JBHEOS010000092.1:5916-6382 GCA_046260695.1 Gammaproteobacteria bacterium
TCGCCCGCCAGCAAGGCCTTGCGCCAGAGACTGGCGATCACCAGCGGGACCACGATATAGACCAGCACCGACAGCAGCAGGGTGGACCAGGGCACGCTGATCGCCGACAGGCCGAGCAGCAGGCCGACCACCGGCGCGAAGGCAAAGATCATGATCACGTCATTGAGCGCCACCTGCGACAGGGTGAAGTGCGGCTCCCCGCGCGACAGGTTGCTCCAGACGAATACCATGGCGGTGCAGGGCGCGGCCGCGAGGATGATCAGGCCAGCGATGTAGGAATCGATCTGCTCGGCCGGCAGCCAGTCGCTGAACAGGCCGCCGATGAACAGCCAGGCCAGGGCCGCCATCGAGAACGGCTTGACCGCCCAGTTCACGAACAGGGTCACGCCGACGCCGCGCCAGTGCTGGGTCACGCCCTGCAGTGCGCGCAGGTCGATCTTGAGCAGCATGGGGATGATCATCAGCC
>JBHEOS010000093.1:0-315 GCA_046260695.1 Gammaproteobacteria bacterium
GGTCTGCGCGGTGATCACCAGCATCGGGATATGGCTTTCATAGGCCGAGGCCACGCCGGTGATGAGATTGGTCGCGCCGGGTCCGGTCGTGGCGCAGCAGACACCCAGCTTGCCGCTGTTACGGGCATAGCCGTCGGCCATGAAGGCCGCGCCGGCCTCGTGCCGGGCGACGACGATGCGCGGGCCGCCACGCCGGGCGCTGCGCGCCAGGGCATTGAACAGGGGTTCGATCGCGCCGCCAGGCACGCCAAAGACATAGTCGACACCCAGTTGTTCGAGGTAGTCGATGATGATGTCTGCGGTTTCGCGGCGGGG
>JBHEOS010000093.1:325-6321 GCA_046260695.1 Gammaproteobacteria bacterium
ATCCTGACGCATGCTGGTATCAACTCCTCGTTTACCCGCTGGGTTATGGGGGCATGTGGTGGTTAGAATGCTTATCCACGTGCTCAGTACGAGGATCGAGATCGCTGTATGACCCCGCGACTCGGTAACATCTTAAGGATCGCCGCGTATTTGGCAACAGCCGATGAGCGCGGCCGGGAGCCTTACAGTTTTACGACATTGATTGTATTTCACCGGCCCCGCGAATTCGTGTCGGCAGGCGCATCCTTCCGCTCACCCGAGCAGGCCGGGCACCATCCGGTCGCCGGCCGCCTCAGCCGTCGTGCCGGTTGTGCGCAGCCGGTGTCAGCCAGCGCACGGTGCGTGTCATGGGTTCGGGTTGCAGCGTGGCGTGCTGAATGTCGAAGCGCTCCATCAGCAGGGCATGCGCGGCATCAAGCACGCCCTCCCAGCGCGCGATGTCCTCCACCACCAGATGCGCGGACAGCAGCGGCTGGTCCGCCTTGACGGCCCAGATGTGCAAGTCGTGCACCGAACGCACGCCGGGAATGCCGGCCAGGGCGCGGCCGACGGCCTCGGGATCGATACTCAACGGCGCACCTTCCATCAGGCCATGCACCGCCTCGCGCAGCAGCCGCAGGCTGGAAAACAGGATCAGCGCGCCGATGCCCAGCGACAACAGCGGATCGATCGGGGTCCAGCCGGTGGTGACGATGACAACGCCCGCGATCAGGGCCGCCACTGAGCCGAGCAGATCGCCGAGCACGTGCAGCAACGCGGCGCGGGTGTTGAGATTGCGCTCGCCGCGCATCAGCAGCCAGGCGACCAGCAGGTTGATGGCCAGGCCGATGGCCGCGGTGATGAACACCGCCTCGCCTCGTACCGCGTGCGTTGTCTGCAGGCGTTCGATGGCCGTGATCGTCAGCCAGGCGACCAGGGCCAGCAGCGCCGCGCTGTTGATCAGCGCGGCGAGAAACTCCGCGCGGCCGAAGCCGTAGCTGTGCCGGGCCGAGGCCGGCCGCCGCGCCAGCCAGGCCGCAGCCGCGGCCAGCGCCAGCGCGGCGGCGTCGTTGAGCATGTGCCCGGCGTCCGCCACCAGTGCCAGCGAGCCGGCCCACAGACCCACGACGGCCTCGACACCGGCGAACAACAGCGTGATCAGCGTCGCCAGCGCCAGCATGCCGCCGGCGCTCGGGGTGGTGTGATGATGGTCGTGGTCGTGGCTCATCGGGTGGCTGCGCGGGTATGGAGTGGCCCGCCATACTAACACCTGGAAAACCACCGTACCGAGTGGCGGTGCCCGCGTGAGGTGGGCCGCCAGGGGCGCCCGGGTCCGGAATGGGCCGGTCGACTTCGGTCTAGGCACGGTCGAGGTGATAGCCCTGCGCCATGTTCACGGCCGAGCCGACGCAGGACGCCACCGAGTTACCGCGTACCCCGGCGTCAGCCGGCGCGGAGGTTGCTTTATCGAAGCGCAGGATGGCGCCGCTGTGACAAGTCCGGTGACGGTGAGCTTCGGCCTGAGGGGCATGGGCGTCGCACCGGCGGGCATCGCTGTGCCCAACACCAGTCACCATCGATTAAATCAGGCGTTCCCTCGATAAACAGATCTGCCGCAGTGTATGAGGCGACGAGATAAATGATGTCTTTCGGTATGCGGATGATTCCGGATCTGATAATGCGGACACCTGAGTGCCGCCAAGTGACACGTGTAATTCGACCGTATGACGTGCGTGTTACAGCCATCCGCGACATCATTATCATCCATGTGCAACAGGCGCGTCATGACGTTGTCATCCAGCGCCTGTTAGATAGCCTCTCCCCAGCCTGATGCAAGCGAGAGAGGACCTTCCATGAGCGACAAGCACCTAACCATCGAACTCGACTCCGGCGACGAGCCGTTAAGCAATCATTCCGAAAATCCGCATTTCAGCACCGTGCTCGAAGCACGACTGTCGCGCCGCGATGTACTCAAAGGCGGCCTCGGTGCCGCGATGCTCGGCATGTTCGGCGCGTCGGCCGCGCTGGCGACCCCCGCATCCATGCCCGAAGCCGCCAGAATGCGCCCACCCTTCATGCACAAACCGGAACTCGGTTTCGAGCCCGTCGCCGTGTCTCATGCTGACGCCGTTGTCGTGCCCGTCGGCTACACGGCCAAAGTGTTCCTTCCCTGGGGCACACCGATCACAGGCAGCTACCCGGTCTACCTCGACGGCGGCTTGAACACGGGTTCCGATCAGGAACAGCAGGTCGGCATGCATCACGACGGCATGCATTACTACCCGCTCGGCCGTGGCAGGAAGGCCTCGGAACATGGCTTGCTGGTACTGAACCATGAGTACATCGATCAGCAACGCATGCATCCGATGGGCCCCACGGTCGTCGCCGATCTGCGCATCGTCGAAGATGAAGTACGCAAGGAGATCGCGGCGCACGGCGTAAGCGTTGTCGAGATCAAAAAGACCCGCTTCGGTGACTGGGACGTGGTACGCGGCCGCTACAACCGCCGCATCACCGGTGCGACCCCTATGGACATCACCGGACCGGTGCGTGGCAGTGACTTAGTGAAGACCAAGTACAGCCCGAAGGGCAAGGCCACACGCGGTACGCTCAACAACTGCGCGCACGGCTATACGCCCTGGGGCACCTATCTGACCTGTGAGGAAAACTGGGCCGGTTACTTCGTCAACCGCGACGCCGTGCGTCCGCGCGAGCATTCCCGGTATGGCGTCGCCACCAGCAATGGCCGCTATCGCTGGGACACGATCTCGGGCGATGCCTATGAACGCTTCAACGCCTCCAGCGTGGGGGGCTCGGCAGCTGACGATTACCGCAACGAGCCCAACGCCTTCGGCTGGGTGGTCGAGATCGATCCCTTCGATCCCAAGAGTACGCCGAAGAAGCGCACCGCCATGGGCCGCTTCGCACACGAAGGCGCTTGGCTGGGGCCGGTCAGAGTGGGCAAGCCGGTGGTGTTTTACATGGGCGACGACGCGCGTGACGAATACATCTACAAGTTCGTCACCAAGAAACCGTATCGTCCAGGCAAGGCCGACGGTGGCCTGCTGGACGAAGGCACGCTGTACGTCGCGAAGTTCCATAACGACGGTCGTGGCGAGTGGCTCGCGCTGGAGTTCGGCAAGAACGGACTGACAGCCGAGAATGGCTTCGCGAACCAGGCCGAGGTGCTGGTCAACACCCGTCTGGCCGCCGATTTTGTCGGCGCGACCAAGATGGACCGTCCTGAATGGGGCGCCGTGCATCCGCGCACCGGCGAGGTCTATATGACGCTGACCAACAACAGAAACCGCACCGTCGCCGACGCCGCTAACCCACGCAGCCCGAACCCTTACGGCCACATCATCCGCTGGCGCGAACAGGACGATCGTGCTACGGCAGAGGCCTTCAGCTGGGACATCTTCGTGCTGGCCGGACCGGAGGGCGACAGCCAGGTGCTGCCCGCGGAGGGCGGCGCGGCGCTGGATGCGAGCAACATCTTCGCCAGTCCCGACGGCCTGTGGATCGACGACAACGGGGTGCTGTGGATCCAGACCGACATGAGCGGTTCGCAGCTCGCCAGCGGTCCCTTCGGCAACAACCAGATGCTGGCCGCGGTGCCCGAGACCGGCGAGATCCGCCGCTTCCTGACGGGTGTGCCCGTTTGCGAAGTGACCGGTGTCATCACGACGCCGGACGGCAAGACCATGTTCGCCAACATCCAGCACCCGGGAGACGGGTCGAGTTACGCCAGCCCGTCCAGCCACTGGCCGGATGGCGGCGCGACGCAGCCGCGTTCGGCCACGGTGATCATCACCCGCGACGACAACGGTGAGATCGGTATGGCCTGAGCTGTCATCGCTGTGCAGTCGTAAAAAAGGCCGGTGATGTGCAGTCACCGGCCTTTATCATTGGTCTGTCAAAAGAAATAAATGCGGCGATCCAAGTTACGCAAGTGACATCACTCTGCAGCTCGGCTGGCAATGGTTTTGGTGTGGTTACGCTTCCGGAACCGCGTGTCAGGTCTTGTAACGCCGGGAACCGCAATTCCCCCGCAGATTGAATATCACGCGAAACGATAATCCCGCGGGATCACCACGACACCTCCCTCTGAAACAGTGAAACGCTGACGGTCCCTCTCGACATCGAAGCCGATGCGCTCGCCGGCGGGCACGTCGACATGCTTGTCGATGATGCAGCGCCGTAGCCGCGCGCCGTCGCCGATGCGCACCTGGCTGAAGATGATGGCGTCGTGCACTTCCGCCTCATCGCCGATATAGACGTTCGGGAACAGGATGGAGTGTTGCACGCTGCCGCCGGCGATCACCGTGCCACCGGAGACGATAGAATTGATGAAGATCCCTTCATTGCCCGAGGCGCCCGGCACCGTGCGTGCCGGTGGGCTCTGTGCTTGATAGGTGCGGATGGTCCAGTCGTCCTGGTAGAGGTTCAGCGGTGGCAACGGCTTCAGCATATCCATATTCGCCTGGTAGTACGCGTCCAGGGTCCCGACATCGCGCCAATAGCGATCGGGCGTCACGCGGCCCGTCTCGCCGCCGAACGGGTAGGCGAATACCCGCTGCTCGCCGATGAGCCTCGGCAATAGATCCTTGCCGAAGTCGTGTCCGGAATCGCCGCGCGCATGATCGGCGCGCAGTGTCTCCAGCAACAGGGCCATCGAGAAGACATAAATGCCCATGCTCGCCAGGGCCTGGCCGGGCGCGTCGGGCAGGCTGGTCGGCTGCGCGGGTTTCTCCTCAAAATCGGTGATCCGCAGCGCCGCATCGGTGCGCATGATCCCGAAGGCGCCGGCCTCCGCCAGCGGCACGTGCATGCAGCCGACCGTCACGTCGGCCCGGGTGTCGCGGTGTGCCGCGAGCATGGCGGCGTAGTCCATGCGGTAGATATGGTCGCCGGACAACACCAGCACCTGTTCCGCCCCGCTGCGTTCGAGCAGGTATAGATTGTGGTAGATCGCATCGGCCGTGCCGGTGTACCAGCTCTCGCCCACGCGCATCTGGGGCGGGACCGGGGTGATGTATTCGCCGAGTTCCGGGTTGAAGATCGACCAGCCATCGCGCAGGTGTTTTTGCAGCGAATGCGATTTGTACTGGGTGAGCACCAGGATCCGGCGCAGGTCCGAATGCAGGCAGTTGGCCAGGGTGAAGTCGATGATCCGGTACTTGCCGCCGAAGGGCACGGCGGGCTTGGCGCGGTGTTCCGTCAGCGGCGCGAGGCGCGAGCCGGCGCCGCCGGCGAGGATGATGGTCAGGGTCTTGTCGAGCATGATGACGGCGGCTCCTTGTGCTTCCGGCTGGGCTGTGATGATACAGATCGGTGCGCCGCCCCGCGGCTTCTTGCGCCTCGGCAGGATCGAAGCAAGCACTATGCCGGTGCGGTGCCGCCTGGTCAGTCGCCTGCAAGACCGTTGTAAAAGCCGGTGATCTCGGTGTAGTGCTCACCTGCGGGCATCGGCAGGCGTGGCCGTGAGGCGGGTTCGGCTGCGGCAACCTGCACCATCGGGGGTCACTGGCACGGTCTCTCTGTCCGCAATGGTGCGTGCAAGCCGCTGCCATGCACGAACTTACTCCGCGTCACACTGTTCATCCCTGGGTTATTCGGCATTACGGTAGCTCTGAATAAGTCTCCCGTTCGCCCTGAGCTTGTCGAAGGGCAGATGGAATACCGTGATATCGAAGGCGATTTGTCCGTTCATGGTTCGACAGGACAGGCTTCGACAAGCTCAGGGCGAACGGGAGGCTTATTCGGGGCTTGCTTAAAGTGACATGCACCCCGTCTGGCATAGGCATTGCTATATCCCTGACGAGACCGTGGATAAAAAACACGCCCGCTCAGGCGTTCAGCCCGCACACGCGATCGAGCGGCACCCCGGGTTATGGTCTGGATGAATCTCATGTCGCGACACTGCCAGAAACCGCCCTTACGCGTCTTGCTCTGCGACGAGGACCGTGGCCGGGCGGCCCTGCTCGAACAGGCCCTGGCCGATGCCGGCTATAGCG
>JBHEOS010000094.1:0-5709 GCA_046260695.1 Gammaproteobacteria bacterium
GTGGGAGAGCGACCTCGAATCCGACAGGCGCCTAGGACTTGCCGGGGGCGTCGGTACCGAACAGATTGTCCAGGAACGCCTCGGTATCACTGCGCCCGGTCGTCTCTGGCGTGTCCAGGGACAGGTCGGCCTCGGCCGATACCGTCGGCGCGGGTCCGGCCCCGGGCGGGGTGGCATCCTCCAAGACCTCGGCATCTTCCAAGACCTCGGTGGCGGTCGCCTCAGGCGCCGCCAGCCCGGCAAGCCGCCCCTCCAGGGTCTCAACCCGCCCGCGCAGCATGCTGTTCTCGTCCTCCAGGACCATCACGCAGGCGTTCAGCTCGTTGTTGGCGCGCTGAATCTTGCCGATCGCCTCGTCGAGTTCGCGGGTCTTGTCGGGGTCCGCCGTCAGGCCCTGCAACATCCCCTGGAGCTTGCCGATGGTACGCTGCTGACTGCCGACCAGATCGCGCAGCATCTCGGTGTCCGGATTCGCGCCCGCACCGCGCCCTGACCCGTCCTGCTTGAGCTGCGCATTCTCGCGTTCCATCACCTCCAGGCAGCGTTGCAGCTCGCCGCCCTGAGCCTCGGCGTCGGCCAACTTGCCCAGGGCCTCCTGCAATTCTTCGGAATCGGCGCCGTGCGCTTCGAGCAGCTGGCGCAGCTGGCGCATCACGTCATGTTGGTTGCCGATCACCGAGCGCAGATGCTCGATCTGATCGTACAGTTTGGGCTCCCCGTCGCGCGCGGGTGCAGTGACGGACCCGTCCGGGTCGTCGCCAGGCGCCGGCCGCAGCTTGAGGCCTTCGAGCAGCGCCCGCATGCCGGCGGCCACCTGCCGGCGCCGCGCCTCGGCCTCGGCCGCATCCGGGCCGCGCTGCAGGTCGAGCTCGAACTGCAAAAACTGATGACGCGCGGCCAACAGCTGCTGATCGGGCAGTTCGCCGGGTGGCGCGTCATCAGGCACCGGATCGGTGTCCAGCAGCTGGCTGGAGATCCCAAGCTGTTCAGCGAGGAAATCCGCATAGCCACGCGCAGGTGACGCCGGCGTGACCCGCGCCGGCGCCGCGCGCAGGGCCTGCTGCACCTCGGCCAGTTCTCGGCGCGCGCGGCGCCACAGGACGACCGCCACCGCCGCCAGCACCCCGGCCAACAGGGCCAGCTCCACGATACCGAGCAACAGATAGGCGCTGAGGCTGACCATGGCCGCGACGCTCAGTCGCCCTCGCCCTCGGCTTCATCCTCGACCGGGGCGGCGGCCGCAGCCTTGGCAGCCTTGCGCCGACGCCAGAAGATCACGCCGCCGACTGCCGCCGCGACCAGCAGGTTCAGCAGCACGAACAGCGAGATCAATAAGCCGATATTGACCCCCGCCGGTTCGGGCTCGGGCGCCTCAGCGATGGGCTCATCGGCGGCAGGCGGCGCCGGGACGGGCGGCTCCGGGGTCGCCTCGGCGGGGGCTGCGGGCTCAGCGGCCGGGGGTTCCTGGGGCGGCGGCACGGTGCCCGGCTCGGGCGCGACCACGTCGAGGATCCAGGTCTTCTCGCGCTGGAAATTTGGGTTCTGCGCGGCCACGTGCACCCGGTGCTGACCGGGCTTGGCGAATTCCAAGCGCGTCGCGAATCGACCATCGTCGGCGCTCGCGTCGCCGTCTGCGCCGGCGTCACCCAGCGACAGCGTGCGGCTTTCGCCGTCCGGATCGGTCACGCTCAGGGTGAAGCGGGTCTGGGCCAGGATCTCGGGTTTGTCGAGCACCACGGCATTTTCGTGCAGCCAGGCCTCGGCGGTCTGCGGCGCCCCGACCGGGATCGGCCGCTCGCCGATGCGGCCATCCAGGCCGAGCTGGGTCACGACATAGGCGCGGTCACCGCGGTCGTCACTCGACACCAGTCGCCAGCCGCCGGCCAACGGCCGCTCGATGGTGATCATGTCGAACTGTTCGGAGACGAACCAGCGCGCCCCGGACCCGGCCGTGGCCGCGCCGAGCCGGCGTCCATCGGGCATCTCCAGGCTGATCTTGACCTCGGCCGCGGCCTTGGAGGCGACGATGGTGATCTCCTCCACCGCCGCGTCGATCATGAATCGACCGCCCTGGATCGGCAGCCTGTCCGGCTGCTTGGCGGATTCGAAGATCTGGCTGAATACCTCGTGCAGGTCGCGGTCGTTGGAGGCCAGCCGCGACAGCGCCGCGGTGCGCTCGGCGATCTCCTGCATCAGGCCCATGTCCGAGGCCTCGGTGAAGGCGATGGTGTAGACCTCGACACCCGCCTGCACGGCGTGCTCAATCAGTTCGCTGCGGATCTTCTCGGCAAGGTCGCGGTCCTGCGCCCAATCGCCGGTGTCCATCTTGCCGTCGGTCATCAGGAGCAGCATGCGCCGCCGCTGCGGGTCGCCCTCGCGCGCGAGCATGTCCAGCCCCTTGGCCAGGGCGGCGTGCAGATTCGTATACGCCCCCTTTTCGGAGACCTTCTCGACCGCGGCAAACAGGCGCGCCTGCTGAGACTTGCCCGCCGGGGTGAGTCCCAACACCGGGTAGCCGTTGTCGCTGAAGCTGATGATCCCGACCCGGTCGGACTCGCCGAGCAGGGACAGGAAGATCTTGGCGGCCGGCACCCGCAGGCGGCGCGGGTCGGTCCATTTCATGCTGCCAGAGCTGTCGATCACCAAGACCGCGTCGATGGCGGATTTTTCGGCCGCCGCGGCTGGCAGCCAGGCGCCGCCCAACAGCAGAATCCCGACGCCAACCAGGCCGGCGCGCAGCAGCACCCCCGCGCGTCGGCGATATCCCCTTACAGCTCCGTTCATCCGGTCATCTCCCTGAATCTGTCAAGATAACAACAGGTTGAATAAATTATCTCGAATCCGGACCGGGCCTGCCGGCGGCCATCGAGGCCTCACTCAAAAGATACAGCCTGGATTCAAGGTGTTACTTGCAAGAGCTGAGCCAATACCCCAGCTCAGCGGCGCCGCAGACGGTAGACCTGCTCCTGCAGACGGCTCAGGCCACGGGCCTGGAAGCGGGGATTTTCGGCCAGGATGTCGAGCGCGCCGAGCGTGTCGATATGGAAGTCTGACGCGAACAGCGCCTGCACCTCGGCGGCGGCCACCGCGAAGGGCGGACCCTTCATCTCCGCTTGCGCATACTCCAGCGTGATCAGCAGCACCGGCGTGCCCGGGGACACGAGCCTGGCCATCTGCGCGGCATAGCGCGCGCGCAGGGCCGGCGGCAACGCGATCAGCGAGGCCCGGTCATAGACGCCACGGACCTCCGCCAGGTCCGCCGCGCGCAAATCGAAGTAGTCGCCCTGCAACAGTACGATCTCGCCGGCCTGATGCCGGACGAAGCCGCCCAGCGCGGCCACAGAGACCGGTAGCGTGTTCTCGACAAAGAAGGCCTCGACCGCCAGTGGACTGATCTCCACGCCGAGCACGCGGTGGCCGCGGCCCGCCAGCCACAGCACATCGCGGCTCTTGCCGCACAGCGGCACGAAGACCTCCGTCCCGGCGGGCACATCGAGCTGCGGCCAGTAGCGTTGCAGGTGCGCGTTGATCTCGTCCTGGTGAAAACCGATCTGGTTGGCCTCCCAACGGGCGTGCCAGAAATTTGCGTCCATCGATCACCTCTTGGGTAAGCTGAATAAGTCCGTTCGGGGTGAGCCCTTCGACAAGCTCAGGGCGAACGGACGAATCGCCTTCAATAGCACGGCATTTTCCGTTCGCCCTGAGCTTGTCGAAGGGCTCACCCCAGGCGCGCGGACAGATCCTGCGCGGTCGCCTTGAGCAGCTCGACCCAGGCGTCGCGGCGACGTTCGATCGGCGCGGAGATCGACAGGCCGGCGACGACCTGCCCATCGGCGGCCTGCACCAGCACGCCGATGCAGCCCACCCCGGTCTCGGCCTCCTCATCATCGTAGGCGAAACCGGCGCGCGCGCAGCCCGAGACATGCTGCACCAGCTGCTCCTCGTCGGTGATGCTGTAGCGGGTGTAGCCCGGCAGGCCGGTGCGCCGCGCGTACTCTCGGCACGCCGGCGCGGACTCGCCGCCGAGCATCAGCTTGCCGACGGCGGTCACGTGCAACGGCGCGCGACTGCCGATGCGCTGCTCGACGCGCATCATGCGTTCGGGCAGCGCGCGGTCGAGATAGACCACCTCGTCGCCCTGGCGCACGGTGAGGTTCACGGTCTCGCCGATGCGGTCGCGCAGCGCCTCCATCAGCGGCCGCGCCTCGCGGCGCAGATCCTGATGCGAGGCGACCCGGTTGCCCCATTGCAACAGGCGGATGCCCAGCCGGTAGCTGCTGCCCTCGCGCGCGACCAGTCCGTTCTGGACCGCGGCGGCGAGGATACGGAAGGCCGTGGAGGGGTGCAGGCCGGTGTCGGCGGCCAGCACCTTCAGGCTGACCGCGTCCCGGTGGCGGGCGATGCTCTCCAGCAGCCCGGTAAGGCGATCAATGACCTGGATCGAACCGGCGGTGGTTTCTGAGGACGTCATCAGCGTATTTCGTATCGTGAAATCGATTGCGTATTGCGGAATCCTACGCCCGGACCTATGGTAAGTGCAACCGGGGACACCGCCCCGACCGGAGCACTCCAGGAGTCCGCCATGAACACCGCTACCGAACTCGCCCTGAACCCCGACGACTTCCGCGACGGCATCCAGTATTTCGCGCCGCCCTGGCCGGGCGCCGACCGGCTCGCCGCCCGGCCGGTGATCGGCGCGGAGCAGACCGCGATCGCCGACCCGGGCGACCCGGCCGCGGTGTTCCAGACCCTGATGGCCGCCGACGCCCTGCGCTACCTGACCCTGCAGATCTGCGCCAGCAAGGCCTCCGGCCATCCGGGCGGCTATGCCTCCTCGGCCGAGGCGCACGCCGCGTTGATGATGCTCGGCCACAAGCACATCGTGACCGAGGTGGGCCATCACGCCCCCGGCTTCTACAGCGCGATGTTCCTCGACGGCTCGCTGGAGGCCATGGACATCCACAGCGTGTCCGACCTGCGTGCGCGCTTCCGCGAGCGCCACGGTCTGCTCGGCCACCTGTCCGGTGCGATCCCCGGCCTGCTGGCCCCGGCCGGCCCCCTGGGCCAGGGCCAGCACTTCGCCATGGCCGGGGCCCTGTTGAATCCCGGCACCCTGTTCCCGGTGACCCTCGGCGACGGCGGTCTGGGCGAACCCTACATCCTGTCGGCGTTCATGCACTTCAAGACCGCCTTCCCGCAGGTGACCAATTTCCTGCCGGTGCTGGTCTGGAACGGCTACAGCCAGGAACACCACTCGATGGTGTCACTGATGTCCAACGACGCCATGCGCGCCTATTGGACGGCACACGGCTTCGCCGACGTGATCCTGGTCGATGCCAAGGACTTCGACGACAGCCAGCAGGACGGCGCCTATGTCGACAGCACCCGCTTTTCGCCCGCGCAGCGGCTGGCCTTCCAGGGCGCGGTGCTCGAAGGTCTCGCCCGCGCCGCGCAACAGGCGCTGTCCGGCACCCTGACCGTCTTCATCATCAAGCAGCTCAAGGGCGCCGGCGTGCATGCCCTCGGCGCCAAGGCGCACAACCTGTATCCGGCCGACACCCTGGAGGCCGAGCACATCATCAGCGGTCTGAAGCGCCGCGCGCTGCACGTGGACGCCTGGGCGCTGGTGCGCACGAACCTGATGCGCGCCGGCGGCGGCCCCGCAGGCAAGACCGTCATTACCGAATGCGAGCGTGCCCTGCCGGATCT
>JBHEOS010000094.1:5959-6208 GCA_046260695.1 Gammaproteobacteria bacterium
GCCTACGCCTGGGCACTGTCCACGCACAACAAGTCCATCGCGATCTTCGCCTCGAAGACCGCGTTGCCGGTGCGCACCTCGCTCGCGCAGGCGCGCCAGGCGATAGAGGACGGCGCGGTCACGCTGTACGAAACGGCGAAGGGTACCGGTCCGCTGATCGTCATGGCCGTGGCCGGGGACATGATCCTGCTGCCGGTGTTCAGTGCGAAGGATGCCCTGGAGCAGGCCGGTGCGCGGGTGCGCATCGTC
>JBHEOS010000095.1:0-5439 GCA_046260695.1 Gammaproteobacteria bacterium
GCCCCGGCCGGGGTCGCGGGCCGCCACGCCCACCCCAGCAACGCGGCCAGCAGGAAGGCCGCGCCCCAGGCCGGCCGCAAGGCCTCCGACCAGTGCGGGTGCGGCCACGGTCCGTGCAGCGCCAGGGCGACAAACAACAGCGTGGGCACGGCCAGCAGGAACACCGCCAGCCATTGCCGAGACGGCAACCGCACGGACTCCGCGCGCGCCAGCCACCACGCCGCCAACAAGGCCAGCGCGGGGAACATCGGCAGCAGGTATTTCGCCTGCTTGCCGCTGACCAGGCTCAGCAGCAACAGCGTCGGCAGCACCCAGCACAGCAGCAGGCGCCCGCCGCGATCGTCCAGGGCCGCGCGCCCGGCGGCGCGCGCCGCGCGCCACAGCGGCGGCCACAGCGACCAGGGCAGCAGCAGCACCGGCAGCCAGACCAGGTACCACCAGAACGGTTGCTGGTGGGCGAAGGAATCCACGACGCGCTCGGCGGTCTGGCCCCAGAAGATCGCCTGGCGGTATTCCACGCCGCCGGCCTGGGTGGCCGGCAGCGCCCAGGCCAGCCCGATCAGGGCCCCCAGCAGCACCGCCGTGAACACCCCGGCATACCACGCCCGCCAACCCGGCCGGTCGGACCCCCGCCACAGCGGCGCCAGCAGCGCCGCCGGCAGCAGGTGCAACAGGATCACCGGGCCCTTGCTGAGCAGGCCCAGACCGATCGCCAGACCCAGCCACCCCCACCCCGCCCGGCTGCCGGCCGCCGCGTGCCACAACCCGAGCATGCCCAGCAGGGTGCAGGCGACGATCAGCAGATCGAACTGGGTCAGGGTCAGGAAGCCGGCGAAGAACAGGCCGCCGAACAACAGCCACGGGGCGAGCTGCGCGGCGGCCGGTTGCGACGGCCAGAGCCGCCGGGCGAGCAACACAGTCAGGCCCAGGCACACCAGACCCAGCAGCGGGCCGATCAGGCGCGGCCACAGGTCGTTGACCCCGAACAAGCCCCAGCCGGCCTGCATCAGCCAGAACAGCAGCGGCGGCTTGTGGCTGTAGGGCTCGCCGTTCAGGTACGGCACCAGGAAATCGCCGCGCAGCCACATCTCCCAGGCGACACCCACATAGCGGGTCTCGTCGACCGGCATCAGGGGTCGGGCCCACAGGGCCACGGCGGTCAGCACGGCCCAGGCCAGGACCAGCAGCCCGGCGGAAGAGCGATGGATGGCAGGCGTCATCGGACGGTGGGTCGGGATGGGGGTGATTGAATGGGCCTCAGCTTAGCCTGGGCGCCTGTCGGACTTGGGCGATCGTAGCGAGCAAGTCCGACAGGCGCCCAGGTTCACGCATCCTCCAGACCGATCTCCCGCTCCAGCCGCGCATCGAGGTGCCGGCCACGGCGGAACCGGCGGAACAGGTAGATGCCCAGCGCGCCGGAGACCAGGAACAGCACGCTGCCCAGGCCGATACGCAGCAGCGGGTCGAGGTGGATGCCGCTGCCCACCAGCGCGAACACCAGGGTCTGCGGGATATAGCCCAGGGCCGAGCCGAGCACGAACGGCAGGGCCCGCACGTTGGCCACGCCCGCGGCCAGATTGGTCAGCAGGTTGCTGCCGGCCGGCAACAGCCGGATCAGCAGGGTCATATTGAAGGTGTTGTCGCGAATGAAACCGTCGATGCGGCGGACCCGCTCGGGAAAGCGCGCGGTGATCAGGCCACGGCCGAACCCTCGCGCATAACTGAAGGTGATCACGCAGCCGCCGACCGTCGCCAGCACGCCGAGCAGCGTGCCCAGCGCCACACCGAAGGCGTAGCCGGCCAGGAAGCCGACGGCCTGGCGCGGCACGCCGACGGCGGTCGCCAGCGCGCCCACGCCCAGGAATACCAACTCCCCGCTGATGCCGTGGCCACGCACCTCGCTGTCGATCCAGGCCTTGTTCAGCAGTTCGCTCAGGTGCGTGGTCTGAATCAGAAAGCCCACGCCCGCCAGCGTGACGATCAGCAGCAGGCCCTTCAGAAAAATGCGCGGCTTGGGGGTAGTCATAACCCGGCCCTCACTCGATCTCGCTGGCCTGCGGCAACTTGGCGCGGCGCTGCAACCAGCCCACCCCGAACAGGTCGACGATGCCGACCCACAGGCGGTTGTGCAGACCGTATTTGCTCACGCCGCGTTCGCGGTGCCGGTGATGAACCTCGACCGAGCGGATCTCGCCACCGGCCCGCAGCACCAGCGCCGGCAGATAGCGGTGCATGTGATCGAAGTAGGGCAGCTCCAGAAAGGTCTCGCGGCGAAACAGCTTCAGACCGCAGCCGGTGTCGGGCGTGGCGTCGCGCAGCAGGGCCCGGCGCACGGCGTTGGCGATCTTCGAGGAGACGCGTTTGAGCCAGGTGTCGCGGCGGGTCTTGCGCCAGCCGGCCACCAGCCACAGCCCGGGGGGGCACCCCGGCGCCTGAATCACCGCCATCAGATGGGGGATGTCGGCCGGGTCGTTCTGACCGTCGCCGTCGAGCGTGGCGATCCAGGGCGCGCGTGCGGCACGCACCCCGGTGCGCACCGCGGTGCTCTGTCCGCAGCTTTGGGCGTGGCGCAGCACCCGCAGCCGCGGGAAGCGTCCGCGCGCCTCGGCCAGCACCCGCGGCGAGGCATCGTCGCTGCCGTCATCGACATAGATGACCTCGTAGTCGTAACGCCCCTCCAGCGCCGCGTGAATCTCTTCGAGCAGCGGCAGGATGTTGTCCTGCTCGTCCTTGACCGGCACAACGACGGACAGATCCATCCGAATTTACCAGAATGATGTTCGTGGGAAGCGTGCGCGGGAGACAGCGCACCGGCCAGCCGCTATAGTCGGGCACCCACCGGGCACCACGCGGCAGCGGCATGAATCAGGGCGGCGAATATACCAATCATCTGGTCGACGAGACCAGCCCCTACCTGCGCCAGCACGCCCACAACCCGGTGGACTGGCACCCCTGGGGCGAACCGGCCCTGGCGCTGGCGCGGGCACAGAACCGGCCCATCCTGCTGTCGATCGGCTACTCGGCCTGCCACTGGTGCCATGTCATGGCCCATGAATGCTTCGAGGACGCCGAGGTCGCGGCGGTAATGAATGCGCTGTTCGTGAACATCAAGGTCGACCGCGAGGAACGCCCGGACCTGGACAAGATCTACCAGGCCGCGCACTCCCTGCTGACCCAGCGCAACGGCGGCTGGCCGCTGACCCTGTTCCTGACCCCGGAGGGGCAGATCCCGTTCTTCGCGGGCACCTATTTTCCCAAGACCCCGCGCCACGGCCTGCCGGGCTTCATCGAACTGGTGCAGCGGGTGGCGGACTTCTACCGCGAGCGTCAGGCCGACATCCGCGCGCAGAACACCGCGCTGCTCGATGCGCTGGCCCAACTCGCCGCGCCGCCGGCGGCGCATGGCCGGCCCGAACCCCTGCCGCTGGACCTCGCGCGCACGCAACTGGAGCAGCAGTTCGACGCCCAGCGCGGCGGCTTCGGCCGCGCGCCCAAGTTCCCGCACCCGACCAGCCTGGAGCGGCTGCTGCGGCACTGGGCCGATCGGCGCAGCGCGCCTCAGCCGGACCCGCAGGCCCTGCACATGGTGAGCCTGACCCTGGAACGCATGGCGCTCGGGGGTATCTGCGACCAGCTCGGCGGCGGTTTCTACCGATACTCGGTCGATGACGACTGGGCGATCCCGCACTTCGAAAAGATGCTCTACGACAACGGCCCGCTGCTGGCGCTCTACGCCCAGGCCCACGCGGCCACCGGCAACCCGCTGTTCGCGCAGACCGCGCAGGCGACCGCCGCCTGGGCGATGCACGCGATGCAGTCGCCCGAGGGCGGCTACTCTGCCAGCCTGGACGCCGATTCCGAGGGCGAGGAAGGCCGCTTCTACGTCTGGACCCGGGAACAGGTCCGGGACGTGCTCGGGGCGGATTCCCCGCTGTTCGAACGCCGCTTCGGCATCGACGGCGCGGCGAATTTCGAGGGCCGCTATCACCTACACGTGGGCGCCGACCTCGCCGGGCTGGCGCAGGCCTTCGGGCTGGACGCGGACACGACCGCGCACCGCCTGGAGGCCGCCTGCGCACGGCTGCTGGCCGTTCGGCAACGGCGCGTGCCACCGGGCCGCGACGACAAGATCCTGACCGCCTGGAACGCCCTGATGATCCGCGGCATGGCCATCGCCGCGCGCCACCTGGGCGCGCCCGCCTATGCCGCCTCCGCGGAACGCGCCCTGGATTTCATCCACGCCAAGCTGTGGCGTGACGGCCGGCTGCTGGCCAGCGGCAAGGACGGCCGGGCCCACCTGCCGGCCTATCTCGACGACTATGTGTTTCTGATCGACGCGATCCTGGAGCTGTTGCAGGTACGCTGGCGCGACGGCGACCTGGCCTTTGCCGTGCAACTCGCCGAGGTCGTGCTCGCGCATTTCCAGGACCCCGACGGCGGCTTCTTCTTCACCGCCGACGACCACGAGACGCTGATCCAACGGCCCAAGCCGGTGGCCGACGAGGCCCTGCCCTCCGGCAACGGCATCGCCGCGACGGTGCTCGGCCGGCTCGGCCACCTGCTGGGCGAGGCCCGTTATCTCGACGCGGCCGCGCGCACGCTGAGCGCACTGTGGCCGGTGATCGAGCACAACGCCTATGCCTGCACCACCCTGCTGCTGGCCACCGAAGAACACCTGTTCCCGCCCCAGACCATCGTGCTGCGCGGGCGCGGCACGACCCTGGAACACTGGCACCGCCACTGCACCCAGGGTTACGCGCCGCGGCGCCTGTGCCTGGCGATCCCCGAAGGCGCCGCGGACCTGCCCGGCGTGCTGAGCGAATACCGACCGGAAGGCGACGCGGTGGCCTATGTCTGCACCGGCAGCCAGTGCGCGCCGCCGGCACACACCCTCGCGGAACTGGAACGCCTGCTGGGCTAGTGGTCCATGCGTGAAGTTCGGTGACTAAGAAGCACAGCCGGAGCGTGCAGATCAAGGCGCGAGAGCGCAGGAATAGCACCGCTATTTCAAGCTTTCGCAACGCAGAGCTGCACGCTCCGGCGCCGCGAACAGTTACCGAACTTTGCGCATGGACCACTAGCCCCAGCTCTCCCGTTCGAGGTGTCTGGTGTACGCTTGGCGGCGCCGGCCGGGGCGCCGGCGCGTGACACCCCGCCAGCCACAGGAGAATCGGCATGAGCATCGTCAACGAGTTCAAACAATTCGCCATGAAGGGCAACGTGGTCGACATGGCCGTCGGCATCATCATCGGCGCGGCCTTCGGCAAGATCGTGTCCTCGTTCGTCGGTGATGTGATCATGCCGCCGCTGGGCATACTGATCGGCGGCGTGGATTTCTCCGATCTGGCGATCACCCTGAAGGCCGCCTCGGAGGAGGTCGCGGCCGTCACGCTGAATTACGGCAAGTTCATCCAGACGGTGTTCGACTTCACCCTCGTC
>JBHEOS010000095.1:5524-5980 GCA_046260695.1 Gammaproteobacteria bacterium
ATGGCGATCAAGGCCATGAACGCCCTGCAGAAGAAGGAAGCGGAAAAACCCAGCGTCCCGTCGGTGCCCAGCAAGGAAGAGGTCCTGTTGACGGAGATCCGCGATCTGCTGAAGCAGAAGGTTTGAGCGCTTAGCCTGGACTGTTTATGCACGACGACGGCGAGTCAGTAAGGGCATGAATCTGCCGCAACGGTTCGGAGCGCGGTCGGTTCGCGGGCAGAGCCCCGCTCCTATCCCTGTCAACTGACGATCATCGCTACGGCCGTTCAGGAAACGTCCAGGCTAACCGCGGCCCTCGCCGGCGCAGGCTCAATGCTTGCTGAGCCTGTCCATGTAGGCCACCAGCAACGCCGAGACCACGAACGTCAGGTGCAGGATCACGTACCACATGAGCTTGTTGCCGGGGATCTGCTGCGCGTTGACGAAGATGCGCAGCAAATGGATGCAGGTAAATCG
>JBHEOS010000096.1:0-889 GCA_046260695.1 Gammaproteobacteria bacterium
ACGCCGGTTTCCTCACGGCGCTCCCCGATGCCGACGGCGTGATCCGCCGGGCACCGCTGCTGTTGCGCCAGGCTGATGGCCTGTATCCCTCACTGGCGCTGGAAACCGCGCGACTGTATCTACTCAGCGAATCACCGCGCTTGCAGACATCGCCTCTCGGCAAGGCAACGGCCATCGACGGCATCGAACTCGCCGGACGGCTGATCCGCACCGACGCCGCTGGGCGCGTGCTGGTTCCCTACCGCGGGCCGAGCGGAAGTTTTGCGCAGCTGTCCGCGGCCGCCGTGCTGCGCGGTGACTACACAGACGATCAGATCGCCAACCGCATCGCGCTGATTGGCACCTCGGCGCTGGCACTGGCCGACCTCAAGGCAACGCCGGTGCAAAGCGTCTACCCCGGTGTCGAGATCCATGCCAGCCTGATTGCGGGGATCCTGGGCAAAGGCTTTCCACATGAGCCGCCCTGGGCGCCGGGGGCGAGCTTCATGGTATTGCTCGGCAGCGGGGCGCTGCTGGCCATCAGCCTGCCCCTGCTGCCGGTGCTCGGGATGCTGGCACTGACCGGGCTGGCGCTCGCCGGGCTGATACTCGGCAACGCCTGGCTGTGGAATCAGGCCGACCTGGCCCTGGGCCTGGCCAGCCCCGTGTTGATGATCCTGAGCCTGGCGGTGTTGAACCTGGGTTATGGCTTCCTGTTCGAGGCGCGCGGTCGCCGGCAGCTCAAGGACATGTTCGGCCAATATGTGCCCCCGGCGCTGGTCGAGGAAATGAACCGCGGCGGCGGCGATTACGGCTTCGCCGGCGAGAGCCGCGAGCTGTCGGTGCTGTTCGCCGACATCCGCAATTTCACGGCCCTCTCCGAGACCTTGTCCGCCGCCGACCTCAAGAC
>JBHEOS010000096.1:899-5688 GCA_046260695.1 Gammaproteobacteria bacterium
CCGCTTTTTCACGCCGATGACACGTGTCATCTTCGACCGGCGCGGCACCATCGACAAGTACGTCGGGGACATGATCATGGCCTTCTGGGGCGCGCCGGTCGCCGACCCACAGCATGCCGACCACGCCATCGCCGCGGCACTGGACATGCTGCACGCGCTGGAGGATCTGCGCAGCGAATTCGCCCGCGAAGGGCTGCCAGCCATCGCGATCGGCATCGGCGTCAACAGCGGCGTGATGAATGTGGGCGACATGGGTTCGCAGTATCGCCGTGCGTATACGGTGATCGGCGACGCCGTAAACCTCGCCTCGCGCCTGGAAGGGCTGACCAAGTTCTACGGCGTGGACCTGGTGGTCGGCCCGCGCACGCGGGAGCTGGCGCCCGACTTCGCCTACCGACGCCTGGATTGCGTGCGCGTCAAGGGCAAGCGCGAGGCGGTGGAGGTGTTCGCGCCGGTGGGCCGGCTTACGGAACTCGACGCGGCCCTGCGTCAGGAGCTCGCTGCCCACGAGCAGGCCCTGGAACGTTTCTGGGCGCGCGACTGGGCGCAGGCCCGCGCATTGTTCGAAGCACTGCACGCGGCACATCCGCAGACGCCGCTGTACGCACTCTATCTGGAACGCATCGACCAATTGCCCGGCCACACGTTGCCCGCGGATTGGGACGGCGTCTATGAGCGACGGGAAAAGTGAGGCGCATCACTGCACCAGCAGCGTGCCTTCCACATGCCGGGCCGGATTGCCGTGCTCCTGAAACATGAATCCGCCGCCGATGACCTGACCGCTGCTGCCGGTGAAGACCATGCCGATATCGCCTTCGACCGCCTGGCTGGGGTTGGGGGTCACCAGCACCGTGCTGGTGAGGGTATCGACCTTGATATCCAGCACATTGCCGCGCACCTGGCCATTGAAATTGACGTTCCAGGTCTCCGGGCCGTTGGAGATGCCCAGGTAGGCGTTGCTGACCGCGCCGGTATCGAAGTTGACGTCTGCATTGAAGGACAGGTTGGCCGGCGTCAGCGGCCCGCCGCCACTGCCGCCGCCGTGGGCAAACACGACATTGTTGTAGTTCACGCTACCGGTTCGCGCGGCCATCACGGCCTGGTCGGTCGGCAGCAGGGTCAGCCAGTGGTAGGGCGAATACATCGGCTCGATCACGCCCGGATCGTTGGCATCGGTCTGGATCTCGATCGGATTGACGGTGCCGTTCCAGGTACCCCAATAGACGGTGTGTGCGGCATCCACGACGTGACTGCCGAAGGCATCCACGCTGGCCTTGCCACGACGCACCACGTCCAGGATCGGCGCGGTTGCGTATTCCGGTTCATGCGGGCCATAGCCGTTGTCGGTGAACACCGGCGAATCGCTGCCGTGATACAGCACCCGCCCGCCGTCGAAGCCGAAGAAGACCGTGTCTTCCGCTTCCACGGCGATGCCCAGGTAGGGCGTCGCCTGCAGGGCAGTCCATTCCGTCGCCGTGAAGCGCAGGTCGGTCGCGGCCAGCAGATCCGCCGGGGCATTGACCACGATCTGCTGGGGCGGTGTGCAGGTGCTGCATACGCCGTCCCCGAGCAGGCCGAGGGGACCGCCGAGAGCGGCCACCGTCGTCTCCGCGCTGGCGGTCTCGCTCGCTCCGCCCAGGTCCGCGACCTCCGATGACGACCCCGCCTCTGTCGGCGCGGTCTCCCCGGCCTGCGCGGTTTGCGGGTCTGTCGACTCCGCCTGACCGACGGGGATCTCGACCTGCAAGGCCGCGGGCGGGCGCAGCAGACCGCGCGGCCGCTGCTGCGCCTGGGCACGACCGAAATTGTGTGCGGCACCCACGCCCAATGCGATCACGCCCTGGTCGTTACGCACCTGAATGGCCCCCTGCCAGGCCGCGAGCACCAGACTCTTTGGCGATTCGAGCACCGCTTCGTAGTGCGTGCCGCGCACGCCGATGGTGGCCACCGGGGTGTTGACCTGATAGGCCTGTGGGTCCTGCTTGCCGATGGCGCCGGTAATGGTCCGCAGTCCACCCTTGATCAAGGTCGACACACTGCGGTCGCCGGCGCCACCGGGGTCCGCAAAGCGGTACTCGTCGATACGGAATTCGGTGTCCGCGCGCAGGGCCAGCAAGGCGCCGTCGGTGAAGCGCAGTTGCACCTCCGAGGCCGCGGCCGTGCGCACGACATCGCCGGCATACACCGGCGAGCGCCGCTGAAGCGGGCGCGATTCACCGCCTGGCGCCTGCGCATGCACCGCACCCCGGGCGACGATCACCTGTCCCACCGATTCAGGCGCTGCGGCCAGCACGGGGCTGGCACAGGCCATCCAGACCAGCAGTCCGCCGAAGACCCTCGCAAACGTATGTTGAGCTTGTGACATCCGGGACACGCCGCACCTCGCGCTAATCAAACTGATAACGTACGCCCACGCTGAACTGACGGCGCGTGTAGTCGTAGAGCGCGATATTCGCGCCATTGTCCACCAGGCCGGCCTCGGCCGTGATGTTCCAGTGTCGTTGTGGCTGCCAGTTCCAGCCCAGTCGCAGCTCTCTGAAAGTCTCTTCGCGCGCACGCAGGAACACCGGATTGGCCGCAGCGTAATCCGAACGCTGCCAAGTGAGCGCCGCATAGGGCGTATGCGCCTGAATGCCGTTCCACTGCGCGCCGAGCCGCGCGCCGAAATAACCCCGACCATGGGCCTCGCCGGCCGACCGCCGCGCCGATTCGTCACCCAGATAGAGGCTGCCGGACAGCAGCAACGGCAGCCGGGCAGGCCGGTGGTTCCAGCCAACGCCCGCCAGCCGCAGGCCGACGTCGCGGTTGGTGTCTTCGGGATAGCGGATGGCGCCAAGCTGGCCGAAGCCCAGCAGCTGATTGCGCGCATCGAGGTCGTGCGACCATTCCAGCCCCAGGGCCAGCACGCGACGGAATTGTTCATTGGCGAGATACAGCGTCTGATACTGCAAGGGCACGCGCCATCGATCACTGCCGTTCACCCAGGCCAGCCCGGTTGTGATGCCGAGGCTGCGGGTGTCATAGGCCTGGGTTTCGACATTCTCGCGGTCGCGATAGGCAAGATCGGCGAACAGGGCGCGGCGTTTGTCCAGCGGACGCACCAGGGTCACGCCGGCATGCTTGTCCAGGAAGCGGTCGCTGCGCGCGCGGCTGGCGTCGCTCAGGGTGACCACGCCGAGTGCGGGGATCTCGATGCTGCTGTCCGCGGTGGCACTGGCGACGTTGCTGTCCCAGCCCGGCCGCAGCTCCACATACGCGCTGATCTGCGTCCGCGTGGCCGACTCGCGGCGCTGGATCTCGGCCAGAAACCGCTCGACCCGGGTGCGTACATTGGGCGGCGGCCCGGCCGCATGCACGGCCTGGAATTCCCGCCGTGCCGCGGCGTAGTCGCCGAGCAGGAAATAGGCGCGTGCCAGTTCCAGGCGGGCGCGCTGATGGCCCGGCTGCATCAGTAACACGCGTTCCAGGATCATGGCCGCGTGCTGCGGCTGCCCGGCCTCCAGGGCGGCAAGGCCGGCCACGAAGTCGAACGCCGGCTCGCCGGCCCGCGCGTCCAGATGCGCCTGCGCCAGCGACCACGCCGCCGCCGGCTTGCCCGCCTGCAGCTGCGCCTGGATGGCCTCATTCACCGCGTCGGCGTGCGCCCCTGAAATCCAGAGCACGGCAAACAACAGCATGCCTTGCAATCTCTGCATACCTATCCTGCCTGGTGATCGGAAGATCTGTCTGGGCCGCGTCGGACTCCCGACGGAATCGGCCCGTTATCCAGGCAGTAGCAAGGGCTGTGCCGTGACGCGCGCTTCAGCGATCGTATTCGGGCGTCGCCCGGATACGGTGGATACTCAGATCCGCGCCCTGATATTCCTCTTCCTGAGTCAGGCGCAGGCCCATGAACGCCTTGATCAGCCCGTACACCAGAAACCCGCCGGCGAGCGCGATCCCGACGCCCAGGCCGGTACCGACCAACTGCGCGCCGAGACTCACGCCACCCAGACCGCCCAAGGCCTGGCTGCCGAAGATTCCCGCCGCGATACCGCCCCAGGCGCCGCACAGCCCGTGCAGCGGCCAGACCCCGAGCACGTCGTCGATCCGCCAGCGGTTCTGGGCCAGGGTGAAGGTCCAGACGAACAGCCCGCCGGCCACGGCCCCGGTCACCAGCGCGCCGAGCGGATGCATCACATCGGAGCCGGCGCACACCGCCACCAGGCCCGCGAGCGGTCCGTTGTGCACGAAGCCCGGATCGTTGCGCCCGGCGACCAGCGCGGCCAGGATGCCGCCGACCATGGCCATCAGTGAATTCACCGCCACCAGGCCGCTGACCGCCGCGACGGTCTGCGCCGACATCACGTTGAAACCAAACCAGCCGACGGTCAGCACCCAGGCGCCCAGGGCCAGGAACGGGATATTCGACGGCGGGTGCGCGGACACCGTGCCGTCGTTGCCGTAACGGCCGTGGCGCGGACCGAGCAGCAGCACGGCGCTCAGCGCCAGCCAACCGCCCATGGCATGCACCACGATAGAGCCGGCGAAGTCGTGGAAACCGGCCCCGAACTGCGCCTCTATCCAATCCTGCACCCCGAAGCGCCCGTTCCAGGCGATACCCTCGAACAACGGATAGACCAGGGCAACCAGCAGGAAGGTGGCGACCAACTGCGGATAGAAACGCGCGCGTTCGGCGATGCCGCCGGAGATGATCGCCGGGATCGCCGCGGCGAAGGTCAGCAGGAAGAAAAATTTGACCAGCTCATAGCCGTTGCGCTCGGTCAGTGCCTCGGCCCCTTGCAGAAAG
>JBHEOS010000097.1:0-5566 GCA_046260695.1 Gammaproteobacteria bacterium
ATGGAACGCATTCCGGCTTGTAAACACACGAAAAACGATCTCGGCGACGGCATGGCATCAATATCAGTCGCTGCCTTGTCGATCAGTGCCCAAGGCCCTGCGCCGATCGCGCAAGACGCCGTCGCAGAGAACGGTCGCGCTTGAGATGCCATTCGCGACGCATGGCATCCATGCGGCAAGCACTCGGCATAGATCAGGCACCACGTTCGACCGCGTGTCGATTTGGCACCCGTTCCCGAGTTATGCTCCGCCAGACGGCGGTAGAGATCGAGGGTCCAGCCGACATACGTGCGGTAGCCACGGGCATGTGCGCTGCCGAGCACATAAACGAAACTGGCTCCGTCATCTGTTGATCTCATGGGCGTCGGCAATCTCCCTGCTGCGTGCCCCGCAGACTACTGGAAAACCGCACATGCCGTCGATAACCGACCTCCGCGCCCGCCGCGACGCCTTGTCTGCGCAGCGGTCCTCTGGCGTGGCGCGGGTCAGCTATGACGGCAAGACCGTGGACTACCGCAGCGTGGCCGAGATCGACCGGGCCATCGAGGCGCTGGATCGGGAGATCGCCGGGGCCGAAGGGCGGCGGATGGTGCGCCATGTGCGCGTGACGACTTCGAAGGGGCTGTAATCCATGGGGCTGTTCGACAGGTTTCGCCGTTCCGCCCGGAACGGTCCTGCCGGCGTGCGCGCCCGGCTCGAGGGCGCCATGTCCCGGCGCCGGCTGCGCGGCTGGAACCCTCCGCTGGAAAACATCAACACGCTGGTCGCCTTGGGCGGGCCAAAGCTGCTGGCGCGCTCGCGCGAACTGGTGGTCACCAACGGCTATGCTGCCAATGCCTGCGAAGCCTTCGCCGCCAACCTCGTCGGCGACGGGATCAAGCCGTCCTCGCTGCTCGAGGATGCCGACCTGCGCGACCGGGTCCAGCGGCTCTGGCTCGCCTGGACCGACGAGGCGGACGCCGACGGGCTGACCGATTTCTACGGACTGCAGGCGATGGTCGCGCGCGAGATGTTTGTCGCGGGTGAGTGTTTCGTGCGGATGCGGCCGCGCCGCGCCGAGGACGGTCTGCTGGTCCCGCTGCAGATGCAGCTCCTTCAAGCCGAGATGCTGCCCTTCGAGAAGACGGGCACAGCCGCCAATGGCAATCGCATCCGCTGCGGGATCGAGTTCGATCTGATCGGCCGGCGCGTGGCCTATCATTTCCGCCGCAACCATCCCGGCGACAGCACCGATCAGCGCGTGGCAGTGCCGGAAACGGTGCGCGTGCCGGCCGAGGACGTGCTGCACATCTACCGCCCCATCGATGCGGGCCAGATCCGCGGCCTGCCGCATATCGCACCTGCGATGGTGCGGCTGTTCCTGCTGGACCAGTATGACGACGCTGAACTCGACCGCAAGAAAACCGCGGCGATGTTCGCAGGCTTCATCACCAAGACCGCGCCGGAAGAGCCGATGATGGGCGAAACGGAAGCGGATCCCGATGGCGCGGCCATGGCCAGCCTTGAGCCCGGCACCCTGCAGGTGCTGCTGCCTGGTGAGGACGTGAAGTTCTCCAGCCCTGCCGATGTGGGCGGCGGTTACGAGGCGTTCCAGTACCGCACCCTGCTCGCGGTCTCGGCCTCGCTGGGGCTGCCGTATCACCTGGTGACCGGTGATGTCCGGCAGGCCAACTATTCATCCTTGCGCGCGGAACTGGTCGAGTTCCGTCGCCGCGTGCAGCAGCTCCAGCACGGGGTGATCGCGCATCAGCTCTGCCGTCCCGTCTGGGCGCGCTGGCTGGAGACCGCGCAACTGGCCGGCCGGCTGGATCTGCCCGACCCGGCGGCTGCGCGCATGGTGCAGTGGATTCCGCCCCGCTGGGACTGGGTCGACCCATTGAAGGACATCCAGGCGCAGGTGCTGGCGATGGAGGCCGGCATCACCTCACGGCGCAAGGTGGTCGAGGCCACCGGCTACGACGTCGAGGAGGTCGACCGCGAGAACGCGGTGGATGCCAAACGTGCCGAGGGCCTCGGGCTGCGCTACCGCACCAGCCCCGGCGAGACGCAGGGCGCGCGTGCGACGCCATCGCGGCGGCCTGATCCGGGAGACGGGGCACACGAAGGCATTGGCAACAAAAGCGCCAATACACAGGAGTAAATTCATGAACAGCTGGCACACGATCCGCGCCCGCGACAGCGGCGCGGAGGTGCTGATCTATGACGAGATCGGCGCCTATGGCATTTCGGCCCGGGGCTTTCTGGCCGAGCTTGGCGCGCTGCCGGATGACAGCGCGATCGACCTGCGCCTCAACAGCCCCGGCGGCTCGGTCTTCGATGCTGTCGCAATCCACAACGCGCTATCCCGCCATGCCGGCACGGTCACCGTCTGGATCGACGGCATCGCCGCCTCGGCGGCTAGCTACATCGCCATGGCGGGCGACGAGATCGTCATGCCCGAGAATGCCTTCCTGATGATCCACGACCCCTCGGGACTGGTGATGGGCACGGCGGCGGACATGCGGGACATGGCCGGCACGCTCGACAAGATCGCGGCCAGCATGCTGCGCGGCTATGCGGCCCGCGCCGGTAAGCCCGAGAATGAAATCGCGGGGCTGATGGCGGCCGAGACCTGGTTTGATGCCGCTGAGGCGCTGGACGCAGGGCTTGCCACCCGCATGGCGGAGCCCGTGCGCATCGCCGCCAGTTTCGATATCGGGCGGTTCCGCAATGCGCCGCCGGAACTGGTTGAGGCGGTCGCGCCTGCCGGTTCCGACGACGCGCCTGCGACAGCCGACATCGTTGCCGGCGCCAACGATGTGGACGCGCACGGGCAGGATCCGGAAACTCTTGCGGCCCACAAGAGTTTCGACGCTGAGCCTGCGGACGCTGCCCCCGATCCTCAAAGCATCCCGGAGCCCGGCCCCCATGTTCCCGACCGGAACATGCCCCGGAGCAGTGTTGCCACCGCCAACAGTGCTCGCGATGCCACCGCCATCCGCGCCGAGGCCATCGCGCATGCGCGCGCCGTGGTCGATCTCTGCCGCCTCGCGGGACAGCCGCAGATGGCGGGCCGGTTCCTCGAGGAGGATGCCAGCCTCGAGGCCGTGCGCGCCAGCCTGCTGGACGCGCGCGTGGCAGCCGAGCCGCAGATCATGCCGCATCACCCGCAACCCGGGCCGAACCCCACGACGCGCCCATGGGGCGATGTCATCGCCCGCACGTTCAAGCTGAAAGGATAATCGCCCATGACCACATTCACCGAAGGTCCGCACCCGGGCGGCTTCCTCACATGGGAAGTCCTGCGCGACTACACCCGCGACACCGTCATGCTCGCTTCCGGCACCGGCAAGCTCGCCCCCGGCACCGTGCTGGGCAAGATCACCTCGGGCGGCAAGTTCACCGTGCTGACCCCCGGTGCCACGAACGGCAGCCAGAACGCAGCCGGGATTCTCTGGGGTCATGTCGATGCCACCGATGCCGACGCCCCCGCCGTGGTGCTGGTCCGTGGCCCCGCAATCGCCAACCGCCACGAGATCACCTGGCCCGACGGCATCACCGAGGCGCAGATCACCACCGCGACCGCCGCGCTGACCGCGCTCGGCATCCTCCTGCGCTGAGGCACAAACAGAAAGGACATTGCCATGGCCACCATGGATATCTTCGAGGGCGATGCCTTCACCATCATCGAGCTCACCCGTGCGCTGGAAAACATCCCCTTCAAGCCTGCGATCCTGTCGGGCGCGGGGCTCTTCGGTTCCCGCGGCGTACGTGCGCGCACCGTTATGATCGAGAGCCGCGACGGCACGCTGTCGCTGATCCCGTTCTCCGAGCGCGGCTCGGCTTATGACAACCAGATCCCCGAACGCCGCGAGATGCGCGCCTTTGTCTGTCGCCAGTTCAAGAAGCAGGACGTGCTCTGGGCCTCGGAAATCCAGGCGATCCGCGACTTCGGCTCGGAAACCGCCGTGCAGCAGGTGCAGGCCGAGGTCGCGCGCAAGCTGGGCCGGCTGCGCAACGACGCCGAGGCCACCTTCGAGTTCCACCTCTTCAACGGCATCCAGGGCGTGGTCAAAGACCCCAAGGACGGGGCCACGGTGATCGACTACCACGCCGAGTTCGGCATCACGCCCGCGGCGGAAGTGGACTTTGACCTCGACAATACATCGCCGGCGTCGGGCGCGCTGCGCAAGCGCTGCCAGGCGCTGATCGAGAGCGTCGAGGACACGCTGGGCGGTCTGGCCGCCGGTCAGGTGCAGCTGCGCGCCGAATGTGGCTCGGCCTTCTTCGCCGATCTGGTCGCCCACAAGGAGGTGCGCGAGACCTATCTCAACACGGCAGCCGCCGCCGATCTGCGCGGCCGCGTGGGCGAGGAGGTCAGCTTCGGCGGCATCACATTCCGCCGCTACCGGGGCGGGCTCGGTTTCGGCGTGCCGACCGACAAGGCGTATTTCTACCCCGAGGGCGTCGAGGGGCTGTTCGAGATCTACTACGCCCCCGCCGACACCTTCGAGACGGTCAACACCGTGGGCCTGCCGCTCTACGCGCGCATGATCCCCGACCGCGACCGCGATGAATGGGTGCGGCTGGAGATCGAGAGCAACCCGCTGCCGATCTGCACCCGCCCACAGGTTCTGCGATCGGCGCGGCGGACGTGATGGACGTTGTTGCCGTGGCGCTGGATGCGCTCTTTGCCGACGGCAACATCGCGTGCGACGCGATCTACATGCCCGAGGGCGGCGCGCCCCTGCTCGTTCGCGTGGTCACCCGCCGCGCGGACGAGATCACCGGCTTCGGCGAGGCGCGCCTCTGGTCGGAGACCACGCGCGTCGATCTGCGCGTTGCGGACGTCCTGACGCCGCGTCCAGGCGATCGCATCGAGATCGACGGCGAGCCGTTCCTCATCCAGGGCGAGCCCGTCCGCGACCGCGAGCGGCTCGTCTGGACCGTCGATCTGAGGCCAGCTTGAAACTGAAGCTCGACGGCACCCCTGACCTCGCCGCGCTGATGGCTGCGGAGATCAAGGCGGGCGAACGCGCGGTGACCACGGCGATGCGCCAGGCCGGCGGGCAGCTCAAGACCGACTGGCGGCGCCAGATCACGGGCGCGGGGCTCGGGCAACGGCTCGCCAGGAGCATCCGTGCCGAGACCTGGCCCAAGGGTACCACCAGCATCGGCGCGGCGGCGCTGGTCTGGTCGAAGGCGCCCGCCATCGTCAGTGCCCACGACACCGGCCCCCTGATCCGCTCGAAGACCGGGTTTTGGCTCGCGATCCCCACGCCCGCCGCCGGCCGCGGCCTGCGCGGCGGCAGGATCACCCCCGGCGAGTGGGAGCGGCGCCGCGGCGTGCGCCTGCGGTTCGTCTACCGCCGCCGCGGCCCCAGCCTGCTCGTCGCCGACCGGGCCCGCATCAACACCCGCGGCCAGGCGGTGGCGTCGCGCGCGAAGACCGGTCGCAACCAGGTCACCGCACCGATCTTCCTGCTGGTGCCGCAGGTCAAGCTGCCGAAGCGGCTGGACTTCGCACACGCAATCGCGGCGACGAGTGAAAGGATCCCATCTGCGGTCCTGAGCCACTGGTTAGATG
>JBHEOS010000098.1:0-5571 GCA_046260695.1 Gammaproteobacteria bacterium
AATGCCTGTTTGCCCGGGGCCCTAGAGAGAAATGCGCGCGATAGGCGCCACGTTTCGCCCTGCCACGACGTGATAGGGTCCAGGCCATGTCACGGATCTCACCCCTGCTGCTCTTGATCGCCAGCCTGCTGCTGTCTGGGCTTGCGCACGCACTGCCGCGGCCCGAGGCCGTGCCCGGCGGTGTCGCGGTCATTGAACTCGGCGCGGCCGAGGCGGCGCCACGCGCGCAGTATCAGGGTACGCGTGTGCTGGTCACGCGCGCGCAGGGGCGTTGGTACGCCGTGGTCGGGCTACCGCTGACCGCCGAGCCGGGGGCGCACCGCCTGGAGGTCACCGATGCCGACGGCCGGCGCAACGACGTGCAGTTCGAGGTTGTCGCAAAGGACTACGCGACCCAACGCCTGGTCATCAAAGACACGCGCAAGGTGGAGCCCAAGCGTCATGCCCCTGCATCAGACCCGCGCCGCAGGTCTGGACCTTTCGTGTCTTGACCCAGCCCCCCAAGGCATTTATGTTGCCCGAAACTTGTGCCCGGCATTATCCATTCAATCAAAATGGTTACACACCGGGACGCTCGCCAACACGCGCGCTGGGCAGGCGCCGACGACCAATAAAACTAAAGGGGAGTTGGAGTGAAGCCGGATGAAAAACCGCAGAATGGCTTTGCCGGGCTGAAATACTGGCGATACGACCTGTTTTCCGGCCTGCAAGTGGCGCTGGTTTCGCTGCCCTTGTCGCTCGGCATCGCGGTGGCCTCGGGCGCGCCACCGGTGACCGGCCTGGTGTCGTCGATCATCGCGGGCCTGGTTTTTCCTTTCCTCGGCGGCGCCTACGCCACTATCAGTGGCCCGGCCGCCGGCCTCGCGCCGGCGCTGCTCGCCGGCATGCTGCTCTTGGGCGACGGCGACCTCGCCACCGGTTATCCGCTGATCCTGGTGGCGATCTTCTTCACCGGCATCGTGATGATCCTGCTGTCGTGGCTACGCGCCGGCAAGCTGGTAGCGATGTTTCTGCCGGTGACAGTGGTCGAGGCGATGCTCGCCGCAATCGGCCTGATGATCATCATCAAGCAGATTCCCTCTCTGCTAGGCGATCTCGCGCCGCCAGCGAAGTCGATGCTGGTCACGATCGGCAACCTGCCGGACAGCTTTCAGCGTATTGAGCCTTCGATCTTCCTGATCGGCGCGGTCTGCCTGTTCCTGATGTTCTTTCTCAATCGCACGCGGCTGGCCTCGCTGCGCCGCATCCCGCCGGCGCTGTCGGTGTGCGCGATCGGCGTGGTGCTGGGCTATGTTTTCAACCTCGCCCCGCAGCATCTCATCCGCATGCCCGACAGCATCCTTGAAGGCGGCATCACGTTGCCGGCCTTCGACACCGTGTTCGGCCGCCCGGATCTGTGGGCCAGCATAGCCTTGATGGTGATCACGCTCACCCTCATCGACAGCATCGAATCGCTCGCCACCATCAGCGCGGTCGACAAGATCGACCCCTACCGGCGCAAGTCGCGCCCCAACGTCACGCTGCACGCGATGGGCATTTCCAACGTGCTCTCCAGCCTCGCCGGCGGGCTGACGATCATCCCCGGCGGCGTGAAAAGCCGCGCCAACATCGACGCCGGTGGCCGCACCCTGTGGGCTAACTTCTACAACGCCATGTTCCTGATCGTGTTCCTGTTCTTTGCGGTGGACCTGATCGGCCGCATCCCGCTGGCGGCGATCGGCGCGGTGATCGTTTACGTCGGCTGGCGCCTGTGCGAGCTCAAAGTCTTCAGCAAGACCGCCGCCATCGGGCTCGACCAGCTCGCCATCTTCATCGTCACCATCGCCGCGATCCTGGCGACCGATCTGCTGGTCGGCATCCTCATCGGCGTGGCCGCACAACTGCTGATGAACACCTATCTGCTGACGCCTTCGGTGCGCATGGTGCTGGCAGGGCGCATCTCCTTCCGCCAGTTACTCGCCACCACCGGTTCGGCCGTCAGCGGTATGTTCTGCAGCCCCGTGATCCGCGCCAAGGAGGAAACGGCGAGCGGCCGTCCGCAGACGCAGCTGTCGCTCGGCTCGCTCACCGGATTCAACCTGTTGCCGCTTGATCGCGCGCTCGCAAGGGTGCCGGAACGCACTGGCGTCAGCCTCACGCTCAATGAGTCGAGCCACATCATCGACCGCACCACGATGGAATACCTGCACGAACTGCAGGAGGAACACGTGCATCAGGATCGTCCGTTCGAGATCCACGGGCTGGAGCGCTTCCACCCCTTCACCCCGCATCCTTTCGCGACCCGCATGCAGGACCAGCGCTTCGTGCGCGAACCTGCCGCTCACACCGCGCGCGAGCAGGACATGGTCGCGTTGGCTCAGCGCCTCGGCCTCAAGTTCGCACCTGCGGTATCGGCCATCCTCAACCGGCACGAATTCGTCTATCTGCGGCGCGGCGCCAACCGCCAGGAATGGAACGTGATGACGGGCATCCATGGTGATTACCACGTCAAACTGTTTGACTACAGCCACACCGCCGCGCCCGAATACTACGTCGAGCACCGCCACACCCTGGCGATCCTGCGTCGGTACGACGAAGTCGCCGCCGCGCAGCCCAATCTTGCCCTCACCCCGGGCGACTACCTGGAGCGCTATCTTGTGGCGGACTACCACGAACTCGACGTCGCCGGACTCGACGTCGAATTCGCCAGGCACTATCGCGTCTACGGCGACGACGCCAAGCGGGTACAGGCCTGCCTCAGCACCGGGCTCATCCGCCAGGTGATGTCCTCCCCCGGCACCTACGTCGAGCTGCGGGACAGTGCACTGCTGGTGTTCCGTCCCGAGCGCGGACTCGAACCCACCGAGGCGGTCGAGGACTTGCTCACCCATGCCGAGCAGATCATGGCGCAACTGGTGCATGCCTCGAAGTAGGCGGCAGGCCGGCAAACATGCCAGCCGGTCCTGCCCTAAAGGATCACGATGCCCCTCGTGGGTGCTCCGATCCACTATGGGCTCTTGTACCCTTTGGGTGAAACCCATGTGGAATCGTATGCCCTAAGGAAGGTCTGATTAATTTCTCTGTCGTGAGATAATGCACGCAGTCATCGATATAGGACAAGACCATGCGCCAGAAGAGCTTCAGCAGCGGCTTTGATAAGCATCACAAGCAGACCCGTAAGGAACGGTTTCTGAGTGAGATGGATCAGGTGCTGCCGTGGAAGCCTTTGATCAATGCGCTGGAGCCGTATTATCCCAACCCACAAGGAGCGGGACGTCGTCCGATCGGTCTGGAGCGCATGCTGCGCATCTATTTTATGTAGCACTGGTACAACTTGTCGGACCCGGCCATGGAAGAGGCGCTGTACGATGTGCCGGCGATGCGGGCATTTGCCGGGATCGATCTGGGCGATGAGCCGGCCCCTGACGAGAGCACGATTCTGCATTTCCGGCATCTGATGGAGGCGCATGATTTTGGGGCTGAGTTGCTGCGGCTGGTCAATGAGCATCTGGCGGAGAAGGGGCTGAAGGTCGCACGCGGTACGATCGTGGGCGCGACCATCATCAACGCCCCGTCCTCGACCAAGAACCAGAACGGCGCGCGCGATCCGGAGATGCACCAGACCAAGAAGGGCAGCCAATGGTATTTCGGTCTGAAGGCGCACATCGGCGTGGACAGCGACAATAAGCTGGTGCATTCGGCGGCCGTGACGGCGGCGAACGTGCACGATTCACAGGCGTTGGCGGATCTGCTGCACGGCGAGGAGACACGGGTGTGGGGTGACTCGGCGTACACCGGTCAGGACAAGGTGCTGGCGGAACACGCGCCGCAGGCACAGGACTTCACGCACGCCAAAGGCTGTCGCAATGCGCCGTTGACTGAAGAGGACAAACGGAAGAACCGCACCAAGTCGAAGGTGCGTTCCAAGGTGGAACATGTGTTCCGGGTGTTGAAGTGCCAGTTCGGTTTTACCAAGGTCCGCTACCGTGGCCTGGATAAGAACGCCAATCACCTGTTCGCGGCGTTCGCGCTGGTGAACATCGTGCTATCGAAGCGACGGTTGTTGCGACTGGCGCAGGCGTAGTGCGCCTGCAGTACACCGAACGGCCAGGAAATGGCCAATTCGGTGAGGTAATAGTGCGATGGGCTGGCCTGAAATACGAAATTCGAGCTGATTTACGGCATCAACGCGTGACGTGTGTTGCACGGCGGTAAATGTTCAGAGTTTCCCTAGAAAGTTTCGGTATTCAATGTATCGGAGTTTTTGATGACTACATATTTGTTAAAGTGGGGTTTTGCATCTCTTGTAATGCCTGCATTAGTCTTGATATTTGGGAGAGTATTGAATGATGTATTGATCCTTATTTTTTGGCCAGGCTCTATCGCACTCATGTCTTTAGGAGCAGAAAAGCGGCCTCTGGGTGACGTTATATATGTGTGGGGTGCGGCAATAGGCTTAAATATAGTGTTCTATTTGATGATAGGTTTGATTGTCTACTATTTCATGAAGGTGGTCAGAGGATAAATGCCATTTGCCACTTCCGGCGTGTGTTATAGAACATGAAGTACCGCTACGCCAAGGAAGGCGAGGGCAACCGCCTGCTGGAAATCGAGCAAAGCAACGGCCAGGTCAAAAACGCGACCTACACCTACAACGAAACCGGCAGCCCCGCGCAAAGCGGCGACCTGCGCTACGCCTACAACACCGACCAGCGCCCGGTCGAGGTTTATCAAGGCGACCGGTTGATTGCCGAATACGCCTACAACGGCTTCGGCGAACGGATCAAGAAGGTCGTCCACACCCCCAGCAAACAACCCAAGATCACCTATTACCTGTACGACGGCCACAGCCTGACGGCGGAAGCCGACGAGCGCGGCAGGATCACCGCCCAGTACCTCTATCTGAATGGCCGACCGGTGGCCAAACTGGAAGGCCGGACGATCTATGCCATCCACACCGACCACCTGGGCACCCCGCGTGCGGTGACCGACAGCGATCAGAACACCGTCTGGCAGGCCGACTACAGCCCCTTCGGCGAAGCCATGATCCGCACCCAGCGCCTCACCCTGAACCTGCGGTTCCCGGGCCAGTACGCGGATGCCGAGACGGGGACTTATTACAACTATTTCCGCGACTATAACCCGAGCACCGGGCGGTACCAGACCAGTGATCCGATCGGGCTGAGGGGTGGGGTTAATACGTATGCGTATGTCGGCGGGAATCCGGTGGGGTTGGTGGATCCGTTGGGGTTGAGGGTTTTGTTAGCAGAGGTTCCTGTGGGCCCATTTGATATAGGCGGTCATACTTATTTGATAATTGAGCCTGATAATATCGATCAACTCAGAGCGCTTGGATATAATCGATTACCACTTGATGATGCGGGAAGATTTGTTCTGAGAGCTGGGCCGAGCGAGGGGTTTGAACGAACGCACCGCGGGTCACTTGTTAAATCTTTTGAGAGAGATTCAACGACGGAGTTTAGGCAGTCATTCAGAATAAGTCCCCCGAACTATGGGGTATGCTTCCTTGATGGAAGATCCTACGACACTCAGTTCATCGTAGATTTACTTGATGCGTATGCTAGATACGAT
>JBHEOS010000099.1:0-5537 GCA_046260695.1 Gammaproteobacteria bacterium
AGGTGGCTTTGTGCGCCCTAACGCCCGCCTCAGCGCGCGAAGGTTTGATGGCGGCCTTTTTGCCACCGGCAAAAAGGGGGACAGTAAGGCTTTGTCCGCTGCAGGCGCTGGTTATGCATTGATCAACCTACGCAGTTTAACCAATGAGAGGATGTAGACTATCAGTGGCAACCAGACCAGCACAGCGACAGCAAATGCCTTAAGACTGAAAACTGCAAACATTGGCGCAAACACCAACCACAGAGGCCAGTTTAGCCAAGCAGTAACAATCGTGCTCCCAGCAAAGCCCTGGCACTCAAATCCAATAAGCATTGCATCGTATGCATAGCAACCGACAAATTCCACACCTTGGCGCCCGTACTCTACCAAGGCAAACACCACAAAGTCGGCCAGCACCGCAAGCAGCAAGAAAACTAACAACAGGGCTGATATCGGGTTAAGAATTCGCCAGATCATATTTGTGCATAACGTATGAGTCGGCCGCTAGAGCGGCAAAACAAAACCGCTCGAGCGGTGTAGCTCGTGATCGAAGTCATTTCCGTTTTTCTCCCAATGCGTTGGCGGGGGCCATTCCGGGTGCTTATGCCGCACCTGCGGCGTTTGTTCGGATACCGCATACAAAAACAGGTTCATTGTTTTCCCGATGCAACATGGAGGTTGCGATGGAACAACAACCTGGCAAGACTGCCGGCCTTATCAAGCCCGGTGCTTGTTGTTCGGCGCAAAGATGCTGTGGAATCGCGTCAGGTTTATTCGGCCTTGATTCCGTCAGTCGCCGGCGCCTCGCCGAGTGAGGTCTGTTTCAACTCGCTCAGATACGTCACCCCGTCCTCATGTTCGATCTGCTCGATGCGCACCGGCAGATAGCCGAGCGCGGGCGCGCACCAGAGGTGGGTGGTGCGGTCGTTGTCCTTGCGCAGGCGTTCGATCTTGACGGCCTCGAATTCGCCGGCAGGAACCTTGACGGTCTCGCGGCCGACGATCGCGAAATGGTATTCCTTGAGCTTGCCGCCGTCGGCGATGGCGTAGGTGAGCTGTTCCCGGCCGGCGGACAGATCCATCATCACGGCGATCTGCACCACCAGCTTGTCGAGCGCGGTCGCGGGGATGTCCATCTCCCAGGTGTGGCCTTCCACCGTATTGGCAACCGTGCGCGCCTTCCAGTCGAAGGTGAGAAAGGCCTGCCGGCCCTTTTTGCTGCTGGCGTGGTCGAAGCGGTATTCCAGCGGGCGGATGTGTCCGCGGTGGAGGATGAACAGGCTGGATTCCTGGACCCGGTCGGATCGGAACAGCCGGGCCACGCCGACGGAGCGGGTGTTGGAACGGTATAGGTAGCGGCCATCCGCCTGGGCCGCGAGCTCGATGCGGGATTCGCCGATGACGAAATTGTTCAGGCTGATCGCATACAGCGACTGGAAATCCGGCGGCAGGGTGTCCGCCTGCGGCGCCGGCGCCAGCGCGAGTGTGACCAGACACAGCAACCCGCTGGCGATGATGCGATTCATGACGCGGCCTCCCGGTCTTGTGCCCGCAGCCGGTGCGGTTCGCGCAGCGCTTGACCATCCAGATAGATCATTCCGTCACGATAACCCAAGCGGCCCGCGGCGAACCAGCCGATCACGGCCGGATACAGCCGGTGCTCGGTATCCAGCACGCGCGCCGCCAGGCTGTCCGCGCACTCGCCGGGGTGTACCGGCACGACGGCCTGGGCGATCACCGGACCGCCGTCGAGCTCCTCGGTGACGAAGTGTACGCTGGCACCATGTTCCTGCGCGCCGGCCGCGAGTGCGCGTTGATGGGTGTCCAGGCCGCGGAAGGCCGGCAGCAGCGAGGGGTGGATGTTGATGAGCCGGCCCGCGTAGTGGCGCACGAAGCCGGGCGTGAGGATGCGCATGAAACCGGCGAGCACCACCAGCGCGGGCGCATAGGCGTCGATGGCGGTCTGTAGCGCGTGGTCGTAGCTGTCGCGGCTGGCGTGTCCACGGTGATCGATGACCTCGGTAGGCACGCCGGCGGCACGGGCTGCCGCCAGTCCGGGCGCATCGGGGCGGTTGCTGATCACGGCGCGGATGTCGACGGCGAGTTCACCGCGCGCGGCCTGCGCCAGAATCGCCTGCATGTTGCTGCCGCGACCGGAGATCAGGATGACGATGGCGAGTTTTTTCATCGGCGGGGCGCATCGGGAGGTCGCGTTGCTGGAATGTGCATTGTGCCAGGCTGCGCGCTTTCTCAGTCGACCATGTCCACGCGCGGAGCACCGGCGCCGGTCTCGATCTGCCCGATGCGCCAGACGCGTTCGCCGGCGGCGCTTAGCTGCCGCAGCACGCTGTCGGCCTGCGCGGCGGCGACCACCAGGACCATGCCGATGCCGCAATTGAAGGTGCGGTACATCTCGCTGTCCGCGACGTTGCCCTGTTCCTGCAGCCAGTCAAACACGGCGGGTCGCTGCCAGGCGCTGGCGGAGATCACGGCGCGGGTATTGTCCGGCAGCACCCGCGGGATGTTCTCCAGCAGACCGCCGCCGGTGATGTGCGCCAGCGCGTGCACCTCGACCGTCTCCATCAGCTTGAGCAGGGGTTTTACATAGATGCGTGTCGGTGCTAGCAGGCGCTCGCCCAGGGTGGCGCCGTCGAAGGCGCCGTTGAGATCCGCGCCGCTGACGCTGACGATCTTGCGCACCAGCGAATAACCGTTGGAATGCGGGCCGCTGGCGCCGAGGCCGATCAGCGCGTCGCCGGCCTGCACCGCGCGGCCGTCGATGATGCGGTCTTTTTCGACCACGCCGACACAGAAGCCGGCCAGGTCGTAGTCGCCGGCCGCGTACATGCCCGGCATCTCAGCGGTCTCGCCGCCGACCAGGGCGCAGCCGGCCTGTTCGCAGCCGGCGGCGATGCCGGATATGACGCTGGCGCCGACCTCGACGTCGAGCTTGCCGGTGGCGTAGTAATCGAGGAAGAACAGCGGCTCGGCGCCGGTGACCAGGATATCGTTGACGCACATGGCGACCAGGTCGATGCCGATGCTGTCGTGGCGGTTCAGCTCGATGGCGAGTTTGAGCTTGGTGCCCACACCGTCAGTGCCCGAGACCAGCACCGGATGCTTGTAGCGATCCACCGGCAGTTCGAACAGCGCGCCGAAGCCGCCCAGGCCGCTGAGTACGCCGGGCCGCCGGGTGCGGGCCACGGCCGGCTTGATGCGGTCGACCAGGGCAGCGCCGGCGTCGATGTCGACACCGGCATCGCGGTAGCTCAGGGCGGCGCGGGGGTTGCTCGGCTTGTGATTCACGGGGGCTCCAGGTGCTGGCAGAGGCGTTGGCAGAGGCGTTGGCCGGGGCTTGGCCCCGAGGACTGTGGTATTTTACCGCGGACGCCGCCGCTGTCGTGGATTTGTTTGCACCGGGGTGGCGTGTTCACACGCAGGTTCGAGGTAACCATGGGTTGGATGGATACGAGGGTCGGCGGCGCGCGCCTGCTGCTGGCCGGTCTGTTGCTGCTGCTGGCCGGTCTGCCGCGTCTGGCGAGCGCCGCTATACACGAGGCGATCGTCCCGGTGGCCGACCGCGGCGAGGCGGCCCGCCAGCAGGCGGTGCGCCAGGCCCTCGCCGAGGTGCTGGTGCGTGTGAGTGGCGACCCGGAGCTGCCGCAGCAGGCGGCGGTCACGCCGCTGCTGGCCGAGGCCGGTCAGTATCTCCAGCAGTACCAATATGAGGGCAGCGAGGCCGTCGGTGACTTGATGCTGCGGGCCGGTTTCGACGCGACCGCGCTGGAGGCGCGGCTGCGCCAGCAGGGACTGGAGCTGTGGGGGCGGGCACGTCCGCCGCTGCTGCTCTGGCTGGCCGTCGACGATGGCCAGCGCCGCACCCTGCTCGGTGCGGAGGACGCCGACCCGCTGCTCGTAGAGCTCCGCGCGGCCGCGCGCCGTGCGGCGCTGAACCTGCTGTTGCCGCTGTTCGATCTGGAGGATCAGTCGCGGGTAAGTTTCACCGGTATCGCCGCCGGCGACCTGGTATCCGTGCAGCGGGCCTCGCAACGCTACCCGACGCCGGCGGTGTTGGTGGGCAGCCTGACCCGCGCGGCAGACGGCTGGAGCGGTCGCTGGGCCCTGCGCTATGCCGGCCGCGACAGCCGTTGGGAGGGCCGGGCCGCGGCGCTGTCGGACCTGCTTGATCAAAGCATGACCCAGGCCGCGGCCCGGTTGCTGCCGGCCGCGGCGGACCGCCCGGCGCCACAGGGCTTGGAGGGCCTGCGCCTGCGCGTGGAGGGCGTCGCCGGCCTGGCAGAGTCTGCGCGTATCATTGACTATCTGAGCGGACTCGGCCCCGTGCGCCACGCCGAGTTGGTGGCGGCACACGGCCGCGCCCTCGATTTCCGGGTCGAGGTGGCCGGCGGCGCCGCGGGCCTGGAGCGGGCCCTGGTCCCCGGCGGGTTATTGGAGGCCGACCGATCCGGTGGTCCTGTGCCCGGGGGCGTGGCCGTGTACCGACTGCGGTATTGAGCGGCGGACCCGTGCGGGCCAGCGACATCCCCAATCTGATCACCGTGGCGCGCCTGCTGTTGGTGCCGCCGATCATCGCCTGTCTGTTGAGCGAGCGTTACGGCTGGGGGCTGGTCCTGTTCGTGATTGCCGGCGTCTCGGATGCCCTCGACGGTTTTCTGGCCAAGCAGTTCGGTTGGCACAGCCGCCTGGGTGGCCTGCTCGATCCCATCGCCGACAAGACCCTGCTGGTGAGCTGCTACCTCGCCCTGACCTGGCAGGGTCTGCTGCCGGTCTGGCTGACCGCCCTGGTGATCGGCCGCGACCTGGTGATCCTGGTCGGCGCGATCCTCTACAACGCCCTGGTCGAGCGCCTGGAGGCCTCGCCCTCGGTGGTCAGCAAGCTCAATACCCTGAGCCAGCTGCTGCTGGTGGTGGCCGAGCTGTTCAATTATGGCGCGCAGACCCTGCCGGCCGGCTGGCTGGACATCCTGGTCTACACGGTGCTGGCGACCACGGTGCTCAGCGGCCTCGATTATGTCTGGACCTGGGGCTGGCGGGCCTGGAACAAGAAACACGGTTCGGGTCGCTTCCCATGACCGGTCCCCAACTGGCCCTGGCGCTGCGGTTGCCGGCGACCTCGCAGTTCGACAACTACGTCGCCGGTCCCAACCCGGAGGCGCTCGCCGCCGTGCGCCAGCTGGCCCAGACCGCAGTACCCGGGATGCTGTTTCTGACCGGGGCCGCCGGCACCGGCAAGACCCACCTGTTGCAGGCCGCCTGCCGTGCCGCGGAGGCCCCCGGCGCCTATGTCCCGTTGAAGGCACTGGCCGGGCACGAACCCGCGGTGCTGGAGGGGCTCGAACAGTACCCGCTGGTCGCGATCGACGATGTGCAGGCCATCGCCGGGCAGACCGCCTGGGAGGAGGCGCTGTTCCACCTCTACAACCGTCTGCGCGACGCCGGTGGGCGCCTGCTGAGCGCCGCGTCGCTGGCCCCGGAACAGCTCGCCCTGCACCTGCCGGATCTACGTTCGCGCCTGGCCTGGGGCGCCCTGTATGCGC